>JAKPXU010000207.1 GCA_029571905.1 Acidobacteriota bacterium | reverse complement strand
GATGGGAAGGCCCTTCAAATGGGAACATCCCATAATCTTGGCCAGCATTTTGCCCAGGTTTTCAACATCAGGTTTGAGGATCGCAGTCAGAGCCTTCAGTATGTCTGGCAGACTTCCTGGGGCGTTTCTACCAGGTTAATTGGTGCTCTGGTCATGGCCCACGGAGATGACTCCGGGCTGCTCTTTCCGCCCAGGGTTGCTCCATTTCAGGTGGTGATCATCCCGATTTCTATCGGCTCATGGAAAGAGAACGTCTTACCAGCAGCGGTTGAACTGAAAAATAAACTGGCTCGGGCTGGCCTGAGAGTTTTTCTGGATGACCGAAGTGAATATACGCCAGGCTGGAAATTTTCTGAATGGGAAATGAGGGGGGTTCCGCTGCGTCTGGAAATTGGTCCACGGGATGTAAAAAATGGTCAGGTTGTTGCTGTCCGTCGCGATCTTCAGGGGAAGTCGGTCATCAGTTCAGATGACCTGGAGGAAAAGGTAAAAGAAATTCTGGCCAGCATCCAGGCATCACTATTCAACAAAGCTCTAGCTTTCCAGAAAGAAAATACCCGCCAGGCTTCTTCTTTTGAAGAATTTAAGTCGGTTATTGAAAATAAGAGAGGATTCGTCCAGGCCAGCTGGTGCGGCTCAGAGGACTGCGAGGCCAGGATAAAAGAAGAAACAATGGCTACGATCAGAGTTATACCCCTGGATGAAGAAAAAAACCAAAAGGGGAAATGTATTTTTTGCCAGAAAGAAGCCAGAACATTAGCCGTTTTTGCCAGATCCTACTGATTGTCTTATTGTTGGTAAATACGGACCTGGTAAAAAACATGGAAGGGGAGGGCGTGGTGAATTCTAATCCTGACTATGAACAGGCCCGCCGAAATATGGTTGAATATCAGATCAAGGCCAGGGGTATCAAGGATAAAAGGGTTCTATCTGCTATGCTTAAGGTTCCCAGGCATCTATTTGTCCCGGAAGAGATGAAAGACATGGCTTACCGAGACGAGCCACTGCCCATAGGTTATGGCCAGACTATTTCTCAGCCCTATATTGTAGCTTATATGACTGAAGCTTTAAAACTCCGGCCAGAGGATAAAGTGCTCGAAATAGGTACCGGCTCTGGCTATCAGACGGCCATTCTGGCCGAACTGGTCAGAGATGTGTATACCATTGAAATTATTCCTGAGCTTTCTGAGCGAGCTCAGGAAACTCTAAAGAATCTCGGCTACACTAATATCGAGTTTTTGATTGGTGACGGCTCAAAGGGCTGGCCCGAAAAAGCTCCTTTTGATGCCATCCTGGTCTCGGCTGCACCGGCCGAAGTGCCGCCAGCCCTGGTTGAACAACTTCAGATCAACGGTCGTTTGGTTATACCGGTTGGTACTGATTCTCAGGAGCTGGTCCTCATAAAGAAGACAAAAAAGGGTTTGGAGAAAACCAGACTTATCGGCGTCCGATTTGTGCCCTTGATTATAAAGAATTGATTCGGGATAATAGAGCCGGGATGCTGGTTGTTCAGGTGAAAAGATGAGAAAAAAAATCTTTCATACAATTCCGGTTAGCTTGTTCTTATCCTGTCTGGTACTGTGTACCCAGCTTTACTGCCAGACTGGCCGTCGTGACAGGTATATTAAGGTTTTTTTCCCTAACGGAGAGGCAGTAACGGCTGAACTGGCAGTCAGTCCGGCGGAAAGGGAAAAGGGATTAATGTATCGTCAGGAGCTTAAACCTGATCAGGGCATGCTATTCGTCTTTGAAGAAGAGGATCAGCATACGTTCTGGATGAAAAACACCATAATTCCGCTTGATATTATCTGGCTTAACTCCCACCGCCAGATTGTCCATCTGGAGGAAAATGTTCCGCCCTGCCCGGCTGATCCCTGTCCAAGTTACGGTCCGGACAAAAAGGCACTTTATGTTCTGGAATTAAAGGCAGGACGAGTTAAAGAACTGGGCTTAAAACTCTATGATCAGTTGGAATTTATTTTGCCAGACTGGGTAAAAAAGTAAGTCTGGATAGAGAATTCTATTTTTCTTCTGCCTGATACAGGAGCTGAGGTTTTTTATCTGATACCTGTCCGTAATAAAAAAGCCATTTCTGGTAATATTCTTCTCCATCATAAATCCGGACCGACTTTTCCGGCGAGGAACTGACTACTCCGACTATCTGTGGTCTGGAAATCTTTTTAAGTCCGGCGCCAGTAACAACCAGCAGTCTATCGGTTCCGCCGCCACCAGCCTGGGCGGAAGTAGTTGGGCCAGCAGCAACCGGGGGAATCAACAGCAGATTCCATTCTCCGCTCCTGGACATCGGGTCGGGGTACAGACGCCGCAGGCACTTTTCTTTGACCAGTTCCTCCAGAGACTGGGGGTAAGAACCAGGCCTTTTCTGCTGGTAAAGCCTGATTGCCTCCACGTATTGCTGGCCTCTAAAAATGAGCTCTTCTTCATTTTCTCTTTTAAGTTGAGTCTCGAGAACAGGAACTGCTACCAGTAAGCCGATGGTCAGAGCGAAGATGATAATTAACAAAAAAACCAGGATGTAACCACTGGTCTGGTTGACAGGCTGCCTGATTATCTTTTGTTTCAGGTCCTGTTTAACCTTTAGCCCATCTTTCTTCATTCTATATTCCTTGCCCGCCTAAAATCTTAAGCCGGTCCGCTAACCGATATCAGTCGACTGAGCAGGCATCATCACCAGGTATTGTAGAAAGAACCATCAAGGGCTCTGGCCTCCGAACCGGATTTGACATCAATCACTCCTAGGTTTTCAGGAGGAACATATTCATCAGCTGGCGGCATCTCCCTGACCTCGATCCAGGTCTCATTTGAGCCGGTAACTGGATCAATAGGCAGAGCTTTCAGGTAATTTTCTTCAACCAATGATTGGAGGCTGGGCGGATACCGGTGCTTATCCTGATAATATTGATCTATTAATTTGCGCATTATGAAAAGATTCTCTTTTAAGACTGCTTCTCTGGCTCTCTTGACTGAGATTTGATACTGGGGTACAGCCAGGCCGAGCAGGATGCCGATAATGCTCAGGACAACCAGGATTTCAATCAGAGTAAAACCAGAGGCTTCCTCTTTTCGGTTAATCCACATTTTTTACCAATCCCGGTATTTAGTCTTGTTTAGAGCGGTGCCCTGACTCCTCGTATAAACATCGTAGACATTTTCACCGCCCCAGGAATCAGAATCAGGTTCGTCCTGATATGATCTAAGACCCCATTCATAAGAATCAGTCATCGGGTCAACGGGTATTTTTCGCAAGAAGCGAACCAGCATTTTTCTGTTAGTTTTTCGACCAGAAGAATCGGTGACTTCTTGATCGATTTCAACCCCGTTGACGAGAGTCTCCAGGTCTGGCGGATAGCCATAGGAATCTGGATCAATTTCAAATTTCTTTTCATCAGCCAATTTTTTGTAGTCATCAATAGCCTGTCGAATAAGCCTCAGATTTTGACGCAGTTCGATTTCTTTTTCCCTTTTAACAGAAGTGGTAACAACAGGCATAGCCACGGTGGTGAGCAGAGCCAGAATAGACAGGGTCACCACCATTTCCAGCAGGGTAAATCCTGCTGTTCGGCCTGAGGAAAATAGCTTTGATTTTCCTCTCATCATATTATGCTTTTAATCAAGCTTTAGTGACGATTTCGGTCGTTTCTGGAATGACGGCCGGAAAAACCATGATCATGCTGCCGGTCGTGTGAATCTTCTCGCTCTTTGGGCTGGGCCGGGCCTCTGGATGACTGATCCCCTTCTTCCAGGGCTTTCTTACTCAGCCGGATCCGGTTGTTTTCTTCATCAATATCAATAACTTTAACCGTGACTGTCTGTCCAAGCGAAATCTCATCCTTGATGTTTCTGATACGGTAAGGAGCAACTTCTGAAATATGCAGAAGCCCAACTACATTCGGTAAAATTTCAACGAAAGCGCCATATTCTTCCAGTCTGACCACTTTGCCAGTATATATCTGACCAACTTCTACTTCGGTTGTAATTTCTCTGATCATCTCAAGAGCTTTTTCAGCCGCTTGCATGTCAGTTGAAGCAATGGTTACTTTGCCTGTTTCTTCGATATCTATCTTGGCATTGGTCTGAGCCACTATCTTTTTGATCATCTTACCGGCAGGCCCAATAACATCAGAGACCTTTTCAGGATTGATAAACAAAGTGATAATGCGGGGTGCATAGACCGAGATTTGAGGTCTCTGAGCTGGCAGAACAACTTTCATTTTCTCCAATACCTGGAGCCTGGCTTCCCTTGACTGTTGGAAGGCTTCACGGATTATCTGGACCGGTAAGTAGGGGATTTTGAGATCCATTTGAATAGCGGTGATACCGCGCTCTGAACCAGTCACCTTGAAGTCCATATCACCATAATGATCTTCAAGCCCGGCAATATCAGTCAGCAAGGCATATCGTTCGCCTTCTTTGACCAGACCGACGGCGATACCAGCTACCACCATCTTAAGTGGCACACCGGCATCCAGCAGGGCTAATGTTCCACCGCAGACTGTTGCCATGGATGACGAGCCATTCGATTCCAGAATATCAGAGACAATACGAATCGTATATGGAAAGGTTTCTTCGTCAGGAATGGCAGGTAGAAGGGCCTTTTCAGCCAGAGCCCCATGACCTATTTCCCTTCGGCCCGGAGCTCTCATAAATGAGACTTCCCCTACAGAAAAAGGTGGGAAATTATAGTGCAGCATAAACCTTTTCTCAGCTTCTTCGCCCAGCCCATCGAGCCTCTGCACATCTTCAAAGGTGCCCAGAGTAACTGTGGCCAGGCTCTGTGTTTCACCGCGGGTAAAAAGCGCCGAACCATGGGTTCTGGGCAGCAGGCCTACCTCGATGCTGATTGGCCTGAGCTCATTAAAAGCTCGACCATCGGCTCTCTGCCCCTTATTTAAGACCAGATCTCTGACCAGCTTTTTCTGCAAATTATAAAAAATGTCTTTAGTGGCAGAAATTTCTTCCGTATTTTCTTTGGGAATTCTGGCTAACAGACGATTGAGTATCTCCTGGCTGGCTCTTTCGCTGGCCTTTTTCTGCTTGATCTGGATGGCATGTAAAAGTTCAGTAGCAATCTCATCTTCGATCTGTTTGATTTTTTCTTCCGCCGGTGGATTGACCTTAACTTCGGTCTTGCTGATGGTCAGTTGATTGAAAAGCTCTTTCTGGGCAGCCACGATCTTTTTTATCTCTTCCTGGGCCAGAATCAAACCTTCAACTACTTTCTCTTCCTCCAGTTCGCTCGCTCCAGCTTCAATCATACAAATCCCGTCTTCGTTGCCGGCCACAACCATGTTGATCTTCGATTTTTCCAGCTGAGAAGCAGCCGGATTAATCACAAACTGATCATCGATTAAACCGATCTTCACCGCCCCCAAAGGAGTGGTAAATGGAATCTCGGAGAAGTAAAGAGCAACCGAAGCACCGATGATCCCCAGAGTATCAGGCTCATTTTCCAGGTCAGCCGAAAGCAGTAAAGCCACGATCTGGGTATCCTGGAAATAACCTTCTGGAAATAGAGGACGAATGGGGCGATCAATCATCCTGGCAACCAGGATTTCATGTTCTGAGGGCTTTCCTTCGCGTTTAAAAAATCCGCCCGGTATTTTGCCGGCTGCGTAGGTATTTTCGCGGTAGTCAACAATCAATGGTAGAAAATTCTTTTCTCCAGAGATCTCTTTTCTGGAAGTAGCTGTGACCAGCATGATGGTATCGCCATAGCGAACCAGTGCTGAGCCATCAGCCTGTCTTCCGACCTTGCCGATTTCTATGGATAGATTACGGCCACCGATTTCAATATTGATGTTATTTGACATGTTCTAATCCGTCTTTAGATTTAGCGGCAAATTGCCTATTTCCTGAGGTTTAATTTGGTAATAAGTTTCTGATATCGCTCTTTATCAGTTTCTTTCAAGTATTCCAGCAGTCTCTTTCTCTGCCCGACGAGTCTCATCAAACCGCGGCGAGAAGTATAGTCTTTTTTGTGGATCTGAAAATGGTTGATTAGTTGGTTGATTCTTTCCGTCATAATGGCCACCTGAACTTCAGGCGAGCCAGAATCAGTCGGACTGAGTTGATTGTCCTCAATAATTTTGGATTTTAATTCCTTGCTTAACACTAATATTCTCCTTTTTTTTCCTTCTGATGATAGCAGAAAACGATTTTTTTGTAAAATCTTTATATATTGAGTTTAGCTGGCCAATCTGATTGAAAAAGGCCAACCTAAATCTTCCTGGTTAAAACTGCTTTTCTGGCCAGGAGCTGCTGGGCATGTTTCGAACTCAGGCTACCCTCAGCCTTTTTAATATATTCAAGCTGAGCCTCAATCTCGGCCAGGGTCAAGCGGTTAATCTTTTTAGTCTTGCTGCCCTTTTTTTGGTCAGTTTCAGGCATAAAATAACCTCCGCAAATTTCAAGTAAGAAAATAGCAAAAAAATGGCGGCTTGACAAGTGGAAAAGCTGCTGGCCACCAGCTTGAAGACGGGTTTATAACTGGTAATTGAAGTTAACAGACATCAAACCGGGCAGAATTGAAAAGGAAACAGATAAGCGATCGCCTTTTTTAGCCGGCTGAGAAGCTTTGTGGCCAATCTTACGTCCGATATAAAAACCTAGAAGACTGGAAGCAACGACATCCGAAGCAAAATGTTTGTCAAGAATGAGACGTGAAAGCGAAACGCCAGTGGCCAGACTGTAAAAAAGGACTTGAAGGTATTGTTTCTCTGTTCTCGAGGAAAGGGTACTGGCCAGAGCCCAGGCGGCTGAACTATGACCGGAGGGGAAAGACTGCCAGTCTCCTTTCAGGGTGAAGGGGTGAAAAGAGCTGGAACCTTCGAGAGTATAGGGCCTGGCCCGTCCAATAGAGATTTTGCCAGCCTGAACGACAAGTTCAGTAATCAGCAAGCTTTCAGCAGAGAGCAAGAAAGTCTGTCTGATGGAAGAAGAGCCAGCCAGTTCCCCAGCCAGATAACCGAGTGAGATCGTCCCAATCAGACTCAAAGGATGAGCAGCACCAGAAAAAAAATTGGAGACAGAGGTCAGAGCTGGATGGTGACTATCAGAGATCCAGTCATGGATGGAACTATCTACCGGCCACCAGGCTAAACTGGCAGTTAGGCTCAGGCTAAAAGTCAGCCAGTCGTTTTTCCCCCACCTGGACGGTGCGCTGAGAATCTGGCCAGTGTCGGTCAGAAGCTGGCGGAAAAAGGCTCTGTTTAGGCGGTCAGCTCTCTCTGGCATCCGGGCTTCGACCCTTATAGCGGCCAGAATGATGAGAAAGCTGAGTAAAAAAATGATAGCTTTATGGCGCCTGGCCATGGCTGCAAAACTCTTCTTTTCCTCTTTCATCCTGATCCAGTAGTTTCATTTATATATAATAAATGCCACTTTAATTCTTATTATATTTTACTCTTCCTGGCTCGTTGACAGTTATGGTCGAAATCTTACTGGTCAGGATCTACCTACACCAGAGAATAATTTCCAGGGAGCAATGGCAGCTGCCTGTTGTGCCGGGTCGAATAATATAACAAAAATTTCCCTGAAATTAATATCGATGGAATTATATATCAAAAGCAGATCGGATGCCCGGAAATCCTCAGTTTCGAAGAAGAGAAAGGCCCCATCGCCCTGGCCATCAGGATGCGAACTTTGCCTATCTTCAGGAAGGTAGTAGAAACTCAGATTCCATAATACACAGGTCTATTGAACCTCCCAGAACTCTTGTTATCTCAATTTTTTTTAAGGCTATATTCAGTCCTGCCGGCAGAAAATATAACGTCTTATCTCAGGCTTTCTTTAAGCTTGATAAAGTCAGGCTGATATATTATTTTAAAAAGCTGAAGAAATAAATGAAAAAAGAGTTAATAGCAAGGCGGGAATTCTTAAAAAAGACCGGTCTGGGTTTAATAGGTGCATCCGGCCTGATCGTTTTTTGGCCGGGTTGCCGCCCGGAAGAGGCTGGAAATGATTATGATCTGGTCATCAGACAGCCTCTGATCTTTGATGGCAGCGGCCAGCCGCCCTTCCGGGCTGATGTTGGGATCAGCGGGAATTACATAAAACACATAGGGAAGATAGGAAAAAACAATGGGCGGCGGCAAATTCTGGCTGAGAATCTTAGCTTAAGTCCCGGTTTTATTGATGTCCACAATCATACTGATATTGAGCTTCTGATCTGTCCAACAGCCGATTCATTGATCAAACAAGGGGTAACGACGATCATCGGAGGGAATTGTGGTTCCAGCCGCTTTCCACTTACAACTGCCATGCTCGAAGATGAAGATAAGTACTTAAGCTCGGAATACGGACTTAAAGTTGATTGGCACGATCTGGCCGGCTTTTTCCGGCGGCTGGCAGAAAAAGGGCTGGCAGTCAATTTTGCCACCCTGGTCGGGCAGGGAACTATTCGGGCTGCTGTCGTCGGCTATAATAATCGGCCCCCTTCACCGGAGGAAATGAACAGAATGAAAGAGCTGGCCAGTCAGGCTATCCAGCAGGGAGCCATCGGGATTTCTACCGGCCTTGAGTATGCCCCCGGGAGCTTTGCCTCGACCGGTGAATTAATCGACCTTATGAAAGTTCTCAGGGAGAACCAGGGAATTTATGCCACCCATATGAGAGATGAGGAAGACGAAGTGCTAAAGGCAGTTGATGAAGCCCTGGAAATTGCCGAACAGGCCGGAGTCAGGCTGGAAATTTCTCATCTTAAAATTGGCTTCCCCCGGAACTGGCCAATGATAGACGAGCTTTTAGAAAAATTGAATCAGGCTAAAACGCGCGGAGTCGATTTCTCGGCTGATGTTTATCCTTATACTGCCTGGTCGACCGGGCTGAGCATATTTTTCCCGCTTTGGGTTAGAGAAGGCCGAAATGAAGATTTTTTGAATAGATTGCGTTCGCCAGAACTTGAACTAAAACTGAGGGAAGTAATTAAGGAAGCCGAGGCCAACCTCGGCTCCTGGAATAAGGTTTTGATTGCTTCGGTTGAGACCGAAAAAAACCGCCAGTTAGAAGGCCTCGATCTGGAACAGGCGGCTAAATTAAGAAACCAGAATAAGGATATGTTTTCATTTATCAGAGACCTGCTTGTTGAAGAGCGGGGGCAGGTGTCAATGGTCTGTTTTGGATTGAGTGAAGATAATCTGAAAAAAATACTTCAGCAGCCTTTTACCTGTCTTGGATCGGATGGCAACCTGGCTTCAACCACCGGGCCTCTGTCCGGGGGCAAGCCTCATCCGCGGTATTATGGTACTTTCCCTCGGGCCATAGCTCAATATGTCAGGAGTGAGAAAGTTTTGCCGCTGGAGGCCATGATCAGGAAAATGACCGGTTTTCCGGCCGAAAGATTTAACCTCAAGCAAAGAGGTCTGGTCCGGCCTGGTTATCTGGCGGACTTAGTTCTTTTTGATTATGAAAAAATTCAGGATAAGGCTACCTGGTCTGATCCTCATCACTATCCGGAAGGTATACCCTATGTCCTGGTCAATGGGAAACTGGTGGTGGAGGAAGGTCAAATTACAGGCCAGCTACCGGGTAAAATCTTAAGAAAAGATGGGCGGGGCCAGGTCATCTGATAAATAAGATAAATAAACCTAAGGGGCTAATCAAAAGTCGGAGGTGATTGATTATGGTTGATCATAATTTGAACTCTTTTTCTAAAGAACTAAATTTTAGAAATATCTTTGGCCTTCTTTTCCTGACCTTTTTGGCTGTGGTTTTTATTGCTCTTCCGGCCAGGGCTGAGGTCATTCAATTGGGAGCCAGAACTGGTGATCTATTTGAATTGAAGGCCAGAAAATTCCAGCCTGGTGAACCGATCGTTCTGACCTGGGTGGAGAAAAAAAGTGATCTGGCCACCATTGATTTCCGAGGTGAACATTATGAGCTAAAAGCCAAGCCTGGGCAGACAGATTTCTTGTTTCTTGGTCTTGATCTGGGAGTGAAACCCGGACGGCATACTTTGTGCATTTCTCTCTGGTCGGGCGGGTCGGAAAAGGATCAAATTCAGGCAGATGTGGAGATTCTAGCCCGGGATTTCCCTAAAAAGAAGCTGACCGTTGATCCCAAATATGTTCATCCACCGCGGGAAGTTCAGGAAAGAATTAAAAGAGAGTCTGAAATTCTTGCTCAGATCTACGGGCAAACCAGCCCCGAGTGGCTGGCGCAGGGAAAATTTGAGCTGCCCTGTGATGGCCAGCTTTCTCCTAATTTTGGCCAGCAGAGA
>JAKPXU010000191.1 GCA_029571905.1 Acidobacteriota bacterium | reverse complement strand
GTGAGGCTTATAGACTACGTCAGCGCTAAGGGGAAAAAGCTTCAGGCTGCTCTGTTTCTGCCTGCCGGCTATGAGGAAGGCAAAAAATATCCAACCATAGTTTATATTTATGAGAAGCTGTCGCAGAACCTGAACCGCTATTTCTTTCCTACCGCCAATGGCTTCAATAAATCCTATTATACCAGCCAGGGCTATGCTGTTCTGATGCCTGATATCACCTATGTCCTCAATGATCCAGGGATGTCGGCGGTCTGGTGTGTCCTGCCGGCTCTTAAAGCAGCTATTGACTCCGGTGTGGTTGATGGTGAAAGAGTCGGACTTCAGGGTCATTCCTGGGGAGGATATCAAACAGCCTTTCTCATCACCCAGACTGATGCTTTTAGGGCGGCCGCCGCCGGCGCACCACTGACTAACATGATTTCCATGTATAGTTCTATCTATTGGAATACTGGCATGACCAATCAGGCGATTTTCGAAAGCACCCAGGGCCGCTTCACCGGGGGCTACTGGGAAAATCCCGAGGCCTATATCAGAAATTCTCCTGTCTTTCAGGCTCAGAAAGTGAAAACTCCTCTTCTGCTCCTTCACAATGATAAAGATGGAGCGGTTGACTTTAACCAGGGAATTGAATATTACAACACCCTGCGGCGGCTTAAAAAGCCAGTGGTCATGCTGGAATATGTCGGTGAAAACCACGGCCTGCAAAAACCGGCTAACCAGAAGGACTATACGGTCAGGATGAAAGAATTTTTTGACCATCACCTGATGGGCAAACCTGCTCCTGACTGGTGGGAAAAGGGTGTCCCATACCTGAAGCTTAAGGACCACCTGAAAGACAGAGTCAGGCAGCTCCGAGCCAGCCCATCGGAAACCAAACCGGCCGCTCCGGTGGACAAAAAATAAAAACAGTTGCAAATTCCTTCTTTAGCAGAGTAAATTATCTGGAAGAGATTTTGCCACTTAAAGGAGGGTCCGGATGGTATATTCTCATTCTAAACTTGAGACCTACCAGAACTGCCCGAGAAAATATAAGTTATCTTATCTGGACAGGATCCCGGCCGAGGAAGAAGGCATTGAAGCTTTTCTGGGGAGCCGTTTCCATGAAGCCATGGAAAAGCTCTATTCCGAGCTGCGCTTCCAGCTTATGAGTCTGGATGAAGTTAAAGCTTACTATGAAAGTACCTGGCAAAAGAATTTTCATGATAAAGTGAAAATAGTAGAAGAAGGCCGGACAGCTGACGATTATTTCCGGTTGGGGCTGAAATATATAGAGGATTATTATCAGCACTACTATCCCTTTAACCAGAATAAAATTCTGGGCCTTGAACAGGAGTTGGAGATTGACCTCTACGGCGACAGGCGTTACATTTTAAAAGGCTTTGCTGACCGGATTGATCTGAGACCAGATGGGGTAATTGAAATCCACGATTATAAAACAGCCTCACAATTGCCAGCTCAGGCCACAGCCGATGCTGACCGTCAATTAGCCCTCTACCAGCTTGGCATCAAACAGAAATGGCCCTGGGCGGAAAAGTTCAGGCTGGTCTGGCATTATGTAGCTTTTGATCAGGAGATATCTTCAACCAGAACGCCAGAACAGCTCGAGCAACTGAGAGATGAGATAGCTGCGCTTATAAACAGAATAGAAACTGAAAAGGAATTTCCTCCCCAGGAAAGCGGCCTCTGCCAGTGGTGTGCCTACTGGGCTTATTGCCCATTGAAAAAGCATCTAGTCGAACTCCGGAAGCTTCCACCGAACGAATATCTGGCAGAAGAAGGAGTCGCACTGGTTGATAAATATATAAGCTATCTGGAAAAGAAAAAACAAGCTGAGGAAGAGCTCGAAAAGCTGAAGGAAGCCATAATTAAGTATGCTGAAGAGAACCAGGTGGATAGAATAAACGGCAGTGAGTATAGTCTGACGATGGTCAGGAAAGAGATCGTCAGATTTCCAACCAGGGGTCAGGCAGAAAGGCAGAAACTCGAAAATATTCTGAGAGAAGCTGGCCTGTGGTCAGCCCTGGCCAGCCTTGACCTCAACAGCCTGGAGAAAGCAATTCTGGAAGAAACTTTAAGTTCAGATGTTCTGGAAAAAATTAAGAACCTGGTCTCAAGGGAAAAACTGGTTATGATCAGATCAGGAAAAAAGGCAGACAATAAAGATCAAACCAAGATTTAATTGCCGGGAGTTCTGGATATTGATAAGTTGACCTGCCTGCCCGCTATCCTGCCCTCAACGGATATCACCACTTCTTAGAGATTTGCTTCGGGGTCCGGAGGAAAGAGATTGTGGTTGCCTTCTGCTTCTTCGGCTTAGACCTCTTCTTTTATTTCTTTTAGATTTTCACTCCACTCCGGCTTGGGCCCTCTCAAATAGGAAATAAAGGCAGCAATGATGGTGATAATCATGGAAATCAAGAAGGCGTGCCTGGCTCCAGAAATAAACTCATTGACAGCCAGACTGGCCGAACCAGCTCGCCGGCCCGCAAACAAATCTTGCATGGACTGCATATTTATGCTCGAAGAAACAATGGCCATGGACAGAGCAATACTGATCACCTGACCG
>JAKPXU010000172.1 GCA_029571905.1 Acidobacteriota bacterium | reverse complement strand
GCCGGTATCAGCCTCAGGCCCGCCAATAGTGAACTCTCCTGAAGGGTTAATGATAATTTCTGTAGTTGAGGAGAGCAGCTTCAGAGGAATGACTTTTTCAATTATTTCCTTTTTCAATGCTTCAATCAGTTCATTGTGGCTCACTCTTTTTCGGTGCTGGAGGCTGAGCAGTACCGACTCCACGGCCACCGGTTTTTCCCCTTCGTAGCGGACAGTCACCTGGGATTTACCATCGGGGCGAAGCCAGGGAATTTTCCCAGCGTGCCTCAGCTCATCTGCTTTCATAACCAGCCGGTGAGCCAGAATGAGGGGCAAAGGCATAAGCTCAGGTGTTTCATCTGTAGCATAGCCAAACATCACTCCCTGATCGCCGGCGCCCAGCTCATCCTCTGGGTAAACAGTATGCCCGGCTTTTGCGTTTTCTTTTATTTGCCCGGGTTCCATCTGGCTTCCATTGTTGGATTCTTCCTGGACTGCCTTAGCAATCTCCTCAGACTGTTTCTTGGTAGCAAGGAGGATATGGCACCGGGACAGGTCGAATCCGGAATCCTTATCCAGATATCCAGCTTGGCAGAAAACTCTTCTGACAATCTCAGGAATATCCAACTTAGCTTCTGTGGTTATCTCACCTGCTACCACTACCAGGTTATGGGTGACGAGAGTCTCGCAGGCAACTCTTGACAGGGAATCTTGAGTAAGAGCTTCATCCAGGACAGCATCTGAAATCTGATCGGCTAACTTATCAGGATGGCCTTCAGTTACTGATTCGGAGGTGAGGAGATAAGAGCAGCCAGCGGCCATGAGGTCAAACTTATCGTTTTTGCGATCCATATCAGTCCTCATCTTTAACTTCTCGTTTTTTTATTATTCTTTGGATGATTCTTTTTTTGGACAGATCAGGGCAGACGTGGTTCAAGGCAGTAAAGCCTGGCACATACCAGATACTTCTGGTTTTTTCATCATAATAATTGGCATTTAGCCTGAACTGGCTGAGTGGCTGGCCGCAGCGGGCGCATTTATTGTCGTTTTCACACCGGCAGTGAACTTTTACCTTCAAACCCTGAAAACAAGGCGATGGGTCAAGACAGGTTCCTTTATAAAATCCGCATTGATTGCATTTATAAAGTCCGGTTGGAACACCATCTTCATTGAATCCCTTGAGCTGTTCCAGATCTTTTGGTGTTGCTTGCCGTCCACCTTTGGTTGGGTCACCAAAGATAAAATCGTCGTCAATTAAATCCTCTTCTATTCTTTGCCACTCCTCTTTTCGCGCCTTGAGGTCCAGGTCTTCTGGTATCGGATAGACTGGCTGAAGCCGATCGGAAACGAGCTTACCCCAGGCAGGTGGTTTTTTAAGGAACCGGTGATTATTACTATTACGGCCTGGGAAATAAATAAAAGTCATTTCATTTAAGACCAGAAAAGTGTCCAGCTTGTTTTGAGCAGCCTGAAGTTTCGCCAGTTTAAAAAGAAAATGTCTGCACCACGTGGCCGGAAGAAAAGTTAAATGATAGAAGCTTCTGACAATGTAAGTCATAAGGTAGGGGAAGCCTGTCAAAACGTCAACCCCTTTTATGCTTACAAAGTCGAATGGAAACATATCGGAATACATCTGGCACCTCCTTTTTTAAATTTGGGAGGAAACCTGGTGCCAGCTAACTCTGAGTGGAGGATGGGGAGAGAAACAGCGGCGGGCTTGAGCGCTGCTGCTGTGCCCGGGTTAAGGCACAAAAAAACCCGCTTCACCTGGCATCAGGTGAGCGGGTCGCTGCGCTCAGGACAATTAATTGCCGTTTCTCTCAGC
>JAKPXU010000139.1 GCA_029571905.1 Acidobacteriota bacterium | reverse complement strand
GTCAGGGTGACAGTGGATGGAGAAATAATTCGCGAGGCAGACCTGCGGCTGGGCTACAACCATCGTGGAGTCGAAAAACTGGCTGAACAGAAAACCTGGACGCAGAATATCTATTTAATGGAAAGAATCTGCGGGATTTGCTCTCACTCCCATGCTACCTGCTATGTTCAGGGCGTGGAGAAATTAATGGAGATCGAGCCGCCCAGGCGCGGGCTCTACATCAGGATTCTGGTCTCGGAGCTGGAAAGGGTTCACAGTCATCTGCTCTGGTTGGGAGTGGCCGGGCACGAAGCCGGTTTTGACAGCTTTTTTATGTATGTCTGGCGCGACCGGGAAATAGTTATGGATATCCTGGAAACTATTTCAGGTAATCGTGTCCATTACGCTATTAATGCCATTGGTGGAGTTCGACGGGATCTGGATGAGCTTCAGATCAAGCATATTCTGGATTCTCTGGAAGTTCTGAGGCAGAGAAGCGCCTATTATGAGAAGCTGGGGACTACCGAGCCGAGTTTTGTAGCCAGATTGGCCGGTGTCGGTTATCTCTCCAAAGAAGATGCTATTGAGCTCTGTGCGGTTGGACCAACTCTTCGGGCTTCCGGCGTGCCGATGGATGTTCGAAAAGATGATCCTTATGCCGTTTATGATGAAATCCCTTTTGAGGTCTGCACAGCCGACACCTGTGATGTACTCGGCCGGACAGTGGTCAGAATCAAAGAACTGCTACAGAGCTATAACATCATTGAATTTCTATTGAAAAACCTGCCGGCCGGACCTATCGCTGTCCGGGCTCCACGTCGGGCCAAGCCCAATGAGGTGGTCAGTCGCTATGAAGCACCACGTGGAGAAAATATCCACTATATTAAAAGCAATGGCAGCGACAAGCCGGAAAGAGTAAAAGTCAGGGCACCCACCCTGGCTAATTACGCTGCCACTATTAAAATGCTCAAAAACGGCTTCATTGCCGATGTGCCATTAATTTTTGCGGCTATCGATCCGTGCATTTGCTGTGCGGAACGATCGGTGGCCATCGTTGACGCCAGGACTGAGCAGGAAAAAATTGTCACTATGTCCAGTTTGAGAGAATTAAGTCTTAAAATGACAAAACATCAAGCCAGAAAGAGGGAAGCAGCATGGCCACTCTGAAGACTCTTGTCTATCTGATTCTTTACCCCGGGCTTCTCTTCATCTTTTTTTATTCAACTTTTGCCGAATGGTACGACCGTAAGCTTTATGCCCGACTGCAGAACCGCATGGGACCAACTCATACGGGCCGGGCTGGCCTCCTTCAGCCAATCGCCGATTTTATAAAACTGATGTCGAAAGAGGATATCGTGCCAGAAAGAGCTGACCGTGGAATGTTCAGGGCTTTGCCTGCCTTTGGTCTGGCTATTGTCTCAGCTGGCATGCTTCTTTTGCCTGTCTGGAACTATAGCCTGAGTAATTCTTCAGCCACCTCTTTCAGTGGTGATATCATTGTATTACTCTATATTCTGAGTCTGCCAACCTTTATCTTTTTCTTAGCTGGCTGGTCATCAACCAATCTATTTTCAACAGTGGGAGCTACCAGGGTGCTGACCATGTTGTTTGGTTATGAAGTGCCACTCTTTCTGACCGTTCTGACTCCGGCCATCCTGGCCAATTCCTGGCGGCTGGCTGAAATTGCTGCCTTTTACCGCCAGCACCCGTTGCTGGCTCTCCTGAACATACCGGCTTTTATCATCGCTCTGATTTGCGTTCAGGCAAAACTGGAAAGGACACCGTTTGATATCCCGCATGCCGAAACAGAGATCGTAGGAGGGACCTTCACTGAATATTCAGGTAAGAAATTGGCTTTGTTCCGCTTGATGATGGATGTGGAGCTGGTGGTGGCAGCCGGGCTGCTGGCGACTGTTTTCCTGGGCGGTTTTCCTGGTGGTCTGTTGCCCGGACTGATTAATTTTATCATTAAGACTCTGTTTGTCATCTTCCTTTTATCTCTCCTGAGAGCAACGACTTCTCGCATCAGAGTTGATCAGGTCATCAGTCTTTCCTGGAGATATTTAGCCCCGCTGGCCGTTCTTCAACTTCTGGTTATAATTCTCATAAAGGGGTTAATCTCATGAAGCTAGGTGTCTTTATACCTGAACTCCTACGGCATCTGTTCAAAAAGCCGGCGACGGTTGACTATCCCTTTAAGAAACTGGAGGTCCCCCCTGATTTTCGGGGCTCACCCTATTTGCGGCCAGAACTCTGTATTGCCTGCCGGGCTTGCGAGCGTGACTGCCCAGCCGAAGCTATTGAGATCACCGTTACTAATGAAGCAGAAAAAAAGTTTAATATGGTTATCCATAATGACCGGTGCATTCACTGTGCCCAGTGTGTGGATTCCTGTCCGACCGACGCCATGCAGATGGATAACCTCTATGAAATTTCCGATTATGACCGACATCATATGAAAAAACGCTGGGATTTTGTCCGGGCAGTAGTTAAGCCCAAAGCGGAGACAAAAAGCTAATCTTAATTAACCCTGGTTGATTGTTGCCATTCGTTCTGATCAAATTTTCATCGGCATTAAGACGTATAGATATACACCTTTCTCTTCAGGTTCAGGTTTCATTAAAACGGCACTATTTTCATCTTTTATTTCCAGCCGGACCCGTTCAGAACTTAAAGTAGTCAGAAAATCAAGCAAATATTGAGAATTAAAACCGATTTCCAGCTCCTCACCCTGATAATCGACCTGTAATTTGTCTCTAGCCTCTCCCATCTCCGGATTAGAAGAAAAAAGCCGCAATTCGCTCGGTTTCATTTCCAGCTTAATACCCTTCGATCTGTCCGCTGACAGAACAGATACTCTTTTGATAGCTGAAACCAATTCTTCCCGCTCTACCAACAGTAAATTGGGATTATTCTTGGGTATAACCGCCTGATAATTGGGAAACTTACTCTCTATAATTCTCGAAATTAAAACCCGGTTACCCACTCTAAAAAATAAACTATTGTCATCAAAATCGAAGTCAATTTTGCTGTTTTCAAATTTCTTTAGCTCATTGAGTGTTTTTTTCGAAACAATCTGATTAATTTCCCTGTCGACCTGCAAGTCATCGATTTCTCTTCTGGTGTAAGCTAAGCGATGACCATCGGTACTGACCAGCTCCAGCTGTCTATTTTTAACAGACAGCAGGGCACCGCTAAGATAATATCTTTGTTCCTGAGTGATAGCATAGAAGACACAATCAACCATCTCCTTAAAATCAGTCAGTGGAAAAGATAGATGATTATCAAAGGAACATTCCTGAATGGCCGGGAAATCTTCTTCCGGAGCTGCTACTATTTTTATTTCGCTTTCGCCACTCTTCACCAGCATATATTCATCCTTTTTAAAAAAATCTATGGGCCGA
Organism: Acidobacteriota bacterium; assembly: GCA_029571905.1. GTDB lineage: Bacteria > Acidobacteriota > Aminicenantia > Aminicenantales > Saccharicenantaceae > Saccharicenans. Next base: position 2,023 of record JAKPXU010000139.1, on the reverse strand, counting down.
TCTTCAGGAAGAAGACGGATAAAATCAAACAGCTTCTTCCCATTGACCGCCGCCTTTCCTTCTTCTTTTATTTCAGCCTCAAAAATGGATTTCATACCAACTTCCAGGTCGGTCGCCATAATTTCCACTTTTTCTCCCCTGGCGGTTAGCAAAACATTGGACAAAATCGGCATGGTGGTTCTTTTTTCCACAATGCCCTGGAGAAGAGCTAACTCATTAATAACATTTGCTTTACTGGCTGAAAATTTCATCTTTTTCACCTTTCATGGAGTTGCTATATTATTTAAAATTATTATAAGAACTAAGTCTAGATAATACAATAAAAGCAAGTGGAAATGTGTAAATCTTTTTTAAGTCATTGATAGCAATCATTGTAAGAAGCTCAGTAGCTTGTTAATTTCTCTGTTGAATTCCGGGTCTTCCTGTTTTAATTTCTCTATTTTTCTGATGCTATGCAGGACAGTGGTATGATGTTTTCCGCCGAATTTCTTGCCAATTTCTGGTAAAGAATTATCAGTTAGTTCTTTAGCCAGATACATAGCAATTTGCCTGGGGAAAGAAATTTTAGGTGAGTTATTTTTGGACCTTAGTTCGGAAGGTTTTATTTTGTAGTGGGTGGCGACTACTTTTTGTATTTTTTCTATAGTTATCAGGTTAGCCGAAGCATCCAGCAGTCCCTTCAGAGCCTCTTTAGCCAGATCCAGGTCAATGTTGACTCCTTTTAATGAAGCATAGGCAATCACCCTTCTTAAATACCCTTCCAGTTCCCGAATATTAGCATGTACTTTATCGGCGATGTAAAGAGCCACTGGTTCTGGCAGATTTATTCCTTCTAGCTCGGCTTTCTTTTTTAAAATAGCAATTCTGGTTTCAATATCAGGCGGCTTCAGGTCAGCAATGAGCCCCCACTCAAAGCGGGAGCGAAATCTGTCCTCTAGATTAGGGATATCTTTCGGGGGGCAATCACTGGAAATAACAATTTGTTTTTGACTATCATAAAGATGATTAAAAGTGTGGAAAAATTCTTCCTTCGTTCTTTCCCGGCCGGAAATATAATGGATATCGTCCATTAACAGGACATCAACTGCCCTGTATTTCTGCCGGAATTCCAGGATCTTGCCATACTGGAGATGGTTAATTAATTCATTCATGAAACGTTCAGTGGTGACATACAACACCTTAAGCTTCGTATTATTGTGCATGATATAGTGACCAATAGCGTTCATCAGGTGGGTTTTCCCCAGGCCTGCTCCCCCGTAAATGAAAAGTGGATTGTAGGATTTAGCTGGATTCTTAGCTACAGCTACAGCTGCTGCCTGGGCGAATTGATTACAAGAGCCGACTACAAAATTTTCGAAGGTATAGTTTGGATTGAGGTTAGCGCTCTGAATGATAGCTTGCGTAATTTTTCTCTCTTCAGGTGAATTCCTCAAAAAAGAACCAGGACTCTCATCGTATATATATTTTATTTCAAAGGGATGGTTAAAGAGTTGCCGCGAACAGTCATTAATCAGATTCGAATAATGAAAGCTCAACCAGTCCTTGAAATAAGAATTGGGTACCTTGATATACAGGATATCGGCTTCTTCACCAATATAAGAGGTGGGTTCAAACCAGGTTTCAAATGCATTGTCATCAACCCGGCTTTTTAATTCTGCCAGTATCTGAGTCCAGGGATTGGTTTTATCTTCAGTCTTCATTTTGCCCAGCAAGATTTCCACAGAAATATCCACAGCTGTGGAAAAATTAATCCCCGCCATCTACAAGCTTGGGGAATCGCCAGCCATGATAGCATTCCTGGCAATGAATTTCAAGCGCCAATTTTCGATCTTTTACGGTCGGTCACCAGAAAATTCGCCTGTTCAATCAGTGCTCCAGATCAGCTTGACTGAAGAACTCGAGTGGCCAGATTGCTTTCGATCTGGTTTTATGCTATACATTTAAACTGGCCGACGGGCTAATTTATAGGGAAGAGAATTAAGATGCCAAAAGTTTGTGAAATTTGTCATAAAGGTCCTGCCTT
>JAKPXU010000087.1 GCA_029571905.1 Acidobacteriota bacterium | reverse complement strand
TGGTTTCAGTTGGTCCTGTTCTTGTCGGAAGAGATAGCCGTAATTCCAGTCCAATGGTAGCCGATGGAGTTATTTCGGCCCTGCTGGCCACCGGTCACGAGGTCATAGATCTCGGCCTCTGTCCAACACCAATTATTCAATTTCTGGTAAAAAATAAGAGAGCCAGGGGAGCTGTTTCGGTCACAGCTGGCCATAATCCTGCGCCCTGGAACGCTTTGAATTTTATCAATAGCCAGGGAACTTACCTGAATGAATTTCAAGGGCAGGAACTTCTTGACATATACCATTTAGGCAGTTTTAAGCAATCACCCTTAAAGAAGACGCCAAAAATTATCAGAGAATTGAACCCGGAAGAGCCTTATCTGGAATGGCTGCTTGAGCGTCTAGATCTGCCCACGATAAAGAGAGCTAAATTCAAGATAGTGGTAGATCCGACCAATGGCGCCGCTTCAAAGTTAATTGATAAACTTTTCAGTCTCCTGGGAGTTCAGCTTATCGCCATAAATAATGAGGGTAATGGCTATTTCCCTCATGATCCTGAGCCCAGGCCCAGGAATGCCATCGAAGTCGCGTCTCTGGTAAAAATAACCACAGCCGACATTGGCTTCCTTCTCAACAGTGACGCCAGCCGCCTATCCCTGGTCTCAGAAGATGGTGAAACCTTATCTGAAGAATATACCCTGCCGCTTATTGCCCGGTATTATCTTAAAAAGTATCCAGGACCGGTGGTCACCAATCTGTCCACTTCGATGATGATTGATGTGGTAGCCAGAGAACAAAAACTGCCCATAATCAGGACCAGAGTCGGCCAATCGGCTATTGTTCAGGCAATGCTGGAAGAAAAAGCCTCTCTGGCTGGAGAAGGAAGCGGTGGGCTCGCTTTTGATCATTTTCAGCCGGCTTTTGATGCCCTGGTTACTATGGCCCTGTTTCTGGAAATGATGGCCGTGGAAGGCGAAAAATTATCGGCCCTGGTAAAAAAGCTGCCTCGCTATCACATTGTCAAAGATAGTCTGGTTTGCCCGGCCTATCGGTTGCATACTCTGGTAGCTGGAGTGAAGAAACTTTACAGGGGATTGGAAATAAACCAGCAGGATGGTCTGAGGCTGGAAAAAAAAGATCTCTGGGTGCATGTGCGAGCTTCGACTACTGAGCCCTTGATTCGGGTTATAGCCGAAAGCACATCTCAGCACAGAGCTCAGATGGAAGTAGATAGAATAATGGCCTTCCTGAGGCGGTTAACAGCCTGAAGTTGCAGGCAAGAGAAAATGAGAAAATTTTTGCCTTTAAAAGTCAGCGTCTCAGGGGTAAGAGGCATTGTCGGCGAGAGTTTAACTCCTCAGCTGGCAGCCCGTTTTGCCTCGGCCTTCGGCACATATCTCAGTCAGGGTCAGGTCCTGGTCGGTCAGGATTCCAGGCCTTCCGGTCTGATGCTGAAAAAAGCTGTCATGGCCGGGCTGCTGGCCACTGGCTGCCAGCCAGTGGAAGTAGGCATTCTACCCCTACCAACCATTCTTTTTTTGACGAGGAAGAAGCAGGCAAGAGGAGCTGTGGTCATTACCGCCAGTCATAATCCTTTTGACTGGAACGGCCTAAAATTTATCGGCCCTGATGGCCTCTATCTTCGCTCTTCTGAGGTAGAAGAATTCCTTGATATTTTTCATCAGGGTGAATTCACATATGTGCCAGCGGAAAGAATCAAGCCCGCTCTGAGCGAAAAAGATGCAGGCTTTTTACACCTGCGACGAATTCTCAGCCAGATCAAAGTCAATGAGATAAAAAAAAGAAAATTCAGGCTTGTAGCCGATTGCGCCAACGGGGCAGGAGCGACTCTGCTGCCTCGTTTTCTACAAGAACTGGGTGCCGAGGTCAAATTTATCAATACCGAGCTGGCCGGTAAATTTGCCCATCAATCAGAGCCAACACCAGAAAATTTAAAGGAACTGGGGCACGAAGTCAGAGCTTTTCGGGCTGATCTGGGCCTGGCCCAGGATGCCGATGCCGATCGACTGGCCCTGGTGGATGAACAGGGCCGACCACTGGGAGAAGATGCTACTTTAACCCTGAGCGTAGATCACGTTCTTGGCCGTAAAAAGGGGCCCGTAGTAGTTAACCTTTCTTCTTCGATGGTTATTGAGGATATCGCCAGAAAATATGGGGTGCGGATCTATCGCACAAAAATTGGCGAAAGCAATGTGGTAGAAAAGATGCTGGAGACCAGAGCGGTGATTGGAGGCGAAGGAAACGGTGGCGTCATCTGGCCAGCTGTTCACCACTGCCGTGATTCTTTTACCGCGGCTGGCTTGATTCTCGAAAAATTATCCTCATTTCCAGGTTCAATTTCACAATTAATGGCCACTTATCCCCGCTATTATCTTCTGAAAGATAAATTCGATTGTCCTGCTGAACTGGCTTTTAAAGTCGTCACAGAATTGAGGCGCCATTATCAACAAGAAAATATTTCGACACTCGATGGGCTGAAGATCATCTGGGAAGACGCCTGGGTTCATCTCCGACCTTCTAATACCGAGCCTATTATGCGGATCATAGCGGAGGCCAGATCACCTGAAAAAGCCAGACAGCTTCTGGACAGGTTTAAAGGCGAAATAGAGAAAATTCTAAGCCAGGTGAGCTGAAGATTAATGACCGGCCACAACCTCCCAGCCAAACCCTCACGGAGCCTGGGTAGTCAGCTAAAAAGGCTGAATCATTGCCCCGTCAAGCGTCAGAGGGGGAAGAATAAAAGTTTATTAAGTAATGGTCCAATCGGGGTTGTTTAAGCGCAAAATAGTAACTTTAAAATTAAGATGATAGTTTATAGAATAAAGAAAGCTATTATCCGTTTTTAAGGAGCCAGGATGAAAAAAACCAGGCAATTTAATCAAGTTTTGGTTGCTTTCGGCCTTATTTTTTTATTTTCAGCTGTCGCTGCTGCCCAGCCCTACCGGGGAATGGAACCCCAGAGCCGGACTGCTTTCGGCTTTTTACCCGAAACAATTATCGATCTGACTGATTGGTTTATCCAGTCTTCAGCTAAATTAAAGCAAGGAGGCGAACAACTATCACTGCCCGGGATCATCCCTGATCGCTGGTTTCCAGCTGTAGTCCCTTCCACTATTCTGGGAACGCTGGTTGAGGATAACGTCTATGAGGATGTTTTCTTTGGACAGAACCTGGAAAAAATTAAGGCTGAAGAGTTTCAGGTCTCCTGGTGGTACCGGACGGAATTTCTGGTTACTCCTTTTCCAGGGAAAAATATAGCCAGGCTGCAGCTCGATGGCGTCAATTACCGGGCGAACATCTGGCTTAACGGTCAGAAAGTGGCCGATGCCTCAGAAATATATGGAGCTTTCCGCCGTTTCGATCT
>JAKPXU010000080.1 GCA_029571905.1 Acidobacteriota bacterium | reverse complement strand
ATAATCCTCATAAACGTGCGGTGTCTGGCCATATTTGTTTAGATAACCGGAAGCATAATTGCGGCTGTATTCCCAGATATCGGCCAGAGCAGCAATTTTTATCCCGGGAATTCGGAGGCAGCAATCAAGAAGAACCCGGCCCTGTTCACCGGCCCCGATAAGCGCTACCCGCAGCTCATCGGAAGGCATGACCGTCGGTCCCTGGCCAGCTCCGGTGAGAAGAAACGGCCGCCCGAAAAGTTTGCCAGTAGTCATGGCCAGGCCGACACCTGCCGCCGTCGTTTTTAGAAAATCGCGCCGGGAGAAACCATCTTTCTTATCGCTGTCTTCCATGTTAATCTCTTTATTCTTCAGTCACTTATTTTACTATTTTTTACCTGTTTCCCGGCCAGAATGCAAACTATTTTTAAGAGCTATTTTCAGAGCATTTTTGTGAGCAGGCGCGTTGAACCAGGCCTGAACGCCCAAGCTGATGGAGTCAGCTTGTTAAACACAATTCAGGTTTGAGCGGATTTTAGCCAGGCAGCCCGGTGTGGCCGCAGTTCTACTTTTTCATATGGCTGTCAAAAGCCACCTCCGAGGGCTTAAAATCAAGCCCGCGAACAAACTCTAAGGCTTCTTTAGCTCCAAATTCCCTGTCCATGCCGTTATCTTCCCACTCTACCGAGAGAGGACCCTCATAGCCAATGGCATTGAGTTCTCTGATAATTGATTCAAAGTCGACATCTCCATGGCTGAGAGAGCGGAAATTCCAGCCCCGCCGCAGGTCCCCAAAGGGCAGATGCGACCCGAGGACCGAGGCTTTGCCGTCAAGCGTCAGAGCCACGTCCTTGAGATGGACATGAAAAATCCGGTCAGGAAATTCCCGGATAAAAAGATGAGGCGTCATTCCCTGCCAGAGTAAATGGCTGGGATCAAAGTTAAAACCAAGTGTTGGCCGGTAATCAAAAACTTCGAGCAGCCGTTTAGCGGTGTAAAGATCAAAGGCGATTTCAGTTGGATGAACTTCCAGGGCAAATTTCACTCCGCAGCGGTCAAATTCATCAAAAATTGGTGTCCAGAGTTCTTTTATCTGCTGGAAGCCTTTCTCCACCAGTTCCTCACTCGTGGCTGGAAACGAATACCAGAACTTCCAGATGGGTGAACCCATAAAGCCATTGACCACATAGCAGCCCAGGTTTTTAGCCGCCCGGGCGGTGAGCTTCATTTCTTCAATTGCCCAGCGCCGGATTTCATCCGGTTTGCCCTTCACCTCGGCCGGAGCAAAGTCATCAAGACGCAGGTCATAGAGGTCACCGACACACTGGCCGGCTAAGTGAGCCCCAAGAGCCCGGCATTGTAAGCGATATTTAGCTAAAATTTCTTTTTTCCTGGCCAGATAGCCAGGATCTTCGGCTGCCTTTTTAACTTCCAGATGATCTCCCCAGGTAGCAATTTCCAGCCCATCATAGCCCCAGGAGCTGGCTTTTTCACAGACGATTTCAAAGGGAAGATCAGCCCATTGTCCGGTAAATAAGGTTATTGGTCTTGCCATTTTTTCTCCTCCCGAGAATTAAGATTGTTATTTATTTTTTATTGCTTAATTATTGTTGCGTCGCCGTTATGGCCAAATATAGCTTCGAGGCTCTTCGGCAGGTAAAGCCAAACGGATCATTTGATCTTAGCCTTATCGTGGTCCTTTAGTAGCCACAGCCATTTTTCAGCTCTCGACCCCCGCTACAACCTTCTTCGCTCAAACTCTACTCTGGTTCGCCTAAAATCTTACCCAGATTGCTCCCTTTTCTGAGCTTTCCACGCACTTTTCTATAAACTTTACCCCGCGCACTCCTTCTTCTACCTGCGGGAAATCAAGATCATCGGCCGTAAGCTCCTGACCGTGGAGCTTCTTGTCGAGGGCGGTCAGGAAGGTTGAATAGATGTTGGCAAAAGCTTCAAAGTAACCTTCATTATGGCCGGAGGGAATACGCGACAGCGACTGAGCTCGCGGGCACATCGGGTCACGCCCCCGGGAAAGATAAGCCACCGGCCGGTCAAGGTAAGAAATCTTAGCGTGGTTTGGATCTTCCTGATACCATTCAACCGCGCCTCTGGTTCCATAGATTCTAACTCTGAAGCCATTATCATGGCCGATAGCAATCTGCGAACACCAGTAGAGTCCGGTGGCTCCGCCTTTGAAGTTAACCATAATCGAGGCATTATCATCAAGCGGCCGCCCTTCGCCAAAATGGTCGAGCCGGGCACAGAGTGTTTCTATTTCCAGTCCGGTCAGGTAAGAAACCATGTGTTCTATATGCGTCCCAATATCGCCGACGCAATTGGAAATCCCGGCGCGGGCCGGATCTGTCCGCCAGGCCGCCTGCCTCTGGCCTGTTTTTTCTACCAGGGTGGCCAGCCATTCCTGCGGGTACTCACCGGCCACAAAACGGATGGTGCCTAACTCGCCCCTTGAAATCAGGCAGCGCAGATGCTTGATGATTGGAAAACCGGAATAAGTATAGGTCACGCAGAAAAGCAGGTCTTTCTGGCGAGCCAGGTCAGCCAGTTCTTGAGCCAGCGAGCTGCTGGTGGCTAAAGGCTTATCACAGACTACCGGGAATCCAAGTTCAAGAGCCAGGTGAGCAATCGGATAATGCGAATCATTGGGTGTAACAATGACAATAAAATCAGGCCGGTCCGGATGTCGGGCTTCAGCCTGGAGGAGTTCCTCATAGTTCTGGTAAAGGCGGTTTTTATCCAGCCTGAGTGTTTCTCCTGTTTTGAGGTTATTTTCATAATTTCTGGAAAAGCAGCCGGCGACCAGGCGGGCTTTGCCATCCATAGCTATGGCTTTCCGGTGAACATCGCCGATAAAAGAGCCTGTCCCGCCACCAATCATAGCGTATTTTAACTGAGGGATCTGGCTTAAGCTCTCCTTCTGCCCTTCAATCATTTTAAAGCTCCTTAAATTCCTTAAATTAATCAGACTTCAATTCTTATCTTATTTAACTCCCGCCCGTTTTTCAAAGAGAAATTGCTGGGGAGCCAAGGTGACGCCTGGCATTGTTAGAGTCAGAGTTGGCTCAGGCAGCTAACTAAGATGAATAAACTGAGACCTTAAAATGGCCAAATCACAAGCTTAACTTGACACAGCCAGAGAAACAGGCCTAATTAAGCCGTCACGGTTCGTTATACAAGCTGAAAAGTCAAAAAAGATCATCCCTTATTAGTGACCCGGAACCAGTATATAAATAGTTCTCTTTCGAGCTCCTGATACTTTTTATATTTATGCGAAATAATTTCCCAGAAGAATTCATTGTGCCGCTTTTGCTTAAAATGGGCAAGCTCATGGAAGATGATGTATTCAATAAGATAATCTGGCAGGTATCTGGCCAGCTTATTTATGGTGAGATTTTTTCTGGTGCTCAGGCTGGCCCATTTGGTTTTCATGGGTCTGAAATACACCTTATGCGGTTTTAGGCCTTGCTGGCTAGCTGCCTCGGACAGTAAATACAGTACCAGTTTCTTAAAATCGTCATCAGTTCTCTGGGTGATTTTCTTCTTCTTTGATTCTTTCAGGCATCCTTGAACAAAGATCCATTTCTTTTCAATCCATCGCTTGTGCCTGTTAAAGACCTCCTCGCGGTTAGAATTCAGGGGGAGGATAAAGTGAAGTTCCCCGGTGGTAAATTCAAGACGGGGATATTTTATTCTTCGGTAAAAAACCTTGTGGGGGATATTTTCAACTGCCATAATTTTTCACATTGTCAGCAAGTTTGCTGTGAAGCCGGTTCATTTCATCAAATGATAACCCGAATTTTCCCTTTAGTTTTCGGACAAACCTTCGGATTTCTCGTTCGACCTCTTTTTGCGCGGTTGCCTGCTGGATCCAACCCGCAAAAAGATGCTTCTGTAAGGACCTGGAAAGCTCTTTGACCAGCGGTACAAAATCATTTGGACCTTTAATACTCTTTTCGAGCTCGAGTAAGATCGAATACTCAACATCTGAAAAACCGAGAGCTCTTTGTCTTGTAGATAGCTCTTCTTTTTCCTTGATTATCTTCAAACACTCTTCGTATATTTTTCTATAATCGCGTGTCTTTTCTTTCCACATACTCAGCAACCGCTCAACCTTGTCAGCCAGAGATTCATAAACAGGATTTCGGTGCCGGTCGACGAGAATAAATCTATTAAGGGTGAAGAGCATATTAGCGGCTCTTTCTTTCCTGTTCTTCACTCTTTCTTCGAGCCTCTGGAGATAATTTTCATCAAATTCAATCACCGGTAAATCATCGAGTTTTTCTATTTCTGTTGCCTTGTGAATGAACTGAACGGTTTTATCATAAAATCTCTGAACCAGGGCTTCATCTACCGGCCTCTGGATGACAACCTTCAGGTAGTAGGTGTAGATGGCTGATAGCCATTTATAGTCTTCAAGATGATTTAGCCTGACTTCATGCGGTCCTAACAGCTCAAAGAGTTTCCGCAATTTTTTATATTTTTCGACAAATTCCTTTTCCTTATCTTCAGAGGTCAGAATTTCAATGGCTCTAAGCAGAGTTTCCCGCTCATAATCTCTCTGGAGGTCTTGAAAGATGGTCAGGGTATCTCTGATTGTCTTACCGAATTCTTCTCTCAGGCCTTCATAATCAAGAAGAACTCTTTCTATATCTCCCGAGCTATAAGCCTCAAGAGCTCTTTTGAATTCTTTGAGAATGCCCACATAGTCAATAACCAGGCCTGCTTCTTTTATATCTTTGTATGGCCGATTTGTCCGGGCTATAGCCTGTAACAACCTGTGTTCTTTAAGAAGTTTATCAAGGTACATGACCTGAAGGTTGGGTGCATCAAAGCCGGTAAGAAGCATCTCGGTGACGATGAGAATTTTCGGGTATTCTTCTTCTTTGAAATTTGTCACTATCCTCTTTCGAATGCTCTCTGGATCAAGATGTCCGTATCTTTCTCTTGATTCAGTGACGAGTTTCTGAATAGCAGCTCTCCTGTCTCCTTCAGTTGTTATTACCACCTCGGAATATTCCTCAGGCAGATGCTCATCCAGGGATCTTTTGTATCGTTCGCAAGCAAGCTTACTTCCCGCCACTACCATGGCTTTGAATTTTCCATCGACATTTTCTTTAAAATGCCGGGCAATATCCCGGGTAATGACTTTTATCCTTTCCGGATTCTCGAGGATGATCCTGATGGCATCGAGTTTTTCCTTTATTTCTTTTTCTAAGGGGCCACGGATATTTTCTGGCAGTTCTTCGTATTCAGATTGCAGGAAAGCTTCAAGGTCTGCTTTTCTCAGGTGAACTTCTTCTTCAAGCCTCGGCTGATAGACAATCTGAACCGTGAAGCCATCGGCGATTGAATCAGCGATTGAATATAAATCAAGATAAGATTCATCAGGAGGATAGCTGAACTCTAAAAAGGTATCTCGTCCTTTCTTTGATATCGGAGTTCCTGTAAAAGCAAAAAAGAAAGCCTTCTTAAAAATGGCTTTCATCTGGGCAGCCAGAGTTCCGTACTGACTTCGATGTCCCTCATCTACCAGGGCAATGATGTTTTTTCGGGTCAGTACCGTCTCTTTATGCTGGGATATTCTTTCAAGCTCTTTCTGAAAACTTTTCAGTTCTTGCTGCCTGAACTTATGGATAAGGACGATGAAAACACCTCTTTTGCTCCGATAATCGTCATGTTTCAAAACCCCCTTCAGAGCACTGACAGAGTCAATTATTTCAGGTCTGAGGATGTCCAGGGCGGTAAATTCGTCATATAGCTGGGATTCAAGCTCTGTTCTGTCAACGATAAAATAGATAGATGGATTGGCGAGACTTCCGTGATAATAGAGCTTATGGGCGGCGAAAATCATGGTCAGTGTTTTCCCGCTCCCTTGCCAGTGCCAGACAAGCCCTCTGTCCTTTTCGTCTTCTCCATTGAGATTCTTAAGAACCCGCTCGACTATTTTATTGGCCGCATAGAATTGCATATAGCGGGCGATAACCTTGGTCGCCTGGCCATGCTCAACTCTGAAGAAAAGATAATTTTGGATGAGGTCAAGCAGTCGCCCTGGTGTAAGCATCTCGATCAAGGAATTTATTGAGTCTTTACCTTTCTCTTTCCATTCGTAGGTGTTTATGTCCCGGTGCCAGGGCACTGTG
>JAKPXU010000045.1 GCA_029571905.1 Acidobacteriota bacterium | reverse complement strand
GCCCCCCGAGGATAAGAATAATCGGCTGGTCAAAACTCTCGATAGCTTTAATGGTGGCATCAACGGTGGTCGCTTTGGAATCATTGACAAATAGCACACCCCTGATTTTTCTGACTTCTTCCAGGCGGTGTTCCAGTCCTGTGAAATTGCGGATGGCCTGCCTGATGGAGGTCAGGCTGGCTCCAGCCAGACGGGCGGCCAGACTGGCGGCCATGACATTTTCCTGGTTGTGATCCCCTCTTAACCTGATATCATTGACATCTATGACCGGAATTTCTTCCCCCAGTTTAAAAATAATCTTCGAGCCCTGGAGGTAGCAACCCCGGGGTACTGAATGCTTTCGACTGAAAGCATAGAGTTCTTGTTTTTTTTCTTGTCTCCAGGCCCACAGGTGTGGATCATCACGATTTATGATTACCTGATCGTCAGGATGACAATGATCAAGGAGTTTCTTCTTAGCCTGGAGATAAGCTTCAAAGGTCTGGTGCCAATCAAGGTGATTGGGTGATAAGTTGAGGAAAACAGCGATATCAGTCCTGAACTTTTCGGTGAATTCCAGTTGAAAACTGGATAACTCGGTTACTACCAGATGACCGGGTTTAACCTTATTGATAAATGAAATAAGCGGATGGCCGATGTTACCGGTCAGGTGAACCCTGAAACCGGACTTTTTAAGCATTAAATATATAAGAGTGGTGGTGGTTGATTTGCCGTTGGTACCAGTAATGCCGATTAGTTTTCCGCGGAGATAAGGAAAGGCCAGCTCAATTTCTGAAATGACCTTTATGCCCTTTTCTCTGGCAGCCAGTACTTCGGGTAAGGGAGGCACGCCTGGACTTAAGACGACCAGATCGGCCTCTAATAGAGTTTCCAGACGATTGGCCCCCGTATCAAAATTAATGCCTTTGGCCCTGTAAATTTCTACCCGCTCCAGTTCTGATTCCGGCTTTTTATCTGAAACAGTAATATTCGCTCCCTGGCTGAGGAGAAAATCACAGACAGCCTGCCCAGTTCGACCGAAGCCAACTACCACTACTTTTTTATCTTTTAATTCCATTTTTTACCTCAGCTTCAAGGTGGTCAAACTGAACAGGGCAAAAATAATTCCCATTATCCAGAAACGGATAACAACCTTTTCTTCCGGCCAGCCAATCAGTTCGAAATGATGATGCAGAGGGGCCATCCGGAAGATCCGTTTTCCTCCGGACAGCTTGAAATAAGTCACCTGCAGGAGAACCGATAAAGCTTCCAGGATAAAAACCCCGGCTACAAAAAGGAGCAGAAACTCCTGTTTAATCAAGATGGCCAGCAGACCAAGAGTTCCGCCTAAAGACAGGGCGCCAACATCACCCATAAAAATTTCGGCCGGGTGGCAGTTAAACCAGAGAAAGCCCAGACAGGCTCCCGACAGAGCGCCAGCGAAAACTGTTAGTTCAGCTGCCAGGGGTACCCTTATTATGTTTAGATATTCTGACCAGATGGCGTGGCCGGCGACATAAGTCAGGGCGGTCAGGGCGGCGGCTGAGATCAGGGTTAAACCTATGGCCAGACCATCCAATCCATCGGCCAGATTAACAGCATTGGATGAGCCGACTAAAATAAATAGAATCCAGGGCAGATAAAGCCAGCCTAAATAAAGAGCCCATTCTTTAATAAAGGGAAAAGTTAAGCGCAGATCGAATTTGCCCTCAAAGCCGATAAGGACAAGAGTAAGGGCAATTAAGCCAGAGACAGCGATTTGAAGGATTAATTTCTGCCCGGTGTTAAGTCCAAGAGAGCGATGACTGCGAAACTTAATGAAATCATCTATAAAGCCAATCAGGCCAAAAAGCATCAGGCCGGCCAGACCCAGCCAGACATATATGTTGCTGAGATTCCCCCAGAGCAGAGTGGAGACGACTGTCGCTCCAATGATAATTACTCCGCCCATTGAAGGAGTCCCTTTTTTGGAGAGGTGAGTGGATGGGCCTTCTTCTCTTATTTCCTGACTAACCTGATGCTTTCTAAGCAGCTTGATAAAAATTGGCATGAAGATAAAGACAAAAAGGAGGGCAGTCATTCCACTCAGAGCTGTTCTGAACGTGATGTAGCGGAAAACATTAAAGAAGAAAATATATTTTCTGAGTGGAACAAGCAGCCAGTAAAGCACTTCAGATCTCCATCTCTTGTTTTAGATTTTCAACGATGGTTTCAAGACTCAGGCCTCTTGAACCTTTGACCAGAATGAGATCGGAAGGTTCCAGAAAGGACTTAAGCCAGTCTGCTGCCTCTTCTGGTCGATCAAAAGACTCAATTCTGGCTGAATCCAGCCCATGATGGACAGCCCCCTCGGCTATAAGTTTGGCTCTGGAGCCAACGGTAACCAGATAGTTCCAACCGTAGGCAGGAAGAAGAGCACCCACTTCCAGATGAAATTGATTCTCGGCAGGCCCCAGTTCAAGCATATCGCCCAGGACAGCAATTTTCCTACCAGCTGGCAACCGGCCCAGGCTTTTCAGTACCTCTTCCAGGGCGACAGGATTGGAATTGTAGGAATCGTCATAGATGGTGGCTCCACTTTTCAATTTAATTAGCTGGCCACGGTGAGTGAGGTCAGGCAGCCGATGAAGAGAGGGAAGAATCTCAGCCAGTTTGAGACCAAAATAATAGGCAACGCCACAGGCGGCCAGAACATTGGTTATAAGCCCTTCGTTAAAGATAGGCAGTTCAACCCTGGCTTTTTCCCGTCCGTAAATGAGGCTAAAACTCAGCCCGGTCCAGCCGTGATATTCAATGTCTTCAGCTCCTATTAAATATCTGTCGCTTTTACCAAAATAGATTATTCTATCCGGAGCGAAATCAACTGCGATCTGTCTGATCAGTGGATCGTCGCCATTAAGGACGGCGGTTGCTCCTGGCTTAGCCCCGGTCAGAATTTCCTTTTTAGCCAGAGCAATTTCCTCCAGGCTCTGGAAAAACTCAAGATGAACCGGAGCAATCCTGGTGATAACCGCTACTTCCGGAGGGGCGATTTCCACCAGTCTCTTAATTTCACCAGGATGATTCATACCCATTTCCAGGACTGCTACCTGGTGAGAATCTGTCAGGGAGAGAATGGAAATAGGTAATCCGATTTGATTATTGTAATTGCCCATAGACTTAAGCACGGCAAAACGTTCAGAAAGCAGACCTGCAGTCAATTCCTTGGTAGAAGTCTTGCCTATACTTCCAGTTATTCCAACAACTCGGAGCTGGCTCTCGGCCAGCACCCTGGCTGCCAGCTGCTGGAGGGCATGAAGGGTATCATCCACTTGAATTAAGCCAAAATCTGGTGGCAAATCTTTTACTTTCCTGGAGACACAGGCGGCTACAGCTCCCTTTTTTTGGGCCTCAGCGATATAATCGTGGCCATCTCTAATTCCCTTTAGAGCAAAAAACAAAGAGCCCGGCCTGGCCTGCCTGGAATCAAAAGTATAGGCTACTATTGTGGTTTCTGGCTCACCCTGGATTATCTTTCCGCCGGTGAGCTCGGCCAGACGGGCAAGAGATAGAGAGGCCATCCTATCTCCTCTCCTCGAGTTGTTTTATCATTTCTCGAGCTGTCTCATAGTCGCTAAAAGGAATAGTTTGGTCTTTAAAGATTTGATAGGTCTCATGGCCTTTTCCGGCTATCACCACGAAATCGCCAGGAGCGGCCATGGCCAGGGCTTTTTGAATTGCTGACCGCCGGTCACTAATCGACTCGTAATTTTTGCTTCCGACCTTTAGAAAACCCTGCTCGATATCCTTAATAATTTTTTCCGGGTCTTCGGAGCGGGGATTATCGGAGGTAATGATGGTCCAGTCAGCCAGATGAGCCGCTACTTCTCCCATCCGTGGACGTTTGCTGCGATCCCGATCTCCACCGCAGCCAAAAATTAAGATGATTCTGGCCGGGTTTAGACTCCTTACGGCCAGCAGCAAATTTTCCAGGGCATTATCAGTATGGGCATAATCCACCACAACGGACAGGCCAAGCGAATTAGGTACAAATTCCAGTCGACCTGGTATGGATTCTAACTGGCTTATTCCTTTGACAATAGCCTGCGGGCTGATTGCCAGGACGAGGGCAGCCGAAATAGCCGCCAGAAAATTATATAAATTATGACGTCCAATCAGTTTTGTTTTGAAATTAAGCCGTCCACCCGGATAAGAGACCTGAGCTTTCATTTCCCGGCCCACGATCTCAAAGCTTTCCACCCGGACCAGAGCTTCAGGTCTGAAACCGAAGGTAATGGTTCTCATCGGCAGCTCAGAAATCAGCTTTTGGCCCCAGATATCATCAATGTTAACAATCGAGGCCTGCCGCTTGTGATTCAAAAAGAAGAGCTTTTTTTTTGCCTCAAAATAATTTTCCATTGTCTGGTGATAATCGAGATGTTCGCCGCTGAGATTAGTAAAAATGGCCAGGTCGAAACCTATCCCCAGGACCCTCTTTAACTCGAGGGAATGGGAAGAGACCTCCAGCACACAATGGGTCACACCAGAATCAACCATTTGCCTTAATACCTTTTGAATATCAGGCGCTTCAGGAGTTGTTCTGGGAGCCGGGAAACGCTCGTTATTCCAGCGATAATCAACCGTCCCGATGACTCCAGGATTCAGTCCGGCAGCCTGGAGAATGGCTTCGAGGATATAGCTGACTGTCGTCTTGCCTTTGGTGCCAGTAATCCCGATAGTCTTTAGCCTAAGTGCTGGATGACCATAAAAGCTGGCTGAGATTAACGCCAGAGCTTCCCTGGCATCCGGCACTTGAATCCAGGTCAGGTCTAATTCTTCTGGCTTCTGACGCTCTGAGATAATGGCCGTTGCCCCTTTTTGTTTAGCTTCAGGAATAAAATCATGGCCATCTGCTTTAAGACCTCTGATGGCCACGAAGATATTTCCCGGTTCAACCAGGCTGGAAGCATAGGCTATGCCTGATATGTCCAGGTCAGGCTGGCCCCAGAATTTGACCACCTGAATTTCAGGCAGAAGTTCTTTAAGTGTCATTTCAGTCGGTAACTCCTGTTTCGTTTGTCTGCCTGGCCAGAATCATATTTTCGGGCACTTTTTGTGGCAGCTCACGGTAATAAAGCAAAGTTTTACGGGCTATTTCTCTGAAAACTGGAGCCGCCACCTGGCCACCATACTGTTCTATTCCCTTAGGTTCATCAATGACGACAATCATCGAAATCAGGGGATGATCGACCGGAACGAAACCAACAAATGAAGCCACATGCTTGGAAGGAGAATAAGCTCTGAGGGCTGGATCAAATTTCTGAGCGGTACCGGTCTTGCCAGCCAGCTCATAACCTTCCAGCCTGGCCTGGCTACCGGTGCCTTTTTCCACGGCTGGCTCGAAAACCAGGTCCACCAGCTCGCGGGCAGTCTTTCCTGAAATTACCGGTTGCCCGGACTCATCAGGCTTTAAACTGGCTGCTGAGATGTCTTTTTCTGAATAGAAACTGTTCAGGCCAACTTTAGGTCTGACCAGATATCCACCGGTCGCATAGACATTCATTGCCCTGAGTATCTGCAGTGGAGTAGCGGCCAGTTCGTAACCGATAGCTACTCGCAGAGACGATTTTCTCCATTTCTCTAGAGGGTGGATAATGCCCGCTTCCTCACCAGGAAGATCGATACCGGTTTTCTCACCAAATTTAAAAGCTCTGAACATACGGTAGAGATTTTGTTCGCCTATAATTTCAGCTATTTGAATTGACCCGACATTGGAAGAATGAATGAACACATCGGGGAAGCTCAAAATTCCGAGCCGGACATGATCTCTAACAATTGTCCCTCCAAAGGTAATTGAACCGGTGCGGCAATCATAATAAGTATTATAGCTGATGCCAGCCAGCTCCCGGGCGGCAGCCGCTGTGACCACCTTGGCTGTCGAGCCCGGCTCATAGGTATATTGAATAGCTCGGTTGACCATGGCTTCTGGAGGCGGAGGGAAATTGTTCGGATCGTAGTCGGGGTAGTTGGCCATAGCCAGAATTTCGCCACTGGCTGGAGACATGATAATGACTGTTCCCCAGTTGGCTCTGAATTTTTCTATAGCCTGCCTCAGTTCTTTCTCAGCCAGATATTGGAGATTGGAATCAATAGTCAGATATATATCCTGCCCGGGCTGGGTCTCTTTAATGGTCTCGATGTAGTATTCCTTCCGCCGGGCATCTCTCATAATGAGCTGCTGACCTTCCTGGCCTCTTAAGGCAGAATCATAGTAATATTCGACGCCTGCTAATCCGGCTTCATCTATATTGACACCACCCAGAACATGGCTGGCCAGCCGACCCTGAGGATAAAAGCGCTTGTTCTCATTCAGCAGATAAATGCCGCTTAGCTTAAGTTCTTTGATTTTTTCAGCTTGTTCTAGAGGGATTTTCCTCTTTACCCAGGTGAACCTTTTTCTTTTTTCTATCGAATTTATCAGATGATCAATCTCTGCTTCAGATAGGTTTAAAACTGGTTTCAGTCTATAAATGGATTGCAGCTGGTCTTTTAAATCTTCGCCTTTGGTCGGTGAAAAAAAAATGGAGACGGCAGGCAAGCTCCTGGCCAGAATCCGTCCCTGGCGATCAAAGATTGTACCTCTGGTTGGCCAGGTAGTAATTAAATCCTGGTTCTGTTCAATAACTTCCTGCTTTAATTTTTTGTGATTTAAAACCTGAAGATCGATCAATCTAAAACTGATGATCAGAAACCAGACGAGCAGAAAAATAAAGATCAACCTGGTTTTCTTCCGGTTCTGGCCGGAAAGGACTGGACTCCGGTCAACAACGATCTTCATTTTTCTATCTGACCCTCAAAAATAATCTGCTCTGGTTTAATTTCCTGCAGGTTCAATTCATTTTTCGCCAGGCGGTCGATCCGGTCGGGAGAGAGCAGCGCTTCTTTTTTGGCTTCCAGCAGTTTGATTTCTTCCTGGCGCTTTTCTAACTGGTTTTCCAGATCATGGATTTTATAGCCAAGCCTGATTGATTCACTCTGATACCAGATATAAAAGGTTATATTACCCAGGAAAAGGATGGCCAGGCCAGCTACCAGCACTAGGTGTTTCCATGAATATTTTTTTCTGACCATGGTCAGATCCTTTCCACCGCCCGCAATTTGGCTGAATGGCTGCGCGGATTGGCTTCAATTTCTTCGGGGCCTGGCCTCATCGGCTTTTTTGTCAGAATTTTTACGACCGGCTGACCTGTTTCTGACGAGGATAGATGCTGCCAGGCAGTCTTGACCAGTCTGTCTTCCAGGGAATGGAAGGAAATGACTACCAGCCTGGTTCCAGGCAGGCATTTCCTGGTGAGTTCTTCTAGAAAACTGTCCAGACCTTCCAGCTCTTGATTAACCTCAATTCTCAGCGCCTGAAATACTCTGGCGGCCGGATGGAGGCGGTTTTTCTGAGGAACCCAGTGATAGGTCTCTTCCACCAGTTTCCTCAAATCAGTGGTTGTCTTTAAAAGACCGAATTTTCTCAAGCTGACAATTTTCCTGGCCAGAAGTTTCGATTGATGAAGTTCCCCATATTTCTTAAATAGTTCAGCCAGACGATCTTCTGGATAAGTCATCAAAATTTTCTCAGCTGTAACTTTTTGTCTGGTGTCCATTCTCATATCGAGTGGCCCTTCCAGATTAAAGCTGAAGCCCCGGGCTGGATCAGCCAGTTGATAGGAAGATAGCCCCAGGTCAAAGAGAACCCCTTTGACTTCATTCCAGGAAATGAGGTCATGGAGCTCCAGCAACTGACGAAAATCGGCCTGAAAGAGACTTACTCGCTCAGCGTAATCCTTGAGCTGGCCAGCTGCTGCTCGGAGAGAGGCTTCATCACGGTCAAAGCCGATTATCCGAGCTGAGGGGTTTCTCCTTAAAATTTCCAGGCTGTGGCCACCCAGCCCAAAAGTACCATCGAGATAAACTCCTGGCCTTGAAGCCTGAAGAAAAAACAGAGTCTCTTCAAGCAGAACTGGCGTATGCCCATAGCCTTTCATTCAGTCTTTCCTCGAGGGACAAGACGGGCAATACTTTCAAAATCCTCATCAGTCAGCGGTTTTTCCTCAATGACTGAATTAAGAACATCTTTATTCCATATTTCTAAATGATTATTCAGGCCGATAACTTCTACTTCTGTATTCAGCCTGGCTTTTTCTCTGAGCGTCTGGTTGATTAAAACCCTTCCTTTAGCATCAATCTGATGGTGACTGCCTTTCAGATTTACCCTCAATAAAAATTTTCTGACATCGGGCCTTAGGTGAAGGGCACCCTCACTGGCCACACTGGTCATTTCTTCCCAGACTGACAGAGGATAAATCTGGATAGCTTCATCGGTTAGAGAGGTGATAAAAACATCCTGGCCATATGTTTTTTCCATGATATCCCGAAACTTCTCTGGAATCTTCAGTCTTCCACTGGGGTCGAGTCTGGCCGAGTAGCTTCCGATCAACTGGTTGGCGGCAATTTCTTTTCCCATTTTGTCCCGTTTTATCCCGTTTTGTCTTAAATATAGAAAAGAAAAATATAAAAGTCAAGAAAAAAGCCATCTTGGGAAATAAAATATTTTGGAAGGTTGAAAAGGACTGAGTAGGCCCTATCTATCTGACCGAGAAGTCGTATAGTCCTCGAGCAGTTCTTTGGCCCGTTCAAAGTCCTTTTTTAGGACCAGGACCAGGGTCTCACCCAGTCCATCCAGAGTAAAAGGGTAAATCGAATGGACAATTTGTCCTTTAAGCAAACACATCAGACCATTACTTCCAAGAAAGCTCTTTATAACTTCAGCTTCGGCCAGGCTCCAGACCCGGGTTAATTCCACCAGATCTTCTTCCTTCAGCTCATCGATTTCATTGTTGGCTTCGAGCGACATTAATTCCGATTCCTCAATTTCAGAAACTCCACTGGAAATTTGCTGCTGGCTGTCCAGCCATGAAAAATAATCTTTAAGAATCTCCCTGTGGTCGAAGGCCAGTGGAAAAGTGATCTCCTCGCGGCTGAAGACTCCAGCCTGGTCGGCATCATCACCACCCTGAGGGAGCCCAACCGCCGTCGCTATGAAGACGGTTGAAATCGTGTGGAATCTCGGGTCGCGACCCGGGTCGGAATAAGTGTGAAATTGCTCAACCAGAGTGACTTCCAGAGAAGTCTCTTCCCGGGCCTCGCGGATAGCAGCTTGTTCAAGTGTCTCCCCGTATTCTACGAAGCCCCCGGGCAGAGCCCAGCCTGGGGGCGGGTTTTTTCTCTCGATTAGAACCACCCCTCTCCGCCCGTCTGGCAGCTTGGTTTCTATAATCAAATCTACCGTTGGTAGCGGATGTTTCCTTTCAGTCATCTGTTCGGTCAGCCTTCAAAGCTAAAATACAGGCTGAACCGCTAAAAGTCAATCAGAGATCACAAATCTTTTTTCAAGCTTTTGGAGCTTTTCCACCACTCCGCCGTATTCAAGTTCTGAATAAGGGAGCATCGAGGCTCCGCAAAATCCCTGCCGCCTTATTTCGGTTGCTTTCCTCGCAACGTCCAGTCTGACTGCGTCCCAATAGGGATGGTCAAAAACATCAGCTGGCTCGGTCAGCTTACCTTCTTTCATCGAGAAAGCTGCCCCGGTAACTACCGGCGGACCGTCAAAATAAGAAATAGTAGTGTTGAGCCGGCAGGGCATCAACGGTCCGATATGACTGCCTCGCATAAATCCAGCTACGTAATGTCCGATATTAAAGGGGGCCAGGATCTCACCAGTAGCAGGAAACTCACCCTGCGTCCTGACCAGGGCTACCGGGTCATCTTTCCCGGTATATTTTCCGGCGATGTTATGAAGACGTTGGGTGGATATGGCTACTGCTTGATGGCCAGTTGCCCGCGAATAAATGCTTTCAATTACATACTTCTCGGCATCTCTGAGCAAAGTGGCCAGATCATACAGGTCTTCAGGGACATTGAGTTCGATGGTTTTATTCTTCTCAACATAACCAACGTCCATTACCTTAAATTTGAATCCCTGGCTCATCCTGGAACTGAGAATCAGCCCCGAGCAATACATAGGGTCAG
>JAKPXU010000041.1 GCA_029571905.1 Acidobacteriota bacterium | reverse complement strand
CGGACTCATCCAGAAATTATTCGAGATTTTTAAGAACATTGAAATTATGTCCTGCCTGCTGCGCATTATGTGTCCGGCGCATTATGGAATTTACAGCGCTCCGGTCGAAAACCTCCTTTCAATCAAAGCTGAAACGCCGGTAAAAAAATATCTCTGCTATCTTGATGATCTGAGCGAACTAAAGGAAAGCTATGGTTTTGCCACCTCAGCTGAAGTGGACATGGCTCTGTGGGCTCTGTCGGCCATTTTAAATGAAGACTGGCTTCGAAATAATTCAGATTACCACCAGATTTACCTGGATTATATAAATAAGCCCAACGCAGTCAAAAGAATCTCTGCGCGACATGCTTTAAAAAATATCAGAAGGGAAAATGTCTCTTATTTAGATCTGGCTGAATGTTTTCTTGAAACTGACCCGGAAGTGGCTGGTTTCCTGGCCGGCAAAGAACTGGAGCTTCTCATCTATAACCTGTACGAGCAGGCTATCCAGAAGCAGAAAGGCTACGCCAGAGAGTTTAGAAGCAGGTTGGAAGAACTCTGGGAAAAAAGATATCTGAGAGACCAGGAGAAAGAAGAAATAATTGGCTGGTGGGAGACCAGAAACAAGGCTGTGCATACAGACTGGGTTTCAGCTTCATCTGAGCAACTGGCTCTTTTCCGGGAAGAAGTCATCAAAATGATAAGCGCGGTAAGAAAATTCAAAGAAAAACTCAGCAAAAGCTGACCAAGGAAAGCTTTGACTGACCAGGTTAAATAGCTAATCTAATAACCTAAATCAATACTCACAAAATACCAAGTAAAGGTGGCCAGGGAGAAGAGTTAAGCCCGGACCAGCCTTTCTTCTGCCCGAATAATAAAGGAACCTTTCCTTGACCGACAAAATGTATTGAGCTCGATCCAGATTTCTCTGTTGAATTATGGCCGCTGATAAATATATATTACTTGTTTGAGTGGTCAGAGTGAATTAATCATTAAAATGAGACAACAATTGGCCGCGCCCATCTCTGTTAGATGGAAAGATAAGTTGGCTGGAACAGCATCTAAAATCAGCCAGTGTTCATCAACCTTCCGGAGAGCGGCCTGCCTTATTTTTAAATGAGCATATCTTAAATAAGGAGCATAAAAGGATGAAAATAGTACCCCAACAGAAGTCAGGCCAGAATTATTATTTTAAGGTTACTATCTCTATCTTATGGCTGTTTCTGTTTATTGTCCTTCTTCCTCTAAATTCATTCAGCGCTGAAATCGTGTCACCTGAAAAGTTTCTTGGTTTTCAGTCCGGTCAGGATTTTAAGCTGGCCAACTGGAAACAGATAACTGACTACTTTCAGCTGCTCAGCCAGGCCTCAAACCGCCTTAAATTAGTCGAACTGGGCAAAACAACTCTTGACCGGCCTCTGGTCATGGCCATTATTACCGCTGAAGAAAATTTTACTAACCTCGAAAAATACAAAAAAATCCATCAGACACTCCATGACCCCAGGCAGCTTAAGCCAGAAGAAAAAGCTTTGCTCATAAAAGAAGGTAAGGCAATCGTTTATATCAGCTGCTCTATTCATTCAACTGAAATCGCTGCTTCCCAAATGTCCATGGAACTGGCTTATAAACTGGTCAGTGATAATTCGGAGGAAACTAAAAAAATCCTGAGCCAGGTAATTCTCCTGCTCGTTCCCTCGGCCAATCCGGATGGCATTGATCTGGTCACCGACTGGTATTACAAAACTCTAGGGACGCCTTATGAGGGAAGCAGCCTGCCCTGGCTTTACCATTATTACACCGGGCATGACAACAACCGGGATTGGTTCATGCTGACCCAGAAAGAAACCCAGCTGATGGCCAGGGTCCTATATCAGGAGTGGTTTCCCCTTCTGGTTTATGATGTTCATCAGATGGGTTCAAATGGTCCGCGCCTTTTCCTCCCACCTTACCAGGACCCGGTCAATCCCAATCTTGATCCGCTCCTTCTCCGCGAACTCTATCAGCTAACAGGAGAAGCAGTGATTAATCTCAGCCGGGCTGGCAAGACTGGTGTGGCCACCAACAGCATTTTTGATACCTGGTATAACACTGCTAACCGGGCTGCACCTCTTCGTCATAATGCTCTGGGCATTCTATCCGAGGCAGCCAGCGTCAATCTGGCTTCGCCTATTTTTATCAGACCGGGAGACATCCGGGTAAGTGGAAGTGGCAACAATATTCTATCCACCTACCTTGAACCCTGGCCGGGCGGCTGGTGGCGGCTGCGCGATATTGTCGAATATGAAGAAATTGTTGCTCTATCATTTTTGAGAACAATTGCCGAGAAAAAAGAAAAATTTATGGAGAATTTCTGTCTTTTCGCCGAGCGCCAGATAGAAAAAGGACTGAATGAGCCGCCTTATGCTTATCTTATTCCAGAGGCTCAGAAAGATTGGCCCACTGCCCTGAAGCTGGTTGAGGTCATCCAGAAAAACGGCGCTGAAGTTTACCGGGCAACTAAAGCCTTTGAAGCTGATGGGATTAACTATCCGACCGGAACTTATGTGGTTCCTATGTCGCAGCCTTACCGGGCTTTTGTCAAAGATTTGCTGGAGAGCAAAGCCTACCCTCTCCCACCGGGTCAGGACCCAACCCAGCATCTTCCTTATGATGAAGCCAGCTGGACTCTACCTCTCCAGATGGGAGTCAGGGTGATCGAGGTCACCAGCAAATTTGAAGCCAATTTGAATTTATTACCTCCAATCAAAATGCCCGATAGCCAGATCGAAAGCGGCGGCAAGTACTACCTGGTAAGTAGCAGCTTTAATAACTCGGTGACACTGGCCAATCGGTTGCTCAAAAATAAAATATCAACAGGTTTTATTGATCGGCCGGTTACGGTCGGAGGCCAGACTTATCCGGCCGGCAGCCTGACAATAGAGAAGAGCAGAGTTGAGGCGTCAAAAATGGCGACTCTGGCTAAAGGACTCGGCCTTGAGATAAAGAGTGTTAATTCTGTTGAGCCGGCCAGGATTCAGCCGCTGACCCCCTATCGCCTGGCCATCTACCAGCCCTGGACAGCCAGCATGGATGAAGGCTGGATGCGCTGGGTGCTCGAGCAATTCGAATTTGATTTTAAAGTTATTCACAATTCGGACATAAGAGCCGGCCTGCTCCAGTCTAATTTCACCCATCTTATTCTGCCCAGCTTGAGCAGCCAGATCATTCTGGAAGGCAGGAAAAAGGGCGAAGTGCCACCTGAGTATGCAGGTGGGCTCGGGCCAGAAGGCGTGTCCGCTCTCAACTCTTTTATCCGCAGCGGCGGGACTTTGATAGCAGTCGAAAATTCAGCCGATTTTGCCATAGAGAATCTGGGCCTGCCGGTAAGAAACATCATTGAACCAAGGAGGATGCGCCGCCCCGAAAGCCAGGCAGCCGGGCAGTCATCGGAGCGAGTCCGGGTTTATTCACCAGGCTCGATTCTTCAAGTAGCCGTTGATCCGTCGAGACCCGAAGCTTTTGGTATTGGCGATGAAGCTGCCATTTTTTGCTATTTCAGCCCGGCTTTCGAGATAACTAAAACTGAAGATGCTAAGTCGGCCATCGCTCAAAAGGTCTGGAACTTAGCCTGGTTTCCGGCCTATGATCCACTCCTGAGCGGAATTCTCTTAAATGGTGAAAAACTGAAATATAAATCGGCCGCGGTGGCCTGTCAGGTGGAAAAAGGCAGGGTCATCCTCCTGGGCTTTGATGCTATCCACCGGGCGCAGGCTCACGGTAGCTTCAAATTCCTCTTTAATCCAATTATTTATCGTTGATTACGGCTGAAAATCTGGCTAACTGCTTCAGTTTGAATTTTGCCTGGCTGTCTGGCTTTTGTTAAAAAAATATTTGAACCGAAGAATTCAAATATATCAATTTTGACTTTTGTTTTTTCTAAGGCCTGGCTGCCGTCATGAGTGTTGGCAGCCTGAAAGACAGGATCTGGCATACTCTATCCCTCTCTTCTGATCTCTACTTCCATCAGTTTTCGATTCTTGTGATATGTTCATATTGGTGTTCATTTCAGTAGCGCCAGCTGGAAAGATCAGCGCCAGGTTTTGTGAGGCCGAGAGCACTGGTGGGTAGCACGATGAGAGTCGTTTTCTACCAGGCCTTCTCGCTGGCAGGCACCCTTGGTCTCAGCTTCATTTTTTTATGTCAGCAGCTGCTCCATTCCGTCTGGATATAAGTGTTGGTATATCGGACAGAAGCCGTTTCTGTCAAAAAAAGGGAAAATCTAGGGTGTCCCGATTTTTATTATTTTTCCTCTTATGGCCAAGTTAGGCGTTTGGCCACCGACCTCAACCAAGATAGCGATTGATCGCCAAAAAATCTTAGGCAAAAGTGTCACTAATGTCCTGAACCTATACATTATATTGACCTGCTTACCTGACAAAGTTTATACTTTGACCAAATTAGCTAATTATTTAAATGGATGGGGTTACAATGCTTAAAAACTATCTGAAGAAAATCACTGAAATAGCCATTCGTGGAGATGACCGGGAGGAGAGCTATTATTCAACCCTTGAGAGCGTCCTTTTAGAATACGTAAATTCCACCAGTAGATCCCACATCAAGGTGACTATGCTTCCCAAAAAGACCGAGGCCGGAAATCCTGATTTCCGCCTCTGGGACGGAACCCAGCATATAATCGGATACATTGAGGCCAAGGCGCCCACTAAAACCAATCTTGACGATATTGAAGATACAGAGCAGCTCCGCCGTTATCTACACACCTTTCCTAATCTAATTTTAACCAATTTTTTTGAGTTTCGTTTCTACCGAAACGGGACCTTGATAGATTCAGTTCAGATAGCTAAGCCCTTCATAATATTTAAGCTTAAAAAGACACCGCCTGTTGAAAATGAACAGAAATTTTTTGAGCTTCTTGAAAAGTTCCTATCTTTTTCTATTCCTAAGGTTTATGATGCCAGAACTCTGGCAGTAGAGCTAGCCAAGAGAACCAGATTTTTACGTCAAGAAGTTGTGGCTCAGGAACTCCAGGAAGAAGATAGCGAGGCTGCCGGCATTCTTTCCGGCTTTTTTGAAGCCTTTCGTAAATACCTCATCGCTGGGCTTACGCCAGAAGAATTTGCTGACCTTTATTCTCAGACGATTACTTACGGTCTTTTTGCTGCCCGGACGCGTTCAGAAAACTCATTTAATCGAAAATTAGCTTATGATTACATTCCTCAAACAATCGGGATTTTAAAGGATATTTTCCAGTTTATCTCCCTCGGAAAGCTGCCCCCTCAAATGGAATGGATTATTGATGATATCTCTGAAGTATTAGCTGTTACCGATGTTAAAAAGATCCTTCATGATTATTTCTACGAAGGAAAAGGCAGCGACCCGATTGTCCATTTCTACGAAACATTTCTGGCTGAATACGACCCGAAAACCCGTGAGAAAAGAGGCGTCTATTATACTCCAGAACCAGTCGTTTCTTATATCGTTCGTTCTCTTAATTTTATCTTAAGAAAATATTTTGATAGACCTGACGGATTAGCCAGCCAGACGGTCACTGTTCTGGATCCGGCTGCCGGCACCCTTACTTTTCTGGCTGAAGCAGCTAAATTGGCTGTTAAGGAATTTGTAGCCCGATATGGTGATGGAGCGAAAGCTGAATTCATCCGCGATCATATTCTAAAAAATTTTTATGCTTTTGAGTTGATGATGGCACCTTATGCTGTTGGCCACCTGAAAATGTCCTTTCTGCTGGAAGAAATAGGATACAAACTCCAGAAGGACGAAAGATTTAAGCTCTATCTTACCAACACCTTAGAAATGGAAGAGCTGGCGCAGTCTTCATTTCCAGGCATGGCTTCCCTTTCTGAAGAATCTCATCTTGCCGGCAAGGTAAAAAAAGAAACTCCCATCCTGGTAATTATGGGCAACCCGCCTTATTCTGGTCATTCGGCCAATAAAGGTAAATGGATAACCGATTTGTTAAAAGAAAGTTATGTTTCGCCCGATGGCCATAAGGACGAAGGCTATTATCGAGTGGATGGTCAACCGCTCGGGGAGAAAAATCCCAAATGGCTTCAGGATGATTATGTCAAATTTATCCGTTTTGCTCAGTGGAAAATTGACCAGATGGGTGAGGGTGTTATTGGCTTTATCACCAACCATAGTTATCTTGACAATCCGACCTTCCGGGGAATGCGTCAGTCTTTGATGAGGAGCTTCAACGAAATTTATGTGCTTGATTTACATGGCAACAGCCTGAAAAAAGAGCGATGTCCGGACGGCGGCAAAGATGAGAATGTCTTTGATATTATGCAGGGAGTGGCTATTGTCCTATTTATTAAGAAAAAAGGAGAGAAACAGGGCAGCAAGGTCTATCATTCAGAATTATGGGGGCTAAGAGAGAATAAATATGAGTGGCTCAGAAGAAATGATATCTCTACTACGCAATGGACAGAGATTTTTCCCAAATACGAGTTTTATCTTTTTATTCCCCGTGATGAAATGCTGCTTAAGAAATATGATACGTTTTTGAAAATTAATAATATATTTCCGGTTAATAGTGTTGGGATAGTCACCGCCCGTGATAATCTAACGATAAAATGGAGTCCTGAGGAAGTCTGGACGACTATCTTAAATTTTTCAAGAATGGATCCAGAGCTTGCCCGACAGGCCTACAATTTAGGAAAAGATGCCAGGGATTGGAAGGTTGAATTAGCTCAGAAAGATTTGATTGAAAGTGGTTTAGATAAAAGAAAGATTGTTCCCATCTTATACCGACCGTTTGATATTCGTTATACGTATTATACGGGAATGTCCAGGGGATTCATTTGCAGGCCACGTCCTGAGGTTATGAAGCATATGATGCGGGAAAATTTGGGGCTGATTACAGTAAGGCAAGTAGCTGAAGGTGTTTTTAATCATGCGTTTGTAGGCAATTCTATAATTGAAAGCAGAATAACTTTAAGTAATAAAGGAATAGGTTTTATTTTTCCCCTTTATTTTTATCATTCATCTGATAAAAAAGACTTATTCATTAAAGATGAAGAAATTGGTAAGAGAGAGCCAAACATTTCTCCTAAAGTCCTCCAGGCTCTCTCTGAAGCGTATAAAAAACAGCCAAGTCCTGAAGAAATTTTTTATTATATTTATGCGGTTCTCTATTCGAACGTTTACCGCCAGAAATACGCAGAGTTTCTCAAAATGGATTTTCCGCGTGTGCCTTTTACCAAAAACTACCGCCTTTTCTCCAAAATGGCCTCTTATGGGAACGAACTTGTTGAGCTGCATTTATTAAAATCGCCTGAACTTGAGTTGCCTTCGGTGAAATTTCAGGGTGTCGGTGATAATCAGGTTGAGGTTGTTCGTTATGAGAATAATCGGGTTTACATTAATAAGAGCCAATACTTTGAAAGCGTTCCCGAGAATATCTGGCAATACCAGATTGGTGGGTATCAGGTGTGTGAAAAGTGGCTCAAAGAACGAAAGGAAAGGAAGCTTTCTCTGGAAGACATAAAGCATTATTGTAAAATGGTAGCTGCTCTGGAAAAGACAATAGCTATCCAGAACAAGATAGATGAAATTTACAGCCAGGCTGAAGAAAGTCTAGTTGAGTCCAGTTGAATTTTGAAATTTGTTTTATTAAGCTAAATTTAGCTTATTTAGGAGTAAATCTCTATGGCTGACAAAGAAGTCTGGATCATTATTCCAAAGCGCCTGCCTTTTAAAAATGTATATCAACTGAAAATAACGCTCCGTGGAATTGGGCTAGAGCTAATATATAAAAATGTTTGCGATTTGAGTGTGGGTTGAAGAAAGTCGGGTTTTAAAATATTATCATATCTCAGGTTAAGTCATAGCGGATAATATTTAGGAATTGATACTATTTAGGAGTAGCTGATAATCACGCAGACGAGACCTGTCAGCCAGGTCTTATAAGAGATAGTTTGCCGGGGATAAATGAGAAAAGACTGAACTTTCTTATACACCAGCATTAAAGACCTTAATTTCGTATTTATCCAGGTCACCGCAATAAATACTATTATCCATTCCAAATTGATAAGAGAACACCATGCGGAATGGATCGATTTTCCCCTGGATGACACCCGTGATATCCACCGAAGCCAGGGTAAAAAGCGAATTCAACTCGCGATCGTATTTTCTGACTTCACGCATAATCTTGCCGTCAGCTTGCACAATCTGCTGTCCAACGATATTTCCCTGAGAATCAAATAAAGGAAGAACCAGCCCTCGAGCTTTTATGGCTGTAGACATTTCCCTCAGGAACTTTCCGTCAAGAGAAAAAACATCAATTTCTGGTTCGAGGCGTCGCCAATGACTATTTCCCTGGCAAGAGTTACTTGAAGAGACACCGGTAAGTTCAGTTCACCTGGCCCCTGGCCTTCCTCTCCGAATTTCTTGACAAACTTCCCGGCGCTGTCAAAGACTTTTATTTTTTTCTCCTTACCGTCTAGAATATAGATGTTTCCATCGTTGTCCACATCCATGGAGGTCAACTCTCCAAACCTATCCTCATCAAACTTCCCCCCCAATTGAGAATTCCTGTTTAAGTACAATCTTAGCCTCTGAGCCCTTTGGAGGAGAAGGATTTTTGGGGTTATAAATGACCTGTATGCCGTCTTCTATCTTGATCTTTATATCATCAGCTTCTAGCAAAACTGGAGAAAAAATCAATAAAATGAGGGCAGACTTAATCAAGAAGAGTTTTAGCAAGAATCTTTTCATCCTGCCCTCCCTTTTAAGCTTTTCCAGATATTAAGATGTTAACGCTAGCAGATAAATCTGGCAAAAATTAAACGTTTATTATTATCCTGCCTTTTCCTGGGTAAAAAATCTGGTTTCTTAAAATGATGTCTTGCCAGTGGCCGGACAGGAAAAGAATTTTGAATATTGTCCCACCTAAAAGGCTTTTGCTGTGCGACCTGGACTACGTTTTTCATGTCTGCCAGCCACTTCCACAACGATTGTTTTAAAGACAGAAGCAATAAAAAGAAAAATAGAATATTTGAATTAGCTTCTATAATAAATTGAGACAGTTACAACCAATGGGCGGGAAAACAGGAGCGAATATTTCTCCCTGTTAAAAAGATTAAAAAATTCATTCGAGTGGTCTCTACGAAATTACAGCAGATAGAGTTAACATTCTGCTGTCAGTAGCGCCAGCTGGAAAGATCAGCGCCAGCCGGAGCAGATTTTTTTATGCGCTCCATGATTTTTGGAATATGCAACTGGTGATAACGCAGGCGTGAGATATAAATCGGGCTGCTATGGTCTCCATTCCAGCAATGTTCGGCCCGGTCACCATAATCAACCTCC
>JAKPXU010000038.1 GCA_029571905.1 Acidobacteriota bacterium | reverse complement strand
TGTCCACTGGTCAATTTTTCAGCGACTGTTTCCAGTTTGGAAGCCAGAAAACGGTTAGCTACAGCCTGCCGCGCCACATTTACAGCCGGGATGAGAGAAATTCCGGCTTCGAGCAGTAAGCCAAGCGTCCGGCTGTAAAGTGAGACGGCTGTTTCCTGAATTAAATAACGAGAAAAAGGAAGATGAAGTTTCAGCCGGTCATTAAAAAGTCGAAATTCTGGACGGCGCCGCAAACTGACTAAAACTGCCACTATTATTACCACCAAAAGCACCAGCCAGAACAAGTTTCTCTGTAAAAAGGTAGCCAGAGAAATCAAGGCTCTGGTCATGCCCGGCAGTTGAGCACCAAAATCAGCATAAAAAGAAGCAAATCTGGGGAGCACTAAAATGACCAGAATGCCAATCAGAATTAGCGAAAATATAATCAAAAGCGTTGGATATAGAAGAGCCGACTTGACCTTGGTGCGGGTTTGATTTATGACCTGAGCATAGTCGATATAACGCTCAATCGACCCGGGAAGATTGCCGCTTCTTTCTCCGGCCAGAAGAGAAGCCGTATAGACTTTGGAAAAAAGATTTTCGTAGGATGAAAAAGCTTCAGACAGCGTCCGGCCTTTTCTGATCTCTTCTTCCACCTGACCGACAATTTCTCTCAGATAAGGATTCTCTATTCTTTTTTCCATTAACTCGAGACTCTTAAGTACGGGATAGCCAGCTCGGAGCATGGCTACCAGCTCACGGTTAAAAAGAATAAACTCCTGTGGCTTTATTTTCCGGCGAGAGGAACGAAGGCGCCCCAGGCTTACTTCTTTGCGGATAGATAGTACACACAGTCCCTCGGCTTCGAGACTTTTCCGGCATTCGTCAGGTGAGGCAGCCCTGACCGTTTCCCTGATAATTCGCCCCTCAGGAGTTATAAGACGGCAGTAATATCCTGGCATTTATTTTCTCAATCTTTGCCTTTCAGTGGTTATCTTAAGATAGCTCGGAATCAATGTCAATTGACACCTCCCACAGGCACATGTTGGTCCTGTT
Organism: Acidobacteriota bacterium; assembly: GCA_029571905.1. Taxonomy (GTDB): domain Bacteria; phylum Acidobacteriota; class Aminicenantia; order Aminicenantales; family Saccharicenantaceae; genus Saccharicenans. The sequence goes on along the minus strand of JAKPXU010000038.1, from coordinate 585 downwards.
CGGGTCAGCGGTTGTGTTTCTTAGCCATCTAATTATAAGACTCTTAAAGATCTATCCCGAGAGAGATAATTTATCCTGGCAAAAAACACGGTTCAGTCTCTAACTTCAAGCCTCAAAATAGTTGACAAATATTGGTTTTAGTTCTATTTAAATATCATAATGAAGGGAAGAAGGCCAAAAATCGGTTCTATTTTAGCTGTCTTGCTCTTATGTTTTATATTATCAGCCATGTTGCTCCGGGCCCAAGAAGCAAAGCAGGAAGTAAAAAAGGAAGGGGAAAAACAGGAAATACCAGCCAAGCAACCTCCGCTCCCACCTGACCGGCCTGCGTCTGGCCAGACGCCCCCTCAGGAAGTCCAAAAACCCAGGCTCGACTATATGAGCACGTTTCTTTCCCGCGATACAACTCCTCTTGGCCTGAAGGAAGATCAGAAAATCAGGCAACTTTTAAAGGAATCCCGGGCCAAATGGATGGTGCGAGCCGGTCTTAGATCCATCTTGAACTAATTTTTTTTGGATTGTTGATTCAATTTTTTGGATTTACTATAATAAAAATGTCGGGTTTATGAAGAGACCATTCGGTTT
>JAKPXU010000072.1 GCA_029571905.1 Acidobacteriota bacterium | reverse complement strand
ACCGTCCGGTAAGTAGCCTCGGGATCTTGAGCCGGACACATCCCTCCTTCCCTTACATTGGGACAGGAAATATTGAGTTCTAAAGCGGCCAGCCCCCGGTGCCGGCTTAAATATTCGGCCACCCGGGCATACTCTTCTTCTTCCTCGCCACAGACATTGGCGATAACAGCTGTTTGCAGACCAGCCAGTCTGGGCAGAATTTCACGACAGAAGGCCTCGACCCCAATTCCCTGTAATCCGATCGAATTAATCAATCCACAGGGGGTTTCAGCCAGGCGTGGCGGGCGGTTGCCTTCTCTGGGCTTAAAATAGAGTCCCTTAACCACCAGGCCGCCCAGCAGATTTAAATCATACAAAGGCTCGAATTCAAGGCCATAGCCAAAAGTTCCACTGGCGGCGATTACCGGGTTTTTCAGTTTTAAAAAACCCAGATCAACTGACAGGTCAACCATCGTTAATCTCCAGACCAGACAATTTCTTCTGCGGGAAAAACAGGGCCATCCTGACAGATTCTGTGATATTTTATTTCGCTGCCCTTTTTAATTTTCCTGACACAGCCCCAGCAGGCGCCAAGCCCACAGCCCATAATTGATTCGAGTGAAAACTCAGCTCCCAGGTTTGACAACTGACAGATGTCAGCCAGGCGAGCCATCATGCCTTCCGGCCCGCAGCCAAAAAGGAAAGCTGGTTTCCTGTTTCTTAATTCCTGCTCAACCAGCTGAGTTACCAGGCCTGTGAAGCCATAACTCCCATCATCGGTAGAAAAATTGGTTTCCCAGCCAGCTTCTTCGAGGCGGTTTTTCAAAGGCAGGTCGCTCAGTGTCTGGCCACCATAAAAGACAACCGGGGTAGCTCCAATCGTCTGAAGCTCTCTGGCCAGGAAGAAAAGTGGAGCCAGACCTCGTCCTCCCCCGACACAGAATATTTCCCGGCCTTTGAATTCAGGCTTCAACGAAAAGCCACAACCGCAGGGACCCATGACATCCAGCTCTTCGCCGGTGATTTTTTTACTGAGGAGTCTGGTTCCTTCTCCTGTTACCTGGAAAAAAATTTCTATTTCGCTCGCGGTGCAGTTGTGAATGCTCAGTGGACGCCGCAGAAGAGGATTGAGGCTGGAAGAAACCCTGATCATCAAAAACTGACCAGGCCTGGCCTCCCGGGCAATTTGAGGCGCAGACATCCTGAGCAAAAAATAATTTCCCCAGTTTCTGGTTTCAGTGATCCGGGCGTTTTTATCCTGGAACATTAGCTCACAGTCGCAGTTAGTTCTTGAAATTAATATCAGAAATAGAATTTAATAGCAAATTTTAATCGGAGGGAGGAGGAGCCCTCAGGCAAGTTCAGTTCACCTGATCATCATCTCCGTCTTAATTGCTGGCTTTTAATCCCTCGTCATCAGGCCGTTATTATTGTATAAAAGTGTCTCTTTTCTTATAATAATTCCTAATGATAAATAAGGAGGACTTATAAATGTCTATATCGCGTCGAGCACAAGAGATTCAGGCTTCTCCGATCCGCAAACTTAAACCCCTGGCTGATGATGCCAAAAAGAGGGGAATTCATATTTTCCATCTTAATATTGGTGATCCTGATATACCCACTCCCCAGCCAGTCATAGAAGCTTTTCGGGCTTACCATGATCCGATTCTGGGGTATGGCCCTTCTCAGGGGTTCGATGAACTCCGTCAGGCCATCGCTGACTATTTCCGCGGTTATGGCATCGAACTGACGGCTGATAATGTGTTGATCACGATCGGTGGATCAGAAGCTATTCATTTTTCTTTTTCAGTAGTAGCCGATCCTGGTGAAGAAATAATCATTCCAGAACCCTTTTATACCAATTACAACGGTTTTGCCACTTTTGCTGATGTTAAAATTGTTCCGTTGCCCCTTAAAGTCGAAGATGGCTTCCGGCTGCCCCCCGCAGAAGAGATTGAAGCGTTGATTACTCCCAAAACCAGAGCTATCCTGCTCTGCTCACCCAATAATCCGACCGGTACGGTTTACACTGAAGAAGAACTGCAGCGTGTGGTTGCTCTGGTCAGAAAGCATAATTTGTTTTTGATCGGCGATGAAGTTTACAAGGAATTTGTTTATGACGGATTAAAGCACAAAAGTTTGCTGGAATTCAAGGAGGTTGAGGACCAGGTCATTGTTGTTGATAGTATTTCTAAAAGATTTAGCTGCTGCGGGGCCAGAATTGGGGCAGTCATTACCAGAAATCAAGAAGTTTATCAGGCAATTTTGAAGTTTGCTCAGGCCAGGCTCTGCCCGCCTTCGGTCGAGCAATATGCCGCCATTGCTGCCTATAAGATGGGGATGGACTATTTTGAGCCAATCCGTCAGGAATATCAAAGACGCCGCGATGTGCTCTATAAAGGGCTGACTTCTATCCCTGGCGTTGTCTTGCGCCAGCCCAGGGGAGCTTTTTATGCCTTTTGCCGCTTGCCCATCAAGGATTCTGAAAACTTTGTTCGGTGGATGTTATCTGACTTTTCAGTCAATCAGAAGACGGTAATGGTCGCGCCAGGACCAGGTTTTTATGCCTCACCGGGGCGGGGTCAGAATGAAGTGAGAATTGCCTACGTCCTTAAAGAAGAGGACCTGATAGAAGCTATAGAAATATTGCGCCTGGGCCTCGAGAAATACGGGAGGCAATTGGCCTAGAGTCTCAATGGGCTTAAAGAAAATCTTAGCTGATAAGGAAACATGGGTGGGGCTGGGCTTGATCTTCGGAATTTCCCTTGTGTTCGGCCTGGTCAGCCATCCTGGCCTCATCAAGAGGTTTCTGGCCGGAGAATTCCAGCACGCCTTTATTTTAAAAGAAGATTTTCCACAGGTTGTCTTTATCTCATTACCCGAGGCTGAGGCGGCCTGGGCAGAACAGAAGGCGGTTTTTATAGATAGTCGCAACTTAGAGGAGTACCAACGCGGGCATATTCCAGGGGCCATTTCCGTCCCGCTTGAAGACCTGAAGAGCGGGCGTGAAGATTTGCTGCTCCGAATTCCAGATGCACCGGAAATTATAATTTATTGTGAAGGCGGAGATTGTCAGGCCAGTTTAAATCTGGCTCGTTGGCTTGAATCACGTGGTTTTAAAAACCTCAGGATATTTTCTGGCGGCTGGGCAGAGTGGACCCAGAACGGCCTGCCGGTGGAAGCCAATGTTGCAGAATAAGAATGTTCTGTTAATTTTCAGATTGATTGTTGGTGGGGTTTTTATCTGGGCTGGAGTCAGCAAAATAGCTGACCCTCTGAGTTTTGCTCAGGATGTCAGGAACTATCAGCTGGTGGGGCCAGCACTGTCTTTTCTTACAGCTATCTTTTTACCCTGGGTAGAATTAATTGCCGGGCTGTGGCTCATCGTTGGTATCTATCCGAAATCATCGGCCCTGTTGATCAGCAGCCTGCTGCTGTTTTTCATAGTTCTGGTACTGATTACTATGGCTCGCGGCTTAGATGTCGATTGCGGCTGCTTTGGGACCTTCAGCCGGCAGGCTGACTGGCGGCTTATAGCTGAAGATTCTCTATGGCTGGCTCTTTCCCTGGCTCTCTTGTTTTCTCCGGCTAATGATTTTTGCCTGTTAAGAAAAAAATCATCTAAGGCCTGATATTTCACATACTTAATACCCTGCTCTCTTGAAATTTAAAACGGTGGAGTGTATATTTTCTTGAACACTGATTATAAAAGAAGGAGTTTAAGATGCCCAAAAAATACGTATATTTTTTTATGGCAGGAGCAGCTGATGGCAATAAAGATATGAAGGATATTCTCGGTGGCAAAGGGGCCAACCTGGCCGAAATGGCCAGCATAGGCCTGCCTGTCCCACCTGGTTTTACCATTTCGACTGAGGTTTGTGCCTTGTTTTTTAAAGCTGGAAATAAACTGCCAGCTCAAGTTGAGAAAGAGATTATAGCCAACCTCAGACGGTTGGAAAAAGTCTCCGGTCAAAAGTTTGGCGATGAAGAGAATCCTTTGCTGGTTTCAGTCAGATCAGGAGCCAAATTCTCTATGCCAGGGATGATGGATACCATTCTCAATCTTGGCCTCAACGACCGAACGGTGGAAGGCCTGGCCAGGAAGACAGGTAACCGGCGGTTTGCCCTCGATTGCTATCGACGTTTAATCCATATGTTCGGCGACGTTGTCCTGGAAATCCCGAAGAAGAAGTTTGAAGAGATTTTGCGAGCCAAAAAAGAAGCCAGCGGTATTAATTATGATTATGAATTGAATGAATCTATCCTCGAAGAAGTTATTGCTGAGTATAAGAAGCTGGTCAAAGCGGAAACCGGTCAGGAATTTCCCCAAGATGTCTACCAGCAGTTGAAGCTGGCCATCAGTGCTGTTTTCAAATCATGGAATAATCCCCGGGCAATAACTTATCGCCGTCAGTATCATATTCCTGACGACCTGGGGACAGCTGTTAATATTCAACAAATGGTTTTCGGCAATTATGGACCGTCCTCGGCCACCGGTGTTGGTTTTACCAGAAATCCTGCTACAGGCGAAAAAGAACTGTACGGTGAATATCTGATTAATGCTCAGGGTGAAGATGTGGTGGCCGGCATCAGAACTCCCTCTCCTTTAAAGGATCTTGAGAAGGCTATGCCTGGAGTTTACAAACAGCTACTGGCCGTGGTTAAAAAGCTGGAAAAACAT
>JAKPXU010000003.1 GCA_029571905.1 Acidobacteriota bacterium | reverse complement strand
CTTTTCTCCAGCTCTTCAGCTAATTCTCCTTCGGCCCGGTAATAAATTCCATTCCCGGTGGCGATCAGTCGCCCATCTTCGGCAACCAGTCTGCCTTCTGTTAAAAAACCTTTACCCGGGCGCCTGGTCACCCAGCCCTCTGCTCTAATTTTCTCACCGATTCTTGCTGGCTGTTTAAACTCAACGGTCAATTTAATGGTCACAGCCAGAACTCCTTCAGACATGATAGCTTTAACCATGACTTCATCTAAAAGGCAGGAGATAATCCCGCCATGGACAATATCCTGATAACCCTGATACTGCTTTTCAGCTTGATATTCGGTCCAGGCCAGCTGCTTTTCCTCATCATAGAAAAAATCCAGCTTAAGACCTACGGGATTATCCTGCCCACAGACGAAACAGCCAGAATAATTAATTATTTTTTTACTCAATTTTTAATCTCCATGAACTTTAATAATATTCATTTCCGTCTTTTTCAATTCTAATGACCTGTTGCAAATTGTAAAGACTAAAGACTTAAGTTAGATCTTCTTTGCCATATTTTATCACGGCTTGAAGTTGCCCGACCTATTAGCTTCGTTACCCTTGCCAGCCAGCCTGGCCGGTGGTAAATTATCTGTTTAATCGAGGCTGAGATAAAGAGATGAAAAAGAGAATACTAATTTCTGCTTCTTTGTTTCACGCCCTAACCGATGCCGCTACCATCGTCACCCCGACTATTTTCCCCATCCTATACAGCCAGGCTTTCTTGATCAGAAAATATTCTGAAATCGGTTTACTCTCTAATCTGGGACTGATCACCACTCTCCTGCTTCAATTCTGGGTAGTCAGATTATCATTTAAATATGAATACAAATGGTTGATGCTCATCAGCGGGCTGGGTATTGCCCTGGCCAATTTCCTGATTCCCCTGGCTCAATCCTTCGGTCTTCTTCTTTTGCTATATATCTTCCTCAGGGCTGTAACCAGTTTTTATCACCCGGTAGTCATCGCCTGGATTTCCCGCTCGAGGGCTGGTTCCGGCCAGGAACTCGATGATGCCATGGGCATTCAGAGCGGTTCAGGCAATCTGGGGGCACTGGTGGCCTTTATTACCACCGGTTACCTCGCCCAGCATTTTGGCTGGAAAACTCCCCTCTATTTGTGGTCACTGATCAGCCTGGTTATGACGGCAGCCGGTGTTTCTGTAATCAAACAGGTCTCATCCGGCCAGGAGATAAAACCGGATCTGTCAGCGGCCAGCTGGACAACAGTCCTCAAAAGGATCAGCCATTTAATTCCGGGCTTTTTCCTGGCAGGCAGCGGCTGGTGGGTAACCATTACTTTTGCCCCGTCTTTGCTTCACAACAATTTTAATATTCCAATGGGCCGAACAGGGCTTTATCTCGCTTTCTGGATTGGCCTGGGAACAGTTACCGGTTCTCTTTATGGCCTGTGGAGCCGCCGTTTTGGCCGCAAAAGAGTTTTTCTGACCAGCCTGGCCGGGGCAACGATCTGTCTTTTCATCATTGGCTTTTCCACCAATCAGGTTTTGTCGGTCGTTACCCTGGTGTTGTTCGGTGGATTTATGCTCATGACCTACCCTTCTCTTCACACCTTTGTTGGCTCAACCGTCAAGGATGAGGAACAAACGTTGGCTTTTAGTTGGGTCTCCAACATCCAGCTTACTTCCGGGGCTATAATAACCTTGATCTGTGGCTTTTTGTCCGACCTGGTTAATATCAGATTTCCATTTATTCTGACCGGAGTTTTTGCCCTGCTTATATTTCTATTTTATTTGCCCAAAAATGAAAGATACTTTGGAGCCAAGTAGCCACCTATCATCTAACTCCCTTATTTTTGTTTTTCTGGCTTGAAATTGAGTCCCTAATAGCATTAAATAATGCTAAAGAGTCTATTATAAAGGACAAAACCAATGATCTCAAAAAAAACAAATCTTTCCTGTCTTGTCCTGTTTATTTTCCTCTGGTCAGTCTGGGTAGCGATTCTGCCAGCGAAAGCTGCCGCCCAGTTGACTGAGGAAGAGAAGAACACTATTGATGTTGTTAAGCGAACTCAAAACTCGGTTGTTTATGTGACCAATATTAAGCTGGTCGTTGACTTCTTTACCTGGACAGAAGAAAAAATTCCTCGAGGTACAGGTTCTGGTTTTATCTGGGATGATCAGGGACATATTATCACCAATTACCACGTCATCGAAGATGGCGATATTTTCAGCATCACCTTGCCCAATCAGGATCAGCGGCAAGCAAAGCTGGTCGGAAAGGAACCAGCCAAAGATATTGCAGTCCTGAAAGTTGAAGGCAACCTGAAAGGCTTAAACCCGATTAAAATAGGGGCTTCGGCTAATCTGCAGGTTGGTCAGAAGGTTATTGCTATCGGCAATCCCTTTGGTTTTGACCACACGGTGACTGCTGGCATCGTCAGTGCTCTTGGTCGAAGCATGCCCGGCACTGGCGGGGTAACAATCAGGGATATGATTCAAACCGACGCCTCGATTAATCCTGGAAATTCTGGTGGGCCACTATTAAATTCGGCTGGCGAATTGATCGGAATGAATACCATGATTATCTCGCCAAGTGGGGCTTCCTCGGGTATCGGCTTTGCCATACCGGTTGATACCATTAAAAAGATCGTCCCCCAGATAATCAAGTACGGAAGGGTGATCCGTCCTGGTCTTGGGCTGACTTACCTCCCTGATAGCTACACCAGACGATTAGGCATTGAAGGTGTGATCATCTACGAAGTGCCGGCTGGCTCTGAAGCTTATAAAAAGAGCATTAGAGGCTTAACCCGCGGTCGTTTCGGTCGTATCCTTATTCAGGATATCATCAAGGAAGTTGACGGGAAAAAGGTTACTTCTTTTGATGATCTTTATAACCTGCTCGACAACTATAAAATTGGCGATACCGTCACTTTGACCCTGGAAAGAAATGGACAGAAGAGAAAGGTTCAGCTGACCTTGGTTCAATCGGATTGAAGCTCAGCTGATTTTACGAGCTCTGATTTCATAATCTTCCTGCCAGAGAGTCAAGCCAGTAACCTGGCCGTTGTCATCCAGATTAAATTTGATACGGAGAAAAGGATCAACCGAAAAAAATATGGTCTGAGTTTCGACATAAAATTTGGTCGGAGTTTGACCTGTCGGATGAACCACTAAATAATAATCTTCAAAGCTGATATCGAGATAATAGGAACCGTTGACTTCATAACGGCCAACATATTGCTGATAAACAGAGGGATCAAGCCGGTATAAAGGTTTTTCTTCAGGCTTAAAATCAGGCCAGTCATAAATAACTGATAGCCCTTTGATAATTTCGTCCAGCAGCAGGCCGCCATTATCACTGTTGGCCATAATCAGCGCACCCTGCCCCAGGGCTGGATAAATAACCAGAACTGAGCGAAAGCCATGGGTTCTGCCTTTCATGTAGATCTTAAACTTTTCCCGTTCACCTTCCAGCCTGAAACCGAGTCCAGGTTGACGGGGATCAGCTGAAAGCATCCGCCTGGCCAGCTCAGGCGGCAGGAGACCACCACTTTTCCCCTGAGCGCAAGCCATAACTTCCAGGACAAATTTCAGGTAATCAAGGGGGTTTGACCACAGACCACGAGCAGCTTCTTCAGGATACCGATAATAGCCGCCTTCTACCGCCACGCCTTCCCTGGCATGACCGGTAGCCGCATCAGCTGTTTCCGGTAAATGCCAGCCAGTCATTTTTATCTCGAGCGGTCCAAATATATCTTCCCTCGCCAGTTCTGACAGCTTCTTGCCGGTTTTCTCTTCAAGAAATTGCTGCAAAAGAACATAATTGAAATCAGAATACCTGATACCCGCCTGCTGGTCGAAACCGCGCCAGCTAAAAAAATTGCTGGCCGGTCCTTCTCCCTTTAAAACCTGAATTAAATCGGGCAGTTCAGCTCCTCCTGGATAACCGGCTGACGTCCAGGGATAAAAACCAGCTGAATGGCTTAAAAGCTGTGATAGAGTAAAAGATATTCTTCCCTGTGGCCGAAATTTCCGACCAGCAAAGATCAGATTTTCATAATATGAACCAACTTCTTCTTCGAGTTTCAAATGTCCTCTAGCCACCTCGGCCAGAACGACAGCCGCTGCCACTGGCTGGCTGAGCTCGCCAACCTGAAAAACCGTGTCCGGTGTTAGCTTCTCGTATTTAATGATATCTCTGTAACCATAGGTCTTAAACCAATCAACCCTGTCCTTGTCAACGACCGCCAGGCTTATTCCTGGAACTTTAAAAAACTGAAGGCGATCGGCCAGCTTAAGTTTTTCGGGCATCTGTCCTTTAAAATAAACCGCCCGATAGAGGCCCTTTTCCAGCTGCTCAATCCTGCTTTTTCTGAGTGACTCTTCAGTCTGACAGGAGAAAAAGAAAAAAACCATGCTCGCCAGGGGAAGAGCTAACAGATATAGTTTTCTCCCGACGACTGCCTTTTTAGCAGTTTTCACTTTCTATATCTCCATTATTATATTTAAAGCAGAAAACGGCTTTTAATTATAACACAATTGACTTTTGACCTGAGAATCACATCTTCCAGGTTCCGGCTACAATTAGGTTGACACCGGTGATAGCCTGGGCCTGCTCTGAGACCAGGAAAGCTACCGCTTCAGCCACATCTTCCGCCTTTCCTATCTGGCCCGGCTTTAGCTTCAAACCAGCAGGCAGGTTGCCTCCCTCCATCAGTCCGGGCGAGACCATATTAACTGTGATATTGTTAGCCACCTCGGCCACAGCCGCCGTCCTGGTCAGAATGAGAAGACCGGTTTTAGCCACAGCATAGGGAGTTATGCCTGGAAACGAACCAAGGTGTTCGACCAGATGAAAGCCAATGTTGATAATTCTACCCCATTTCCTGGACCGCATGGCTGGTAGGGCCTGTTTCAAGCAAAAATAGGAACTCTCGAGATTAGATCTAAAAATGCCTTCCCAATCACTCTGAACCAGTTCATCCCAGGGTTTGTAGCTGATAGCCCCTGGCATGTTGACCAGAATATCCAATCGACCAAAAGTATTTATCACTTCCTGAATGAGCTTTTGTGACCCGCTCTCCTGAGTCAGATCAGCCGGAAAAATTGCTGCCTGCCCACCTAGACTTTCTACCTGTTCTCTAAGTTTTCTGGCCAGAGCCTCATTCTGGTAATAATGAATAGCCATGATACTGCCTTCCTGGCTCAGCCTTTTAACCACAGCCTGACCCAGATGGCCAGTAGCTCCCGTAACTAAGGCTACTCTGCCTGACATTTTTCAATTCTCCTTATTGCTCTCGCCATCATTAAGCCGGCTCCGCCTGTCTTTTTAACAGATCAGACTTCGCTAATTGATCCTGGGGTTCAAGCCAGAGGGCCGGTGACTTTTTCCACTGCCTCCAGAATTTCTCCCCTCTGAACAACCTCTTTGAGCTTATTGATATCATTGTAAAGGGGCCTGTCTTCATCCAGAAAAGCCACATGCTTTCGGATGACCTGTCTGGCCGCTTCCACTGCCGGGGAAGGCTTTAAAGGCTGACGAAAGTCCAGCGCCTGGGCTGCGGCTATAAATTCGATAGCCAGAATGGCCTGGGCGTTATCTAGAATTTGTCTCGTCTTGAGGGCGGTGGTCATGCCCATGCTGACAAAATCTTCCTGATCAGCTGCCGCCGGTATCGAACCGGTAGCTGCTGGCGTGCATAACACCCTGTTTTCACAGACCAGAGCACCGGAGGTGTACTGTGACAGCATCAAACCGGAAAACATGCCGGCGCCTCTGGTTAGAAAGGCTGGCAGCCCAACATTTAAATTTGGATTCATCAACCTGTTTAACCGCCTCTCTGACAAAACACAGACCGTGGTAATAGCTGTCCCCAGCAGTTCGAGGGCTAGAGCCTGCGGCACACCCTGAAAATTAGCTCCGGTCAAAACCTCCTCTTCTTCAGGGAAAAAGATCGGATTGTCAGCCGCTCCGTTAAGTTCAATTTCTATCATCTGTCTGGCCCATTGCCAGGAATCTCTGGCCGCTCCTACCACCTGGGCAATACTCCTCAAACTATAAGCATCCTGCACTTTTTTACCGGGCTGAGCCAGCAACTCTGAGCCAGCGGTTATTTTTCTAATGTTTTCAGCCGAGGTGATAGCTCCCGGATAACCACGAACCTTATGAACCCGTTCATCATAGGCTTTCATATTAGCATTGAGCACTTCTAACGTCATACCCGCCACTATCTCTGAATTCTTCAGCCACCGCCAGGCATCGTCCACTTCCAGCGCCCCCAGAGCAGTAATCATATTGGAACCGTTAATGGTAGCCAGACCATCACGGGCCTGAAAAACCACCGGCTCGATTCCCGCTTTTTTCAGAGCTTCCCTGGCCGGCCATCTTTCTCCCTGATAAAAAGCCTCGCCCTCACCCATCAGCACAAGCGCCATCTGGGACATCGGTGATAGGTCGCCACAGGCTCCAACCGAGCCCTTTTCACAGACTACAGGCGTCACTCCCTTGTTTAGCAACTCAACCAGTTTTTCTACCACTTCCAGCCTTAGGCCTGAATGGCCATGAGCATGGCAGCTGATCCTGGAGAGCATGGCTCCCCTTACCACTTCCTGGGGCATCGGCTGGCCGTAGCCAGCTGCATGACTGTAAACAATATATCTTTGAAATTTTTCTACCTGTTCCGGGGTCAAGACCACATTGGCCAGTTCGCCAATACCGGTGTTTACCCCGTACATAATTTCATTTTTTTTGATTTTTTCCTCAAGCAAAGAGCGGCAGCGATTAATTCGCTGGCGAGCCTCTGGATGAAGTTCAACTTTCTCCATCCCCCTGGCCACGCTGACCAGTTGCTCAACGGTCAAATGTCCATCGACGACGACACTCATTTAATCCTCCCATTAAATTGATCTTTAAGTTTTTCATTTTATCACTATCCATAAAAATTATAAAAGAGCAAAAATAGAAGCCATTCCCACCCCTTAAAAACAAACCGGTGTTGACATGGCCAGTAACTAAAGATATAAAATTCATCTTATTCCATTTTTTTTATCACAGGAGCCAAGATGACAGCTGAGACTGAAACTATTCTGGTAACCGGTGCTGCCGGTCAGATCGGTTCCGAATTGGTACCCGCTCTGCGGACTATCTTTGGTCAGGAAAAGGTCATCGCCACTGACCTCGTCCAACCAAAAACTCAAAATCTTCGACTCGGCCCTTTTGAACAGCTCGATGTAACTCAGGGAAGCCAGCTGGAAGCAATCATCAGAAAATATAGAATTAAAAAAATCTATCATCTAGCTGCTATCCTTTCGGCTAGCGGAGAGAAAAATCCACAAAAAGCCTGGGAAGTCAATATGAATGGCCTGTTCAATGTTCTGGAGGCAGCCCGCCAGTTAGATGTTAAGCAGGTTTTTTGCCCGAGCTCCATTGCCGTCTTTGGCCCTTTGACACCTCGGGTGAATACCCCGCAGGATACCATCCTCAGCCCGACCACCATGTATGGAGTAACCAAGGTGGCCGGAGAGCATCTGGGTGATTATTATGTAAAAAAATTTAATCTCGATGTCCGCGGCTGCCGTTTTCCGGGAATTATCAGTCATGAAGCCCTGCCAGGAGGTGGAACCACTGATTATGCCGTGGCTATTTTCTATGAAGCAGTAATCTATAAAAGGTATAACTGCTTCCTTCGCCCGGAAACCAGGTTGCCTATGATGTACATGCCTGACTGCCTGAAATCCATCATAAATCTAATGGAAGCCGACTTTTCCAGGCTGAAACATCATTCCAATTTTAATGTTACCGCCATGTCTTTCTCTGCAGCTGAGCTGGCCGCCGAAATTAAGAAACATCTCCCCGATTTTGAAATAAACTATCAACCTGATTTCAGACAGGCTATAGCTGATTCCTGGCCCGAATCTATAGATGATAGCTCTGCCCGGGAAGAATGGGGCTGGCAGCCAGATTATGACCTCACCAGAATGACCTCCGACATGCTCAGAGTTTTACAGGAGAAAAAAGCCCGTGGCAATTTATTTTACCCAGGTTAAAAATCATCTGGCCAGCCTGGAAGAAAAGATGGATCACTGCGTCTAATCAAACAGGAGGCTCAGCATGAAAAAAGTTTCGGTTCTAATCCTTTTAGTGGCTCTCAGCGGGCTGCTGGCCCTGGCTGAGGAAATCAATGTCACCGGCAACTGGACCATGACCATCACCACCCAGAGAGGAGACAGGTCAAACGAGGTTACTTTCACCCAGGAAGGCGAGAAGCTAAAAGTGACCATGAAAAGTCAAAGAGGCGATGTTACCGGAGAGGGAACAGTCAAGGGTAACGAGATTGAATGGACTATTACGAGAGATACTCCTCGGGGTCAGTTCACCACCACCTACAAAGGCAAAATCCAGGACAAGAATAATATGAGTGGTGAAGCACAGATGGGCGATTTTGGCACTGCTGCCTGGAAAGCCGTTAGACAGGGTGCTTAAAGCTCCTATTACGCTACACAATCAGAATTAAAATCGGCCCTGGCCAATGGCCTGCTTGAAGAAAACCGGCAGAGCAAAAGCAGCCCGGTGAATCTCCTCATTATAATATTTGAGACCATCAGGAATTTTTAATTCTTCTACTTTAAGAGGGTCAATCCGGTCTGAGAGAAAATTATAACACCAGGTTCCAACCGGGTAAGTGGGAACAGGACCTGAGTAAAAGCGGCTAAATTTGAACATTTTCTTCAAAAATCTGGCCTTATCGGCATGCTCTTTTAGATGAAGGATCTGTGACCCAGCCTGGGCGGTAATAATTCCTCCCGGCGCTAAAACTTTTTTCAATTTATAATAAAAATCGCGCTCATGCAAAATTGCTGAAGGTCCAACCGGGTCAGAAGAATCAACTATGATAACATCGAATTTATCTCTGGTGGTTTGAATAAAATCGAAACCGTCAGCAATGGCCAGCTCGGCCCTTGCATCGGACAGACTGGCTTCCAACCAGGGGAAATACTGTTCACAGGCCTTAATGACCTCTTCGTCAATTTCCACCAGCCAGGCTTTTTTCACTGGATGTTTCAGGACGTGCCGCAGGGCTCCCCCGTCGCCACCTCCGATGACCAGGACCTTTTCTGGATGGGGATGTGAACACAGGGCTGGCTCAACCAGCATTTCATGATAGAAAAATTCATCTCGCTCAGTAGTTTGAACCAGGCCATCGAGAAACAAAACACGCCCATAAAAATCATTTTGAATAATCTCTATTTTTTGAAACTTTGACCTTTTCTCATACAGGACTTTTTTGACCTTAAAAAACAAGCCCGATGATGGCGTCTGATTTTCTCTGGCTTCTTTTCGATCTGAAGATAAAGCTTTGGCTTTCACTTTTCCTCCCATAAAGATTTCAGTTAAGCCTGAGTAGTATAAAGGACAGACAGTCCCAAGTCAATCCGGTAGCCAGCCTTACAGGCAAACGGCCAGAATCAAGCCAGCCAGCGCCAACCGGTAGATAACAAACGGAAAAAGGGTTTTGGTTTTAAGAAAAGAGAGCAAAAATTTAATAGACAAAAAGCCAACTAAAGCTGAACATAAAAAACCAAGAATAAAAGGCCCATTAATCTGACTCCAGGAAATTTTAGGCACTTCCAGCAGAGCCGCTCCGACGATCACCGGAGTTGACAGCAAGAAAGAAAAGCGGGCAGATTCTTGCCGTCTGAAGCCAATGAAAAGAGCGGCCATAATGGTCATTCCTGACCGAGAAGCACCCGGTAGAATGGCCAGGCTCTGGGCCAGCCCGATGAGCATGGCCTCAGCCAGAGTCAGGCTCTCCAGCCCTTTCTGGTTTTTAGCCAGTCGATCAGCCAGAAAAATCAAACCGCTAAAAAAAATCAGGTTGAAAGCAATCAGCTCCGGCTGCCTGAAAACTGTCTCTGCTTTTTCTTCGAGAAGATAGCCGGCCAGAGCGCCGGGAATAGTAGCCAGAAGAATATACCAGAGATAATGCCCCTCCGGGGTGGCAGGCCGACTGAAACCATCTTTAATGATTTGAATCCAGTCTTTCCAGAAGAAACAGATTATAGACAGAAGAGTCCCCAGGTGCAGCATCACGTCATATTCAAGTCCCTGATAGTCCCAGTGAAAAAGGAAAGGGACAACTGCCAGATGAGCTGAACTGGAAATTGGCAGAAATTCTCCCAGTCCCTGAAGAATTCCAAGAACGGCTGCTTGAAGATAGGTCATTAACCAGGCTCCTTCCCGGCTTGACTTTGAAGATAAGGTAAGTTTTTATTCTTAATTAAAAAAGATGTCAAATATTTTCAGGTAGCTCAATTGATTTTTTCCACTTTTACCTGGTGATAATAATGCTTGATGATATCCTGGTAGCCGGCTCCAGCCCTGGCCAGGCCATAAGCACCAACCTGGCATAATCCGACTCCATGTCCCCAGCCCCGGCCGGTAAAAATAAAATGGGTCAGCTGGCCGCTGGCATCAAACTCTCTGTCCACATAAAACAAAGTGTCTTTTAAATTCAAAACCCATTTAATTCTAAGGCCGAAGAGATTGACCTGTTGAGCATCACCTATGATTTGAAGTGAAACTACACGTTTAGACCGGCCTCGACGGATAACCTTAAGATCAAGCAAGCGGCCGAGGCGAGGATAATAACGCTGAATATTTTTCTCCAGTTCATCCCGCCCGACACGTTTTGTCCAGCGGTTAAAAACTGAATCCCTATCCAGAACATTGGTTGGCGGTGGATAGTCAACTTGTAAAAGCTTTATCTGGCCGTCTTTTTCGAGCCAGGTTATTTTCTCACCACCCAGCAGATTGAGCCGACTGGCCGGGAAAGTCCCCTCCTCCATTCTTCTGAGCAAATAGACATCGGGCGGAACAACTATCAGGCGCTTTTCCTGACCTCCCACTTCGATTACCTCAATCTGGTTACTCTGGCCGGCAATAAACAGGCCCTGATGTTGGAAGTCATCAAGCCAGTATAGACTCTTTTCAAGAATATAAGCCCATTCCGCCCGGCTGACTTCTTTCTTCAAGTTGCTCTGACGAAGATAAGAGGGAAAAATTCCTGATTGGATAAGATAAGCCAGGCCCTTCCGCTCATTACTTTTAAGTTCAGCCAACTGAGGTGAGTCCTGCAATAAATATTTAACCTCACTCTCCAGGACAAAATTGGCCGCCTTTTCCTGCCAGCCAAAATAAGAAATCAGCCACTGGCTAAGCTCAATAAAATTTACAGAAGCTGATGCCAGTCTTAAGTCCTGATGACCGGTTGGGCGGCTGTTGATTTTCTTCAGACTGGAAGCAGCAGCCAGAGAACTTTCTATTTCTGGGCCAGTGACCGGACAAGCAAAATAATCTGGCTCGCTCCCTGACGAAAGCAGCCCGAGAGCCAGCAGCGGGGCGATCTGGCTGCTTATATCCCTCTCATTGATCCTGGCTGCCGGAATCGCTTGTTTAGCTTCAATTAACCATTCCGGTTGCTTCTCCAGACTACAGGTAGTACTTTTGAGGTAAGGAACCGGCTGGCCCAAGAAAACATTTTCTGCATCTTCTGTCATCCCACCACAGGTGCTGGTATAAAGAGCATCAATTAGTTTTCCCTTATAGGTAATGACTTCGCCAGCAGTTTCTTCCACCGCCTGGTTACTTAATGGATGCTCGGCAGATAGACCTCCATAAACCTGAGAACTCTGGGTATCGGTCAGATCAAAACCAAGACGACGGTAACGTCCGAGGTTCTTCAGAGCATAAGTTCTGGCCGCCACTGTCTGAGCTTTCAAAGCCTCAAGGGCGTTAAAGGTATCAGGCGATAATTCCAATGGCACCACGCCCTTTAAATAATCTTCAAGATTAAGAATATTAATAAGGGATAGACCACTGGCAGTGTTTTTTAAAAGAAATATCCCACGATAATTACGGCCATTGAGGCTTAGATAGCCTTCCTGTTGTGCTGGAATAAAATAAAGATCAGCCTCAGCCCTAAGTGAAAAGAGATGATGGTCGATCTGCAACCAGGCCGTCCCTGGCTCAGGCAAGCTTATCTCTTCTTGTAAGATCCAGACATCTTTAAGGCCGAGGGCCTCCAGTTGCTTTATCGCGGCCAGAGCTTGTCCTCTGGTCAAAAACTCGCCATATTTTATGACGTAGATTGTTCCGGCTGGATCTGATTGACTGCTGACAGTTACCCCCTTCTCCAGCTTTTCATTCCAAATAGAGGCCAGCATTTCTGCTTCTTGTCTGTCTCGCGCCTGGCCAATTTGCAGAGTGAATTTCTCCGAAAGTTTTTCCCGATCGACTCTGATGGCAACTTCACCGGCTTCTTCTGCCAGAAGCCGATATTCACGCCCAACTTCATAAACTTTCATGCCGGCTGAAGCACCGATTGACGCCTGTTTCAGGCCGGTAATCAGCCCAACCTTTATGACCGGGTGGGGAATAATATACCCATGGAAGAAATCAACATCACGGCCAAATTCCAGTGGGCTGGCCATAAGAAAAAAGGCGGTCAAGAAGATGCCACTCAAATATTTCAGAACTTTCATCTTTTTTTCTTTATAATTAATTTTATTTCTATAGCTCAGGAGGCTTGAGGAGACGTCACAGGATGGCAGGACTAAACAATTGAATTACTTCAGATTTTCTTCTGACCTCAATATAATCTACCATTTCACCGCTTATATACAATCTGTATTGGCTTGAAATTAGAAATTAATATATCTAACCAGCAAGCAATTGTCAAGGTAGCTGCAGGTCCCCTTGCCTTGACTGTCTGCTTAGCCAGTTTAATCCAGACAGAAAACCAGCACCCGTTTAGATTCCTCAGACCACCTGCACTATGACTGTTCTACCTAAAGATTTATCTCGCCGGGGTAAATCTGATAGCCAGGCCGCCCCCGGGAGCCAGATTTATCTTCAAGCTATCAATCGGATTAACCTCAAACTTCAATTTTTTATAATCAGCAGCATAACGATCAGCATTTACTCCATCCTGCCAGACTTCAGCTATCCACTTTTTGCCTGACTCAAGAAAATCAACCTTTATCTCCATGGTCCGTGGCGACCAGTCAGTCATAGCACCGACATACCAGTCATCACCGTGCTGCCGGGCTACCACCAGGTAATCTCCAATTTTGGCCTCTAGAACCCGGGTTTCGTCCCAGACGGTGGGAACGGCAGATAAGAACTCCATGATTTCGGGCTCTCTTAAGTAGGTTGACGGCGAATCACATAGCATTTGCAGAGGTGATTCATAAATGATATACATGGCCAGCTGATGACAGCGGGTACCCTGACTCATGGGCAAATCGTAAATCGGCCTGAACTGCTTCTCTTGAGCATTGCGCATGGCCCCAGGCGTAAAATCCATCGGGCCAGCGATCATTCTGATAAACGGAATTAACAGGTCGTGCTCTGGTGTAACGGTAGCCGCCCATTTACTGGTTTCCAGCCCCAGGACACCTTCTTTATTCAGTATATTGGGAAAAGCCCTTCTTAAGCCAACCGGCTTATGAGCGCCGTGAAAATCAACCAGCAGATGCCGTTTAGCAGCGGCCGCAGCACACCGCCGGTAGAAGTTAACCATCTTCTGGTCGTCACGATCCATAAAATCTACTTTGATCCCTTTAACCCCGATTCTCTGAAAATAATCAAGGGCTTGGTCCATTTGCCGATCCAGAGTATACCAGACACACCACAGGATGACGCCCACCTTTTTTGATTCGGCATATCTCACCACTTCCTCGAGATTCAGCTCCGGGTTAATTTTAAAAAGATCAGCCGGATCTGACCAGCCTTCATCGAGAATTATATATTCAAGTCCATATTTTGAAGCAAAATCAACATAGTATTTATAAGTCTCGGTATTTACTCCTGATATAAAATCAACCCCAAAAATGTTAAGGGCATTCCACCAGTCCCAGGCTACTTTGCCTGGTTTAATCCAGGTCGTATCCTTCAGCTCGGTTGGCGGAGACAGGCGATAAACAATGTCGCTACTAACCAGCTGAGCATCATTTTCCGCCAGCACGACCAGCCGCCATGGATACTGGCGGTTACCCCTGGTTTCAGCCAGATAATTGGCTTCTTGGACAACTTCGAGTTCGCGGTCGCTGCCCTGACGAAGTTTTTCCTCAGCCGGATAACCAGCAAATTTGCCAGTCAGTCGGGCTAGCCCTTCTTTATTTCCTGTTAAGAACATGCCGGGATAATCATCGACCGCCACATCAGTTACCGCCACTTTGAATCCATCATTTAATTCAACCACCACTGGCGCATAGCCAAATCGGTCAGGACCGATGTCCTTTAGCGGGAGATAACTATAAGTGCTTTCAAATGAGGTATGAAAACTGGTTATAAAGGGAAAATAGACATGATAATTCTCAGGAAAAGTAAATGTTGCTTCCTCTGCTCTGACCTTAATGGGCACCCGATAGCCGGTATAGAAGCGGTAAGCAACGCCATCATCATAGACTCTAAATATCAAGCCAAAATTGCCGCGGAACTTAAGGTTAACCTGCTCGTATCGATCAGCAACTACTGCCCTTTTTTCTCTCACTGCGGGAAAAATCTTTTCATCAACGCTGGTCCGGTTGAGATTTTCTAGAACGGGACGTTTCCCCAGGACCACATTATCATTGATAGTCATGGAAATAGGCGAGGGGCTAATAACTTCTCTGGAATCAAAATAAATAGAGTATAAAATCTGGCCCCTGAGGTCGATTCTTAATTCAATCTTTTCGTTCGGAGATTTGACCGAAATAATCGAATTTGTCCTGGCCTGAGGCAACAAGTAGCTGCAACAGATAACCAACAATAAACAGCCCAGCATCAAGCCCGGCAATTTTTTACCTTTCATATCACCTCCTCAAATTCTGGTTGAAAAAACCCAACCAGTCGAATTTTGGTCGTCAAGCTGGCAACTGGCAAACAGCACAATCCAGGCCCGACTTCCTGTAATTTAGCCTTATCTTATTTTAAAAACTAAAAAACGACAAGAAATTATTTTTAGACTGGAAATAGTTCACAATAGAAATTTGGCTGCCCGGCTTTTAACTGGCAAAAACATATCGATTGCCGCCGCTTTCTTTGGCCTGATACATGGCGGCATCAGCCAGAGCAATAAAACTCTCTGGACTTTTCTTGTCAGCAATCAGAACTACTCCCAGACTCAGATAGAGTTTAATTGATTCAATGGGAGTAGAAAATTGATGATTGGCAACGCTGTCCAACAAGCGCCTGGCTATTTGCTCTGCTTCGCCTTTTTCAATCCCGTCAAGCAGTATGGCAAATTCATCACCGCCCAGTCGGACCAGCAAGTCGCCTTCTCGTAGTTGCCTTTTCAATATTTTGCCCAGTTCAATTAGCAATTCATCTCCGACCATGTGACCGAAGCGATCATTGACCTGTTTGAAATTATCCAGATCCATGAAAAACAAAGCGCTGCTTATTCCCAGCTCGATTTGTTCTACCAATCTGGGCATGACTACTTCCATCATCCGTCGGTTGGGAAGTCCAGTCAACGGGTCATGCATGGCCAGATAAGACAATTCTTCTTCCTGCATTTTTCTTTCAGTTATGTCATAACAGGTTCCAATGAAGCCGGCAAAATCCCCCTCCAGGCTATAAAACGGCTGGCCAACATTGAGTACCCAACGGAACTGTCCATCATATCTTCTCAGCCTGAGTTCTATTTCAAAAGCTTTTTTTTCTCTGATAGCCTCAGCATAAACATTAATAAAGCGTTCACGATCGGCTTCTGGCACCCCTCGGGCCCAGCCAAAACCTTTCTGCTCTTCAAGACTTTGACCCGTAAAAACCAGCCAGGCACGGTTAAAATAATCAAACTGTCCGTCTGCCGCTGACCGCCAGATCATAGCCGGGAACTCCTCAAACAAGGTTAGGTAGAAGTCTCTGGCCCTGGCCACTTTTTTTTCCGCTTCGACGGCAGAGGTTATGTCATTTAAAAGAATCAGTGTATTTTGATGAATATCATAGGGATCAAGGATTTTCTTCAGCCTGATCTGAAAATTGACCCGGCCTTTAGGGCATTCAATTTCCCGCTCAAAGACGAACTCCGGACTGCTGATAGAAAAAAAATAAGTTAATTCGTTGTTAATCCAGGGGAAAAGTTTATCTATCGGTAATTTTTCTCCAAAAACAATAGAGGCTGGGACCTGATCCTGAAAATATTCAATGCAGGCATCATTAATAGCTTCAACCCGGTTGTCCAGGTCCAGCAGAATAGCCGGATTTGGAATGACATTAAAGATAAGCTTATACCGATCCTCAGCTCTGTCCCAGATCATTGTCTTACGCCTTTTTTTGATATCAGGATATATTCTGATTGTTCAATTGACAATCACCTTTCTAGATGATTTTTAATCTCCGGCCTCACCCTGATCGAATAATTTTCTTTCTGCTCTATTTTCTATCTTTGTGATTAGACTTAGTCTATAATTAGAGTGGTTCTAAGGAGGCCAATATGAAGAGTAAATCATCTAAATTAGCTATCATCCTGGTTCTGTTTATTCTGATCCTGAATATATTGCCAGCAGGAGCCCAGGCAGAGAAAGACATTATGGAGAAAATGGTCGCCGCTATGGGCGGTCGAGAAGCCCTTTCTCAGGTAAAAGACAGCAAAATTACTGGTACCATGGAAATCATTCAGTTCGGACTGTCCTTACCTATGACCATTTATCAGAAAGAACCTGATAAATTCCGTCTGGAAATGGAGGTCAAGGGCTATAGTGTCGTCCAGGTTTATAATGGAGAAAAGGCTCAGGTGAGCAATTTACAAACTGGAGAAATAATTGACCTTCCTCCTGATCAGGCCAGAGGTATGAAGAAAGAAGCACTCGGCAATCGGGTTTGGCTCGAACCGGATAAATATGGTATTACCTATGTCTACAAGGGAGAAGAAACTGTCGACGGAAAGAAATGCTATATACTCGACCAGAAATTTTCAGATGGAGATGTTATTACTTTTTATATTGAGGCCAGTTCTTATCTTCCTTATATGACCAGGAGCGTAGGGATCGATGCTTCTGGCGGACAGGTAGAGACAGAGAACCGATTGACAGATTATCGACCGGTCGGCCAGATTATGTTTCCTTTTGTCATTACCATCAACCAGGCTGGTGCTGAATACGCCAGGATGAAATATAATGAGGTTGTTTACAATACTGGCCTGGTAGATTCACTGTTTGTATTGAAATAACCGGTCGAATCAGAATTCAAGCTATCAAGAATCAAAAGGAAAAGAGCTGGATGAGAATTAAATTTTCTCATCCAGTTGGTTTTTTTTCAACAGGCCAGCTACCAATCTGGCTTCGGCCGCAAGGTCATCTTCGACCAGAGCTTTAGCTTCAAAAGTGCAGAAGTTCGTCCTCTGCTTCAATATCTTTACCGATAACTTTAACTGATCGCCAGGAACCACTGTTCTTCTGAATTTAGCCTCTTCAATTTTGCTCAGGACGACAAAGACTGAATCTGGGTCAGGGTGAGAATGATAGAGCAGGATGCCTCCAGCCTGGGCCAGGGCCTCAACGATCAAGACTCCCGGCATAATTTTTCGCTCCGGAAAATGACCGGTAAAAAAAGGCTCATTATAGGTGACATTCTTTAAAGCCAAAATGCTATCCCCTGGCTTTAATTCCAGGACTCGGTCAACCAATAGAAATGGATAGCGGTGAGGCAGCCACGTCTCAATTTTTTCTGATTTCATGATGCCCAGTTAGAAAGATCACTTCGCTGATTTTCCAGCATCATATCTTTTGATCACTTCATCAGTCAGATCAATAGCCGGATTAAAATACAGGACACCACTGGCCCTTAAATCAAGAATAAGATCAATCCCCTTTTCCTGCCCCAGTTTAGCAATGACTGGCATAACTTCGCTCTGGATCTTAAGAAATAATCTCTGTTGGAGTTCCTGCATATCGCGGTTGGCATCTTCAGCCATTCTCTGCCTTTCTGTTCTTTTCCGATCAAGATCAACACTTAAAGATAAAATGGCTTCCTGGGTCATGGTCAGTTGCTGAGTGTTTAGTTTGGTTTCTAACTGCCTGATCTGCTCATCAATCTTGGATAGATCTTGCTGATTCTTTCGATTTCTCTCTTCAAGCTGAGCGATAGCTTTTTTGCCTTCAATCGACTTTTCCAGAATTTCCTGGGAGTTAATGATTCCTACTTTGATAGTCTGCTGTGCTTCAGCTATCAGGCTGAAACCAACCACCATCATAGATAGTACTATTAAGTACGTCGCCAGTTTTTTGGGCATTTATCTCCTCCTAAATTTATTATACCTTGTAATTTTACACTTTTCTGGCTAAAAAGGAAACAGACTCTTCACCTCAAAATGTCGTTCCGATGGCAAAGCGGAAGGCAAAATTGGAGTCGTCGGCATATATTTTTCTATTGTTGTAAGCAAAAATAAGACGGAACGGTACACGCAGGGCGGGAACAAACACTCTGACTTCCAGACCGGCAGAGGTATAGACATCCTTCAGACTCACTTTTTGGCCCGATAACCAGGCGTTACCCAGATCATAAAAGACGATGCCATAAAGAGGCCCGCCAAATGGAATAATATACTCGAAATTCATGACCAGTGATTTCTGCCCGCCGATCAGGACTTGATTTTCATCACGCGGGCCAATGGTGTAAAAATCATAACCACGAATAGACTGCTCACCTCCCAGGAAAAATCTTTCCCAGTAAGGAACCTCATTTCCTTTGGTGGCCTTCACCTCCATATATTCGACATGGAAACCCAGAACATGATTAGCAATAAATGGTTGATAATGAGCCAGATCCAACCTCGGCCGCACCAGGTGTACCTGACCACCAAGAAAAGAACCGGCATATTTTAAGGCAGCGGTGTAAGAGGTGCCACGGCTGGGCGTCAATGGACTATCTATCGTTGACCGGTAAAGGACCGGTTCTATAGCACTGACATAATAGGTGCCAGCATAATAATAGGGATTATAATAATAATAATAACCACCCGAATCGTCATAACCAGGGGTATCCAGAGAGGTTTTTTGAAAAGTATAATTCAAATTAAAACGCCAGTATTCAATCCATCTCATCCCATAAACGAGCGAAATGCCTTTGGAATACTGACTGTAAAGATAAGGAATGTTTATTTTGCGGTCAAAGATATTAAAACCGACAGTCATTGGCCGGTCAAAAATATAAGGTTCAGTCAGTCCGAAGCTATAGTTTTTAACTCTCTTGCCCTGCTGGAGAGTCAGGTCAAGTGTCTCCCCGCCCCCCAGAAAATTTACCGTTGAGTAGCTAAAAGCAACAAAAGTTCCCTCGTAACCGCTATAGCCAGCACTGAACTGGATATTGTTCTTTTGTAATTCTTTGACATTTAAATTGACATCAATCTGAGTTGGGTTCTCTGGATCGGGCTTAATATCTGGCTCATTTTCAATGTCTACCAGACCAAGTTGCTTAACCCTCAGAATGCTATCTTTAAACATAGCCAGGCTAAAGCGGTCTCCCTCTCTAATCATCATTTCCCGGCGTAAAACTTTGTCCTTAGTAAATGTGTTGCCGACAAAATTCAGGCGGCGAAGATAGGCCACTTCTCCTTCATTGATATTGAAAGTGACATTGACTATCTTATTTTTAGGATCAAGACTTTCAACTGGAATCACCTGGGCATAAAGAAAAGCAAAATTGCGATACATTTCACCCATATCTTCAATGGTTTTTTCTCTCTTTTTGGAACTGTAAATTTCACCTGGCTTAAGCTTTACCAGACTCAATAGATAGTTGGTAGTTATAAACTTATTGCCTTCGACTTTGATCTCACCCGTCCGGTAAACCAGGCCAGGGTCAACTGGAATAATAATTCGTATCATTTTTTGCTTTTTGAAAAAGACCGTTTGCCTGGTTATTTCTTCTATCTTGGGCTCGCCAACCGAGGCCTCCATATAACCGAATTCCTGCAGTTTCTTTTTGATTTCGTTGATATTTTCTTCAAGCTTACTCTTTTTATACACATCCTTGCCAGAAATCCAATTAAACAGATTATGAACGCGATTGTCCTTCATGGCCTGGACCAGAAAGCTATCCGGCACCTTATTTTTGCCGACAAAGACAACCTCTCCTACCCTTAGTTTGGGGCCTTCATCAATTCTAAAGATTAGATCAACTTCATTATTACCCTTATTGATCAATTCAGTATCAAGGCGGGCAGCCTGTAAACCTTTTTCTTCCAGCAATTCTTTGATGGTCTTTTTAGCTTTCTGTACCTTATAGGGACTGTAATAAGAATGGGCAACAATATTTTCATCTTTTTCCTTAAGTTTATTAACTATGTCACCCTCTTTAACCTTCTTGCCTGTTTTGAAAATTACATTTTTAATGATCGGGTTTTCTTCGACATAGATTTTTATAATCTTGCCACGCTGACCATCTTCCTCTTCAATTCTTAAATCAGAAAAAAAACCGGTTGACCAGAGAACCCTAAAGTCTTTTTTGAGCAGAGCCTCATTATAATAATCACCTTCCCGACAGGTCAGATAATAAACAATGGTGTCTTTGGAAATACGGTTATTGCCAACAACTTCAATTTTTTCAACAACTTCCTGAGCAGATAAAATACCTGCCAGTAAAATAATCATCAACACTAGATTCAATTGTTTCATGGGATAACCTTATACCATAACGCCTGTCGATTTTCAAAGAGTAGCTGGTTTGTCCTGCCAGCCATAATAACCTGCAAGCTATAGATTATTTAACCCTGTTCTCCTTCAAAAAGTTTCAAATTACCCCCTTCCATCAGATAAGATTTCTGACAAAAACGGGCTACTCTATCATTATGAGTAACGATTATCGATGATAGGCCTTTTCGGCGGTGCATTTCAACTATCAGCCTGATAATCGTCTCCCCTGTTTTCCAGTCGAGATTGCCAGTAGGTTCGTCAGCCAGAAGAAGCCTTGGCTCGTTAATCAGGGCCCTGGCCACGGCAATTCTTTGCTGCTCTCCGCCTGACAGCTGAGCCGGTCGGAAATTCCACCGGTTGTTCATACCCACTTCTTCCAGACCTTTTCGGGCCCGACTAAGAGCTTGATTTTTGTCTATCCCGGCTATGATTAAGGGTATAGCCACGTTTTCCACTGCCGTAAATTCAGGTAGAAGATAGATAAACTGAAAGACAAAGCCTATTTTTTTATTTCTCAGCTCGGCTACTTCCGTCTGGCTTTTGGCCATCAAATCCTGGCCTTCAAAATAAACCCGGCCCTCGGTTGGGCGATCCAGACCGCCCACAATATTCAGGAAAGTCGTCTTGCCGACCCCTGATACCCCCATAATGGCCACCAGTTCACCAGCTTTAATTTCAAAATTTATCCCATTGAGAACTCGCAAGCAGGTTCGGTCGGGCAATGAATAAGCCTTCCCCAGATTTTCTGTTTTGATAACCGGCCAGTTGGTTTCAGTCAGATCGATCATCTTATCTTCACTCATATTTTAAAGCTATAACCGGATCAATTTTGGCCGCCCGCCTGGAAGGATAAAGCGTCGAAAGAAAAGTGATGGCCAGAGTCACCAGAACAATCAGGGCCAGATCAAAAGGTCTCGGTCGAAAAGGCACATAGGCGATTTGATAAATATCCACTGGCAATTTGATCAGTTTAAAAGTATTGGCCAGCCAGCACCAGAAAAGGCCAAGACTCAAGCCAACAACTGTTCCAACCAACCCTATAATTGCCCCTTGCCAGAAAAATATCTTTTTTATCTGTTTAGCCTTGGCTCCCATGGCCATCAAGATGCCGATATCTCTGGTTTTTTCCATGACCAGCAAAACCAGGCTGGCAATAATATTTAGCGCTGCTACTACTACAATTAAGGTGATGGTCAGGAAAAGTAACGTCTTTTCCAGTTTCAAAGCCGAAAACAGAGAACGGTTAAGTTCCATCCAGGTGGTGACATAAATTCCCGGTCCAATTATCTGTTGGATTTTTTCAGCCAGTTCGTCAGCCTTAAATATATCCTCGATTCTAACCTGAAGGTAGCTCACCCGGGCAGGTAAATTAAAAATTTTCTGGGCCAGACCTAAAGAAACAAGAGCAGTTGACGAATCGAATTCATATAAACCGGAGTCGAAAAGACCACAAATCTTAAAAGTCTTAACTTTGGGCCACAGCCCGACTGGTGTCAGGTGAGCGGAAGGAATTAAAACATTGACCGTTTCTCCAACTGATACACCGAGGGTGGCAGCCAGAGACTTGCCCAAAACCAGCCAGGGGGCCTCATCATCTTCCGGTAGATTACCGGCTGGTAATTGCTTCAGCCAATCTGCTACCTCTCTTTCTCGCTTAAAATCCATTCCTTTCAACAGGGCACCAGCACTGCGAGCTGGACCGGTAATAAGGACAGTATTATAAACGACCGGGGTGACAGCCTGGATCTGGGGCAACGTTTCAATTCTGGCAGCTAATTCCTGATAATCCTTTAAGCCCTCACCAGAAAGATCAGAAATCATCAGATGCGAAGTCGCTCCAAGAATCTTTTCCTGAACATCCTCTTGAAAACCAGTTATTAAAGAAAGAGCTATGACCAGCGCCATCACTCCGATGGTCACTCCCAGAACAGAAACAAAAGTAATGACTGAAATAAATGCCTGTTTTCGACGGGCAGTCAAATATTTTCTGGCGATAAACAGCTCAAAACCGGTTTTCACCTTGCCTCTCTCATCTTGGTTTAAGCAGAGGGAAGAGTATAACTTCCCTGATTGATTTCTGGTTGGTAAAAATCATAGTCAGGCGGTCGATACCAATGCCTTCCCCACCGGTAGGCGGCAAGCCATATTCCAGAGCCTCTACATAGTCAAGATCAACCAGATGTGATTCCTCATCTCCCGTCTTTCTCATAACTGCCTGTTCTTCAAAACGCTGTCTTTGTTCGAAGGGATCAGTCAGCTCAGAAAAGGCATTAGCCAGTTCCATGCCCGCTATTAACAGCTCAAAACGATCAGCCTCAGCAGGATTCTGACGGTTAGCCTTGGCCAGCGGAGAGATTTCTCGCGGCGGATTGATGATAAACGTCGGTTGAATAATTTTCTCCTTGGCCATCTTGTCAAAAATGATATCAAGAGCTTTGGCATAAGTGGCTGGCTTCGCCTCCGGAGTTAGATTGCCAGCCAGCTCCATCATATCTTTTTCATTATCGAGCCTGTCTCGAGATAGACCGCTGTACTGGAGGATGGCATCTTTATATTTCAACCTGGCCCAGGGTTTCTTAAAAGAAATCAAGTTATCGCCGTAAGGTAATTCTTCGTGACCATGAATCTCCCTGGCCAGAAAAAGAAACAGGTCTTCTGTCATCTCCATCAGCTGATTATAATCGATGTAAGCCTGATAAAATTCCAGCATGGTAAATTCCGGGTTATGCTGGGAGTCAACTCCTTCATTGCGGAAACTGCGATTAATCTCATAGACTCTTTCCATTCCACCGACGACCAATCTTTTCAGGTAGAGTTCGGGAGCAATTCTCAGATAAAGGTTTATCCCCAGAGCCTGATGAAAGGTTTTAAAAGGTCGAGCCAGAGCTCCACCCGGCATAACCTGCATCATGGGAGTTTCAACTTCGATAAAGCCGCGCTCATCAAAGTACTGCCGTATCTTCTTTGTCAGCTCACTTCTTATTCTAAATGTTTCTCCGGCTTCTGGATTCATGATCAGATCAAGATAGCGTTTACGATAGCGCAGCTCGATGTCCTGCAATCCATGCCATTTTTCAGGCAGAGGGTGAAAGCACTTGGCCAGAAAGGTCATCTTCTCAGCCAGAATGGTCAACTCGCCGGTTCTTGTCCGAAAAAGCCTGCCCTCGACCTGAAGAAAATCGCCGATGTCAAAAAGATCAAAAAGTTCATAGTTTTCCGGGCCGATCAGGTCTTCCCGTAGATATACCTGCACCCGATCGCGGTAGTCAGACAGGTGAAAGAAAGTTGCCCGACCCATTTTTCTGATGGCTATAATTCTGCCTGGCACTTTAACCTGATATTGTTTTTCTTCAAGTTCTTCCCGGCTTAAATGGAAAAAGTCCCTGACCACTTCAAAAACCGAATGGGTTTGTTCTGTTCGGTGAGGGAAAACATCTATTCCCTTCTCTCTCAACTTTTTCCATTTTTCCAGTCTGACCCGCTCCTGATCAGACAATTCCTCCTGAACAAGATGGAAATCACTTTCCTTTTTAACGTCATCTGGGCTCATTTCACTTCCTCTTTCTTACCTTGATTATAGCCTGCCTCCTTATTCTCAGCTCTGTCTTCAGGGAGGCTCTTGTAGATTCCGTCCAGAATCCCGTTGACAAAAATGGCCGCTTCCTGGCCGGAGAATTTTCTGGCCACCTCAATAGCCTCATCAATAATTATGGGCGGCGGCAGGGTTTTTTCAAAAATCAACTCGAAAACCGCCATTCTTAATATATTTCTGTCGACCATGGCCATCCTGTCCAATCGCCAGTGCTCTGAAGCCTTTTCAATCGCCTCATCAATTTCCGCCTGGTGCTGTCTTATACCCTTCACCAGCCAGGTCGCATACTCTTTGACTTCTGGCTTCAGCGGCTGAGCTGCCCAGTAATCCTGAAGTATTTCGTCCAGCCGGTCAGGAGAAAATTCCAGCTGGAATAGAATCTGCAAAGCGCACTCCCTGGCTTTTCTTCTACTTCCCATGGTTAAAATTTCTAGGCGTCGCTCAGTCCAATTTGGCTTGCTTTAATAAATTTATCGTTTCGATAAGGGCCAGAGCAGCTTCATAGCCCTTGTTACCGGCTTTGGTACCAGCTCTCTCGATAGCCTGTTCTACCGTCTCAACCGTCAGGATCCCAAAGGAGATAGGCAAACCATCTTCTATCGCCACCTGGGATAGACCTTTGGTCACTTCAGAACTCAAATAATCAAAATGAGGCGTATCACCACGGATTAAAGCTCCAAGGCAAATCAGGCCGTCAACCTGTTTTTTAGCAGCCAGTTTTTTGGCTATAAGTGGAACTTCAAATGCACCAGGAACCTTGTAGACTTCAATATTGTCCTCTTCCACGCCCAGTTTGCCCAATGCCTCGAGAGCGCCGTCCAGCAGGTGTCCGGAAATAAACTGGTTAAAACGGCTAAGGATAATAGCAATTTTATATCCCTGGGCTTGAAGTTTACCTTCATATACTTTCATTCTTTTCTCCTTGACTCAGCGGAATTATTCTTTTCTCATAAATCCTGTATTTTTTATATATTCTACCACCTATGGAGGCAGTAAATCTATTAATGGCCTCATTATCTTCCAATTGCCAGGAAGTCTCTGCCCATTTATAACCTTTAGCCTTGGCCCTGGTTTCCAGTTCGTCATAGAGCAAATAGCTCAGGCCAGTTCGCTGGTAACGGGGCATAACGCCAAAAACCAGTGCCCTCATTCCAGTTATTTTTCTTCTGTTCAACATAAATTTAAAAATCCCAAAGGGAAATAACCTGCCATTAAGGCTTTTGGTGATCTCATTGTAATTTGGCAGACCGAAGGCAAAGCCGACTTCCTGACCATTGTGCATGGCAAAAATGACCAGATCGGGATCGGCAAAAGCTTTTAAGCTTTTCCCCATAAACTTCATTTCGTTGTCGGTCCAGGGTACAAATCCCCAGTTTTTCGCCCAGGCCTGATTATAAATATAGGCAATTTTCTTTGTTTCCTGCTGAACTTTTCTGAGGTTAGCAGTTCTCATTTTAAAAGAAGTGATCTGCTTGATTTTTCCCACTACTGCCTTGACTTGCTGTTCAGTCTCGTGATCGCGATCCATAAAATAGGCATATAGGTCTTTAGCCTTGGTCAGACCGCATTTTTCCATCAATTCAATATAATAAGGCGGATTATACGGCATCATAATCGTCGGTGGGCGATCAAAACCCTCCAGCAAAAAAGCACACTCATCATTCATAGATAGATTAACTGGCCCCCTCAAAATCTCCATGCCTCTCTTTTTCCCCCAGTCGATGACAGTTTCAAGCAACAACCTGGCTACCTGTTCGTCATTCAGGCTCTCGTACAGGCCAAAAAAAACGACCTTCTCCCCATGATATTCATTGTGATTAAAATCAATAATAGCCGCAATCCTCCCGACGATTTCTTGGCCCCTCCTGGCCAGAAAAAGAGCCATCTCGGCGTGTTCAAAAAAAGGGTTTTTTTTACGGTTAAGCTTTTCTTTTATTTGTAGACGGAGAGGTGGAACCCAGTTAGGATCGTTTTTATAAACTTGCCAGGGGAAATTGATAAAAGCTCTTAATTCACTACCACTTTCAACCTGCTTGATGGTCAGGTCACTCATTCACTTTGCCCTCAAATGAATTTCTATAAATTCTATCAAATTCATTTAACTTTTTCATCTGGATTATAAATGTCTTTACCGCGGTTTGAATCAAAGGTAAAATAATTAAAAGATTTCTAAGGAGTCAAAATGAAACCAACCAGTGAATTCTATGAGCTTAAACCAGAAGAATTAGCCTGGCACTGCCCGGAGAAACTTATCCCGTTCGAATCAACAGCTGAATGCCTGGCCTGCGAAGGTATTATCGGGCAGGAAAAAGCTTTAAAATCTCTGGAGACAGGTCTCGAAATTAAGAGCCGTGGCTATAATATATTTATTACCGGCCTGGTTGGAACAGGTCGGACTACCACCATTAAGAAGTTTCTGGAGAGAATCAAAGTTGGCCAGCCCGTGCCAGATGACCTCCTTTATGTCAATAACTTCAAAAAACCAGAAGAACCAATTCTTCTGTCGCTACCTGCCGGTAAAGGGCGATTGCTGAGTGACGGGCTCAACCGGCTGATTAGTATGCTAAAAACTAATATTCCAGAATTACTTAAAAGTCAGTTTTTTCAAGAAAGAAAGCAGAGCATCATTGACAGTCAGGAGAGAAAACAGAGAGATGTTCTGCAAAAGTTTAACGACCTGGTCTCGGCCGAAGGCTTTACTGTTATTCAGGTTCAGATGGGACTCTTTACCCGGCCAGACTTGCTACCGGTTATCGAGGGAGAGCCTACCCCTTTTAATAAGCTGGAAGCTCTGGCCAAAGAGGATAAGTTCCCCAGGAAGAAACTGGAGGAACTGAAGAAAAAATACAGTGAGTTGACTGGCCAGCTGGAAAAGGTCATCAGCCAGCTCAAGGCTATCGACGATGAAACTCAGTTGCTTCTTAAAAACCAGGAAATAGAGGTCTGCAGCCCGATAATCAAGGGTGGATTGACTGATCTCAGACAGGGACTACCTTTCCCGGCTGTCCAGGGTTACCTGGAAGAAGTCGAAAAAAATTTGCTGGAAGACCTGGATTTATTTAAGGGCAAAAAACCAGAAGATGAAAATCAACCTGAAGAATTTGATCCTTTCCTCAACTATCGGGTCAATCTGCTGGTGGACAATTCTGATCTCCAGGGCGCTCCGGTTATTATGGAGATAACGCCAAATTACATCAATCTGTTTGGGACAATAGAATATAGCTATGGTCGTTTTGGTCTCGGCCAGACTGATTTTACGAAAATTAAAGCTGGTTCTTTTATTAAAGCTAATGGCGGCTATCTGGTCTTAAATGCCCTGGATGCGCTGAGTGAGGCCGGAGTCTGGGCCACCCTCAAACGTACCCTTCGCTATCAAACATATGAAATCCAGAATCCTGTTTCACCCTTTCTTATTTCAGCCAAACACTTGAAGCCAGAACCGATAAAATGCGATGTCAAGGTCATCATGATTGGAGATGACTATCTCTATAACCTTCTATATTTCCTTGACGATGATTTTAAAAAGATTTTCAAAGTCAAAGCTGAATTTGACAGTGAGATGGAGAAAACCGAAAAAACTATCGTTGATTATGCCAGATTTATCAAAAAAATCGTCGATGAAGACAAATTGCAGCCTGTTGGTCGCGATGGAATAGCGGCTATTGTCGAGTTTGGGGTCAGGCAGGCAGGCCGCCAGAAAAAATTGTCTACCAGATTCCATTTGGTTGCCGATGTCATAAGAGAAGCTGATTACTGGGCTAGAAAGAATGGACACCAGCTAGTATCTCGCCAGGATGTGCAGACAGCTATTAAAGAAAAAATGGAAAGGGTCAATCTGGTAGAAAGGAAAATCAGAGAAATGATTGAGGAGGGAACTATTCTCATTGATACTCAGGGACAGACAGTTGGGCAGGTCAACGGTCTGGCTGTTTACGATACAGGTGAATTGGCTTTTGGACAGCCTGCCCGGATCACCGCCAGGACGTCCATGGGTCGGGCCGGTGTCATCAGCATTGAGAGAGAAGCTGACCTGAGTGGCAAGACTCATAACAAGGGCGTACTGATTCTGGCTGGTTATTTAAGAGGAAAATATGCTCAAAATAAACCGTTTGCTCTGTCAGCCAGCATCGCCTTCGAGCAATCTTATTCGGGAGTTGACGGAGATAGTGCTTCCTCAACTGAAGTTTATGCCATTTTATCTAGCTTGTCTGGTCTGCCTCTTCGTCAGGACCTGGCGGTAACTGGCTCCTTAAACCAGAAGGGCGAAATCCAGCCAATAGGCGGGGTAAATGAAAAAATTGAAGGTTTCTTTGCTGTTTGCCGGGCTAAAGGTTTGACCGGGACCCAGGGAGTGATCATCCCTTATCAGAATGTGAGCAATCTGATGCTGAGTGAAGAGGTTATCCAGGCCGTCAAAAACGGCCAATTCCATATTTATCCAATTAAAACTATTGATGAAGGACTGGAGATTCTGACCGGAGTTAAAGCTGGAGAGAGACAGGAAGATGGCAATTTTGAAGAGGGAACAGTAAATTACCTGGTCGATATGGAACTCGAACGACTGGCTCTAGCCTGGCGCGAGTTTGAAGGTGAAGCAGAAGAAGAGCGACCAGCCGGATCTGAATAACAGGTCAGGGAAAAAACCAGCCAGCAGCTGCTCAAAAGTGAAACGGATGAAAAGAAAGATCAGCTCATATTTTTTTAATCAACTAATCCAGCCTGCCGTTTGAGTTTAACGATTTCTTCTTTTTTTAAATGACGCCAAAATCCGGGTCTGAGGCCCTTGATGCTCAGACCGGCCATAGCTACTCTTCTTAATTTTTTTACCTCCAGGTCAAGAGCATAAAACATTTTCCGGACCTCGTGCTTTCTCCCTTCATGAATTTCTAGCCTGAGATAAGAATACTGCCTGTTTCGGTAAATCAGGCCAACTTTATCGGGTGTTGCTTTTCGTCCGTCAATAAAAGTTCCCCGCTTTAACCTGTCTATCTGCTGGTCGGTAATATATCCTTTTATTTTGACTTCATAAATTTTCTTAAATCCATAGCGAGGATGCAGGAGGCGGTGAGCCAGCTCACCATCATTGGTAAAGAGCAAAGCTCCTTCACTCTCGCGGTCAAGTCGGCCAACCGGAAACAGGCGGAAAGGCAGTGACGGTAAAAGATCAGTTACCGTTTTTCTTCCTTGAGGATCCTTCATGGTGACAATATAACCAGCTGGCTTATTTAACAGGATATAAACTTTGGAGGTAGGCAGATTAACCGGCCTTCCATCAACTTCTACCCGGTCAGAGGTCTCGTCAATGAGAGTTCCCGGGCGCCTGACCACCTTCCGGTTAACCTGAACCCTCCCTTCTTCTACCAGTCGATCAGCTTCCCGCCTCGAGGCTACACCGGCCTGGGCCAGAAATTTGTTAATCCTTAAAATTGTCCTTTCCTTTCCATGCTCTTAATTTATTGACTGGTGTTAGTTTAACCGAAATAAAGAAAGGTAGCTATCCCTCCCTTATCATTCTTCAGCCGGCTGGTAAAAACCGGGTTTGGCCAGTATTTCCATTATTCTTAAATCAAAAAAATTCTGAGAATTAACGGGTCTCAACAGAACAGCTGTGTCCACTCCTCTTTCCGTTCCACCGAGAGAGAGGCAGGGTTCACCACTTCTAATCAGTCCAGCATCGGCTGCCATCAGGCTGATTTCAACCGCCACTTTCAAGCCCTGTCCAAAACACCTCAGAGTGTAAGCAATGATTTCATCAAGCTCATAGGTACCAAATTTTCTCCTGACTGCCCGATTGACGCCGCCAAAAGCGTGCTGGGCAGTCAGGACTTTAGCCCCCGCCGCCTGTAGTTCCTGGCGAACGGTCTCCGCCATTTCCTGATAGTTCGGCTTTAAAAATCCTGTCGAGTGAGTAACCACCACCAGCTGGCAGTTAGAGAATAGGCTGAGTGCCTTCTTGGCTGTCTCACCAGTTACTGAAGGCAGAACCGCCTGTCTGATTTTAAGTTCCTGAGCTCTAATGGCTGCCCTTTTCAAGGTAGCTTCACTATTAGCTACTCCTGGCTCCTCAAAGTATAGAGCCGCCACCTGTCGCCCTTTAACTTCGAGATTCAATTGGCACATCACCTTCTCCTGTAGATAGTTAATTTTAGAAAATTATCAGTCTAACCGCCAACCGAGTCAAGATGAGTTCCCCGGACAGAATTTTAAAATCAGCTAGCCAGGACTTATTTCTTAGCATAAAATAAGGTAAACTTGATTGCTGAAAGGTAGGCCAGGATAATAGGCCAGAAAGAAGAATAGTAAAGTAAAATGAGAAAAGGCAGCATTTATTTTCATGAATCCTTAAGTATGGCTCTGACTTCACTGCACTCAAACAAATTACGAACTTTTCTGACCCTCTTAGGAGTTATTATTGGTGTTCTGACTATTATCTCTGTGGTTTCGGTCATTCAGGGGTTGAACAACTATGTTTATACCAAAATGTCTTTTTATGGAGCCAACGATTTTGCCGTTTCTAAATTTTCTCCTGTCATCACCTCTATCAAGGACTATCAAGAGCAACTAAAAAGGAAAGACCTGACCCTCGATGACCTGGCTACGCTGAGGAAGCTCTGTCCCTCTTGCCAACTGGTGGGAGCCTCGGTCAATGCATCTCAGCTGGTTAAATATGGCTCCAAAAGCATCAAAAACGTCGAGGTGCGGGGAGTGACTTACGTTGATCATCTAATAGGTTCAGTCCTCGAGCTTGAGCGCGGGCGCTATTTGATGCCAGACGACGAAGAGCGCTCGAGATTTGTCTGTATAATTGGAGCCGATGTAGCCGAAAACTTATTTCCTGGTCTTGACCCACTGGGTCGCTGGATCAAAGTTGGCCAGCAAAATTTTGAAGTCATAGGAGTGGGACAGAAAAAAGGTAAGATACTGGGTTTCAGCCAGGACAATTATGTCTGGATTCCCATCAGTACTTTTATGAAAATCTATGGCAGCCGCCGGACTATCACCATTAATGTTCACACTTCATCTCAGGAAGAAATGAATCAGGCAATGGAGGAAGTCAGGACTGTGTTGCGTTCACTCCGAAAGAGAACTTTCAACCAACCTGATGATTTTGCTTTTCAGACATCAGAGACTTTTATACAGCTCTACCGTTCAGCAACTTCTGGTGTTTATTTTGCCATGATTGCCATCTCTTCAATTGCCCTGCTGGTAGGTGGCATAGTCATTATGAATATTATGCTGGTCTCAGTCACCGAAAGAACTAAAGAAATTGGCATCAGAATGGCTGTTGGCGCCCGCCGGCGTGATATACTGATGCAATTTTTAATTGAAGCTGCCATTCTCTCCGGGCTGGGTGGATTGATAGGAATTATTCTGGGCTATATTATTGCCAGGGTGGTCACCCTGACCACTTCCATTCCGTCCAGGATAGATCCGGTCTCGGTGATCGTGGCCATTTTGATGTCCGCTGTCGTCGGCCTGTTTTTTGGTCTTTACCCGGCTAACCGGGCGGCCAAGCTCAATCCAGTTGAAGCCCTGAGGTCAGAACAATGAAAGTCAGGACACAGCTCTGGCTGGAAATTTTTTCCATGTCCCTGGATTCTATCAAAACCCATAAAATGCGCTCTTTCCTGACCGCTTTGGGCATTGTCATCGGCGTCATGACTGTCATCGGAATGGTTTCGGTGATAGAAGGCCTGAACGCCAGTATCGCCGGAGAAATCGAACGAATTGGCAGCAACCTAATCATTATTCAGAAATATGAACCGGTGGTGGTGGGAGAAAGGACGGAGGAAGAAAGGCAGCGTAAGGATTTGAACTTCGAAGATGTAGAGGCTATTAAGGAGGCCTGCCCTCTGGTCAAGTCTCTAACCATTCAGCTAACACCTGATTTTCTGAAATTGCCTGAAGTTAAATATCAGAACATCAAGTGTGATAACGCTATAATTTATGGCACCGATGAGAGCTTCAATAATGTTTTTGCCGTTTACTTGCCTAAAGAAGGCCGGGATTTCACCGAAGCTGAGATCAGGCATAGTGCGCGCGTTTGCCTTATCGGGACAGAGGTAGCCGATGTTCTCTTTCCCCATATGTCTCCCGTGGGAAAGGAGATCAAAGTTGGTCAGGAAAAATTTACTGTTATCGGCGTGATGAGCAAAAGAGGACAGATGTTCGGCCAGTCTCAGGATAACATTGTAGCTATCCCTTATACCTCTCTGATGAAATATTTTCCTTACGATCCAGCCTCTCTTTCTATTACCATCGTTCCGAAAGAGGCCTCGCTAATTAACGAAACCATTGAACAGGTAACCAATTTCTTAAGGATAAGAAGGAAGGTTCCTCCTAACAAGCCTAATGATTTCGCCATTTTCACCCAGGAGAGTTTACTCAGCCTGTATAATCAGATAACAGGGGCAGCTTTTATTGTTATGATCATCGTTTCCTCCATCGGACTTCTGGTCGGGGGAATCGGCGTGATGAATATCATGCTGGTGGCCGTCAAGGAAAGAACCAGAGAAATTGGCATCAGAAAAGCAATTGGCGCCAGATCAACCGATATCGTCAAGCAATTTTTGATAGAAGCTGTAGTTTTAACTGGAATAGGTGGGGTTATCGGTATCCTGGCTGGCGTGGTTGTAGCTCTCATCATTAAGCTGGCCACTCCCCTGCCAGCTTCTGTTTCGTGGTGGTCAGCAGCAGTCGGCCTGGCTGTTTCCATGGCG
>JAKPXU010000211.1 GCA_029571905.1 Acidobacteriota bacterium | reverse complement strand
GTAATTTCCCAGATGATGAAGCCGGCTACTTTCTTTTCCAGAAGATATTGACCCTTTTTTTGAATTGATCTTTTATCATCAAAAGAGAGCAGTGTCTTTTTAGAAGGACTCAGAAGATAAGGGACCTCCGCACAGTTGTCCCAGTTGTATTTCCAGCCAGAAGCCATGAGTTTTTTAATTTCAGAATAGACATAGTACTGACTGTTGGCAGCAGATTTGTAAAGCCCCGCTGCCTCGAATGATCTGCCATAAAAAGGAATACCGAGCAGAATTTTCTTTAAAGGAATCCCTCTGATTAAAGCGTAGCTAAAAGTATCATCGATCGATCCGCAGGGATCGTTAAGGCAGGTATAAAGAGGCGAATTATGGCCGGCATGATCTGTCCAGGGGCCATGATAGTCATAAGTCATGAAGCTGATAAAATCAAAATAGGGATGCAGCTCCTCAAAGTTAATCCAGCGACCCCAATAAGGCCCGGCCGGAGCAGCCATAGTCAGAAGAAGTGGCGGGCTTTGAGCTTTCAGGACAGCATTCAGCTCCTTGACCAGGGCAGAGAAGCTGTCTTTTTCCTGTTCGTTCGAGACAAATTCCCAGTCAAGATCCACTCCGTCATAGCCATGAAGAAGACAGAAATCCAAAACCTGAGAAATAAAGCGCGAACGTTTTTCGGCTGAAGCTGCCATCGGTGGGAAGCCAGCACAATTTCCCCAACCGCCGAGGCTCATGATGACCTTAACCCTTTTCTGGTGGGCAGCAGTCAGTAATTCCGGATAAATAAAGTCAGGATTGACAATCAAATTACCTTCGCGGTCAGGCCAGGCAAAAGCTTCAGCCAGATGAGTTAGATAATCAAATTCAATCTGTCGATAATCAACGACTGCCCTTTTCTCGCTCGGATAATAGCCAATAATTACTTTTTTTACCCTGGCCTGTCCAGCCTGAGGAGGCCTTTGGGGATTAAAATTTCTTCCCGGCTTTTGCCCGGCCTGCCCGCTATCCACCAGGATTATCAGAGCCAGCCCGATAATCAGATAAAAATATTTTTTTGAACTGTGCTTGAGACCAACTCGCTTTTTATTAGCCGAAAAAAGTTCTGTCATAATTATTCTGTTTTCCTTTCCAAAAAGGTTAGTTCCTTTTCTTCCTTTTTATAATTAAGTAATCAAGGCGTCAAGGAAATATTTCAAGCCAGAAAAGCCTTCAATTAATCTGGTAATCTGGTCGCGGTTGCTCTTTATTAGCTTTTTGAGATTAAATGCACTGAATTGTCTTGGCTGTCATGACTTATTAGCTTATAATCATAGGCAACAAAACTAAAATTTAAAGGCTGGGTTTAGATGAAAACTAAATTCAGTGGCTGGACAGCTGCCGCCCTGGTCGTGGCCAACATGGTCGGGACAGGTGTTTTCACCAGCCTCGGTTTTCAGGTGGTCAGCCTTTCTTCTGGTCTGGCTGTCATCCTGCTCTGGGTTCTGGGTGGAGTTCTGGCTTTAACCGGAGCTTTGACTTATGCGGAAGCAGCCGTTAGATGGCCGCGTTGTGGTGGCGAATATCACCTGCTGTCCACCATGTTTAACCGGCCACTGGGATTTCTAGCCGGCTGGGTATCCATTCTGGTCACTTTTGCCGCCCCGGTCGCTGCCTCGGCCATGGCCTTCGCCGCTTATTTTCAAAGGGCAGCTGGAGAAAGCTTTCAGACCCTTATCGCCAGCTGGCTGCCCGGTTTGAATATCACCAAGTCCTTAGCAGTGGCCGCGGTTCTCATCTTTACCCTCATTCATGCTTTAAACAAAGTTTTAGGCGGGCGAGTTCAACTGATTTTTACTCTGATTGATATTTCGGTTATTGCGTTCCTGATATTTGTCGGCTTAAGACATGCTCAGCCCGGACTGGTCAGTTTTGCCCTGGATGACAGAGCTATCAAGGATATTCTAAACCCGGCTTTTGCCATTTCAATGTACTTTGTCACCTACTCCTACTCTGGCTGGAATGCAGCTATCTACATTGCCGGCGAAGTAAAAAAACCAGAAAAAAATCTGCCCTTCAGTTTGATTACCGGCACCAGCCTGGTCATCATCCTGTATGTTCTCCTCAACTATGTCTTTCTGAAAAATATTCCGATTTCAGTTATGGCTGGCAAAGTCGAAGTTGGCCACCTTTTTGGCTCAGCCATTTTCGGACCACAGGGAGGAGCTATTATGTCGGCCGTTATCTCCCTCCTTCTGCTGGCTTCGATCTCTTCTATGATCATAGCCGGACCCAGGGTATCAATGACAGTCGGGGAAGATTATCACTACTTTCGCTGGCTGTCCAGACTTAATTCGAGAGAGGTTCCTTATCTGGCGGTATTGATCCAGGGGCTGATTTCGATTGTTTACATATTGACCTCAAGTTTTGAAAAAATGATCATCTTCACCGGCTTTACTCTTAATCTTTTTACTTTTCTGACCGTTCTTGGAGTCATGAAGAGCAGGCAGGCTCAGCCCGACGTGAAGCTTCCCTATCGCACCTGGGGTTACCCGCTGACACCGATCATTTTTTTGACTTTTCAAGCCTGGATCTTGATCTACGGCCTGATTTACCGCCCAAAAGAATCCCTGGCCGGAGTATTGCTGACTCTATCAGGATTGATTTTTTATTATTTGAGTCCTCGCTCTTCAGAGAAAAAGACGCTGCCCGATAAACAAAACTGATTCATAGCTTATAAAAAAATATAACTTGAGCCTACGCCTGCTCTGGATTATGAAAACTGGGGGAAGATTCTAGATTGACGTTTTTTTTCGACCAGTATAAGATAATCAAAGAAAGGCAAAACAG
Organism: Acidobacteriota bacterium; assembly: GCA_029571905.1. Taxonomy (GTDB): domain Bacteria; phylum Acidobacteriota; class Aminicenantia; order Aminicenantales; family Saccharicenantaceae; genus Saccharicenans. The sequence goes on along the minus strand of JAKPXU010000211.1, from coordinate 2,956 downwards.
TGAATAAGAAAGCGGACCGTTTAATTTCATTTTTGGCCATTTCGTTTTCCTTTCTTTTTCTAATGTTTAACTCTCTTCTGGCCGATAACCCGCCTGCCTCCCGTCCCGGAGAAGACAAAATCGAAAAATCTCTGGAAGTGATTAAGGAGCTGGCCGAGATGAAAGATGAGGGAATTCCAATCAGCCTGTTGAAAAAAGCTCAAGGCCTGGCTATCCTGCCAGGAGTAATTAAAGCTGCCTGGGCACTGGGCGGACAGTACGGGAGCGGAATTGCCATTATAAAAAAAGAAGACGGCAGCTGGAGCAATCCACTTTTTATCAAGCTGGCCGGGGGAAGTTTTGGCCTGCAACTGGGTGTTCAGAAAGCCGACCTTGTCCTGGTTTTTAAAAACCGTCGCGGAGTGGAAGAAATTGCCGGCAACAAGATTACTCTGGGCGCCGATCTCAGTGTCTCCGCCGGCCCGATCGGCCGCAGCGCCGAGGCCAGTACCGATCTCGAAATGGAAGCTGAAATCTATTCTTATTCAAAAAGTAAAGGACTCTTTGCCGGATTGTCCCTCAAAGGTGGCTCCCTCCAGTTTGATAAAAAAGCTAACAGAAATTTTTACGACAGCGACCTCCCCGGTCAGAAAATTCTTTACGAAGACCTCGAGACTCCCCCTGTCGTCCAGAAGCTGCAAGAAACCCTACGCCAGCTCACCGAAGACAGATAAAGAGATACCTCCGGATTTATTTTCCCGACATTAAATTCTGGCTTTCATTTGAAAATTCGTTTCCAGGCAGGTAGGAAAACAGCCGCCGGCTGGCGGCAAATTGACAGTTCAACCAGTCGACTCTATACTGGATAGAGAAGAAAGAACACCAGCAGTCAGGAGAAAAAATGTGGGATTATACCGATAAAGTTATGGAACATTTTAAAAACCCTAAGAATGTCGGGGAAATTGAAAACCCTGACGCCGTGGGTGAAGTGGGCAGTATCGTCTGCGGTGATGTCCTCAAACTCACCTTAAAAATCAACCCGGTTGATCAGACGATTGAAGATGCCAGGTTTAAGACCTTTGGCTGTGCCAGTGCCATTGCTTCTTCCAGCGTCCTGACCGAAATTATCAAAGGGAAAAAAATCGAAGAAGCAGCCAGGATAACTAATAAAGAGATTGCCGATTATCTGGGCGGACTGCCAGAGCAAAAGATGCATTGTTCAGTCATGGGGATGGAAGCCCTGCAGGCAGCCATAGAAAATTATTACACCAAAAAAGGCATCAAGGTTTTTCCGGGCGAGCAGGAAAAAATCATCTGCAAGTGCTTCAATGTCTCTGAGAAAACAATTTTAAAGGCTATCGAATTGAATAACTTAAAGACTGTTGAACAAGTAACCGACTATACCAAAGCGGGCGGAAATTGCGGACAGTGCAAAGGGGAGATAGAAAAAATCCTCAATGATTACTGGGCCAGTCACAGCCAGAAACCTTATCCTGAATTGACTATAGTTGAAAAAATTAAGCTAATAGAAAAGATACTCGATGAAGAGATAAATCCGAAACTGAGGGAGGACGGCGGCTGGCTGGAGCTTGTTGACCTTGACGGAAAGACAGTCAAAGTCAGGTTTTTAGGTGCCTGCTCCAGCTGCCAGCTGGCCAGTCAAACTTTTAAGGAAGTAGTTGAAAAGGCTTTGAGAGAGAAAGGAGCATCAGACTTAGAAATAGTCCTGGTCTGAAACCAGCCGGCAGTGAGCAACTTCAACTTTAAAAGGCACAGAAAAGAGTCAAGGCCAGAGGTCAGAGAGAAAATAGATGAATAAAGTCATATATTTTGACAATAACGCCACCACCCGGGTTAGCCCGGAGGTCAAAGAAGCGATGGATTTATTTTTGACCGAGCTTTATGGCAACCCATCCAGCATTCATCAATTTGGCGGCCAGGTAAAAAAACATCTGGAGGAAGCCAGGGCAAAAGTGGCCAGCCTGCTGGGCTGTCAGCCAGAAGAAATTATTTTTACCAGCTGTGGCACTGAGAGTGATTCAACCGCTATTTATTCAGCTCTAAATGCTTATCCTGAAAAAAAACACATTGTTACGACCGCTGTCGAACATCCGGCTATCTACAATCTCTGCCGATATCTCGAAAGGCAAGGTTACCGGGTAACTTACCTGAGCGTCGATGAAGAAGGTCAACTTGATCTCGAAGAACTGGAGAAGGCTATCAGCCCTGAGACTGCCATAGTTTCCATCATGTGGGCCAATAATGAGACCGGCGTGATCATGCCGGTAGAAAAGGCAGCTGCTATGGCTAAGGAGAAAGGTGTTCTTTTCCACACAGATGCCGTCCAGGCTGCCGGTAAAATTCCGATCAACCTGAAGGCTAACCAGATCGATCTGCTCTCCATCTCGGGCCACAAGCTTCACGCCCCAAAGGGAGTTGGAGTCCTGTATATCAGGCAGGGAACTAAATTTGTGCCTTTTTTGCGGGGCGGTCATCAGGAAAACGGCCGGAGAGCAGGAACTGAAAATGTTCCGGGAATTATTGCTCTGGGTAAAGCCAGCGAACTGGCCTTGAAAAACCTGGAAAAGGAGCGGAGTTATGTCGGCCAGCTGCGAGACAGGCTGGAAAAAGGATTAATAGAAAGTATTCCAAATATTAAAATAAACGGCGCCCAGGCTCCACGTCTGCCAAATACTCTGAGCGTCAGCTTTGAGTTTGTCGAAGGAGAGTCCATTTTACTTCTTCTCAGCGATTATGGCATCTGCGCTTCCACCGGTTCGGCCTGCTCGAGCGGCTCACTTGAGCCTTCCCATGTCTTACAGGCCATGAAGATTCCTTTCACCTTTGCTCACGGCACGATCAGATTCTCGCTTAGTATTTATAACACTGAAGAAGAAGTGGATTATGTCCTTGAGGTTTTACCTGGCGTCATCAAAAAACTTCGTGACATCTCGCCTTTTTCGTCGGCCAATTCAGC
>JAKPXU010000064.1 GCA_029571905.1 Acidobacteriota bacterium | reverse complement strand
TCGTCTGCCCATAAACCAGAGTAAATGAAATTAGCATGACAAAGAAAATGGCGAAAACTTTTTTCATGATTTGCTCCTTTTCCTTCTGGCTTAGCAATATTATAAGCCGCAATCAGATTTAAAGACAAGCAAAGCCCGTTGCTTGACGCCAAATAATTAAGACCGGAGACTGGAAGCTTGACCTGAAATCAGCCAGGTTTTATATTTTACAGCGATGAATGAAATTAATCTCTCCTGCCAAAGCTTACGGCGCGTAATTTTTAAAGTTGTAAAGGTTGGAAGGAACACTTCACCGCACTTAATTCTTCTGGCCCTGGCCGGCCAGCCCGGAGACTTTCGAGTTACTTCCCCTATTAAAGCCTCTGGGTAACATCGAATCTTACAAGTTTGCCGACTGGCGTAACAAAGCCGTCAGTCTGTCCGGGAAAATTTGTGCTTCGGCTGTCTATAGCCGGCCCGGCGAAGCTTATCTGCTTCTGGTTAACCTGGGCCAGGAGAAACAGGAAGTGAACTGTGTTTTGCACCCGGAAAAACTTCCCTGCCCGCTCGGGAAAGTGACAGGTGCCGAGATGGTGGCGACTAACGGGGACGCATTGCAGGGCCCAGAAGATCAGGCGACTGCCTCTTTAACTGGCAGCTCCGTCCTTCAGGCTGCCGCTACTCTCGATGTGGTCGCCCTGGTCACGATCGGAATAAAAGTAACCATCCCCGGTGATGGAGCTATCGTCATCCGTATAAAGTAACCTGAACAGACCCTGGCGAAGCGGCTATAATAATGACCTGTGACTTAGTTTCCGTCAGAACAGATCGCCCCTCTAACAGAAAAATGCGCCAGCCAGCACCACACTCACAAAGTTAGCCCAATTCCAAATTGAAAGCGGCTGGAATAAATCAGTCTTTGCTCATCGAGGGCCGCTAAGGGCAGCCTGGCCGAAGCTCCAATCTGAAAGTTTTTGAGCTCAAGCCCCAGACCAAAGGTGAGATAATCATTGGTCGGGCGATTACCCTGACCAGAAAAATAAATCTGCGGGTCGTGAATGTAGCCAGCCAGAATATGCAGGTTGTTCTCGACATTTGATTTGAGCTTTAAGGCATAATCTGCACCGGCCGAGAATTTGACGACATCTCTTCCTGAGCCTACCCTATAAATATCATTCAAATATTCGAAGAAATAGCTCCATTCAGAAGAAGACCAATTCCAATAAGAGACGTCCGAGAAAAAGTTCAGATTATCCAGGACTTTTATCCGGCTGCTGGCGGTGAGAACAACTGGGAACTTATAGGAGCCTTTAATCCTGATTGGATAGATTATATCGCCAGTTTCCAGAAGCTCTTCATACCTATAATATTTGACTGTCATTTCATAAGGAGGCCTGATGGACAGACCAAGAGTCACAGTCTGATTAACCTCCCAGATGAGCCCAAAATCAAAGACGAAAGAGTGAATATCTACATCCCAGTATCTATTTTCCTGGGATGAATCATAATAGCGAGCATGATTTATTTCTCCGGTGCGGTAAGCGGCACTCAGGCCGATAGAAACTTTATCAGTAATCTGTCGAGCCACAGAGAGGCCAAAGTTCTGAAGCTTCCCATCCTGCTCATCAAAATTATTATAATTGAATATTTTCGGCCGGTTATATTCTTCGGGCAGCGAATAACCAAGGGCAATTCTCCATTTTCCATTAGCAGCTATCACCCCGACGAATTCAGGATAGAAGGTTGTTCGTTTGTAGCTGGCCAGCTCGTTGTCATAATTGTAATTGTTTTTGGAAAAAGCATGAGACCACCTGGTCGAAATAGCCAGATTAAATCCAGTAGTCAAAATCATAGTGGCCGGGTTTAAAAAGGCCGTGTATGGCCCGGGAAAGCTAAGAATTGTCTCCCCGGCAGCTGAAGCCAGCGGAGAATATATGCCCAGAATATTAGTGCTGCCTAATGGATGACCGAAGTACACATCAGATTGGGCCTGCAGGTTGCCAGCCGACCAGAAGGTTAAGCCGACAGCTAACATTAGTAAAAAAGAAACTTTCTCTCTTCTTTTTTCCTTCATCTAGAACCTCCCAAAAATATTTCTACAGGTCGCCCCGATTATATTGAAGCCGGTCCAGGCCTGTAAAATGTTCAACCTTCTTTTGGCTTAACAGTACTCGTGAGCTGATTCAGAACTTGGCAATATTTTTTATAAAAACATATAATAGAAATAGCGGGGCTATTAAAGAGGATTTTCAAAGGTGAGATTGAGGCTAACTCACTAAATTTGGTCATGGTTAATCAGAATGTATGAAACTCTTTTCAATAGTATCATAGTGTCCTTTTCTAGTCACTCTTTTACTCCTCTGGCTCTGGCTGTTTTTCTGACCGGGTGGATAATACTGGCTATTGGGATATTGGTTTTAATCCGGGAAAAAGCCTCAAGAGAGAGCCTGCTCTTTTTCCTTATTACTCTGGCCATATTGATCTGGCTATGTCCTAACTCATTGATGTATGCCTCCCCGAATGAGCAAATGGCTCTCGGCTGGTCGAGATTGTCTTTTATCGGAGTATCTTTTATCCCTTCTGCCTTTTTCCAGTTTACCATTTTTGCCCTCCGAACCTCTCGGTCAAACCAAAGAAGGGCCCGGTTTAGTTGGATTGTTTCTTTCTTTTTCTCTATTCTGGCCCTCACCAGCGATAAGTTTTACTCAGGGATGAAACAATATGCCTGGGGATATTATCCTCGCTACACATGGATAGGGGTTCCCTTTTTAATTTTCTTCTTCTTCATGGTTCTTTCCAGTTTCTGGCAATACTATCAAAAGAACCAGCAAGCAACCTCTGATCTGGTTAAGCTCAGAACGCGGCTCTTTTTCCGGGCTTTCTCAATAGTTGGTCTGGCTGTCATTGATTTTTTGCCAGCTTTTGGAGTTAATGTTCCACCTCTGGGTTTTATACCTATTCTCTCTTTCGTCTTCCTTGGTGCCCCGGTTATCTGGCGGTATCACCTGGTGGATATTACCCCGGCTTTTGCCAGTCGGGAAGTCATAAATAACATGAGCGATGCCCTCCTTGTCTTCGACCGTGAAGGGCGGGTCCAACTTATTAATCCGGCTTTCAGCCAGTTGATGGAGAAAAATGAAGACGAATTAAGAGGCGTCCCGGCCAGAACCATTTTACCAGGCCTCTTTAGCTCCAGGGAAATTCAATCAGCCCTTGAAGCCGGTTCGAGAGCCAACTGCTATTTTACTTTTTCTCCGGCCAATGGCAGAGAACTTTTCCTTGAGGCTTCTCTTTCCCCCATCCAGAAAACAACTAGTGAAGTCTTAGCCTGGGTGACGTTAATAAGGGATATTACCGAGTTAAAAAAGGCTCAGGAAAGAATTGCTCAATCTGAAATGCGGTATAGAACGATCTTCGAAAATACCGGTTCAGCCACGATTTTAATTGAAGAAGATATGACCATCTCTCTGGCCAATCAGGAGTTTGAAAGAATAACCGGTGTTCCTAAAAAAGAAACGGAAGGAAAGAAAAACTTTACAGAATTCTTTATTCCTCCTGATGTCTTCCAGATGGTCGAGTACCATAAAAAGAGACGGATAGACCGAGAGGCCGTTCCCAAAAAATATACTTCTCATCTCATAGATCAAGAAGGAAAGATCCGGGAAGTTCTGGTCATCGTAGATGTTATTCCTCAAACCCGGCAATCAATAGCCTCTTTTGTGGATGTGACCGACCTCAGGCTGGCCGAAGAACAGATTTCCTTTCAGCTTGACATGCTCAGCCGGCTTTATCAAGGATCCCGCGATCTATCAGAGACTCTCGATTTAGAGAAACTAGCCGGATTGGTTGTTCGCTACTCAGTCCAGGATTTTGGCGCCAGATCAGCTTTTTTCCTGGTTCAAAATGATGGAAAAGAATGGCAGACGCTTTCTATCTTTCCTGAGTCATTTTCCCAGGCGCTTCAAGGCTGGTTTAATTCGGCAGAAAAAAATCGGTTCCTGAGCGATTTGGTGAGTAAAGGCTCTCTTCTGGAAGTTGACCTTACCGTTCCATCCCCTTATCCCCGGTTAGAGGAATCAGTTAAGAAACTACCAGTAAAAGAGGTAGAGGCCTTCCTTCTCGGAAAATCTTCAGAACCCTGGGGAGCTTTAATCTGGTTAGTTGATGAACCAGGCTTTATGTCTTCTGACTTAGCAGCTTTTGCCCAGACTTTTATTCAACAGGTAATCACCTCGAGTGAGCAGGCCAGACTTTTTTTGAGACTCCAGAGGTATATTGAAATGATGAGGAGTCTGTACTCCATCGAAAGAACCATTGCTTCTAGCCTGGATTTACAAATGGTTCTTGATTTCACACTGCAGGAGGCCATGCATCACCTAAAAGTTGATGCCAGTTGTGTCTATTTAATTGACTCTTCCTCCTCAGTGCTCAATTACAAAGCTGGCCTCGGATTTCTTCACCCTGAAGCCATACCCAGTCGCCTCAGGCTTGGAAATGGAGAACTGGAGGCTGTGGTTACGAAAAAGAAGCAGCTGTTTATTGGCGATTTAAGAAAAGAACAATTACCTTCTTTTCATCCCCTTGTCAAACAGGAACAATTCCAGTCTTTTCTGGCCATCCCTCTGGAAGCCAAAGGCAAAACTCAGGGAGCTTTAATAGTTTTTCACCGTTCACCGCTTCCCACTTCTGCAGACCTTAATGAATTTTTGACCAACATAGGAGGGCAGTTAGCCATTGCTATAGACAATATTGGCCTGTTTGAAGAATTGAACCGATCGCATCTGGAATTGACCTTAGCTTATGATACAACCATCGAAGGCTGGGCTCAGGCTCTCGAACTTCGAGATCAAGAAACTGAGGGACATGCCAGAAGAGTCGCCGATTTAACCGTAAGATTAGCCAGGAACCTTGGCGTCCCGGATGAGCAGCTCGTCCATATCCGACGGGGTGCGATTCTTCATGATATTGGTAAGATGGGTATTCCTGATCAAATTTTGCTTAAAGCCGGACCTCTGACCATGGAAGAACGTGAAATTATGAAAAAGCATCCAATTTATGCCCATCAACTCCTTCTTCCAATCAAATATCTTCACCCGGCAATAGATATTCCTTATAGTCACCATGAACGCTGGGACGGGACAGGATATCCTCAAGGATTAAAAGGGGAGCAGATTCCTCTGGCTGCCCGGATATTTGCTGTCATAGATGTCTGGGACGCCCTGATCTCTGACCGGCCTTATCGCTCAGCCTGGCCAGAGGAAAAGGCTCTCAACTATATCAGAGAACAGGCCGAGCATCATTTTGATCCACG
>JAKPXU010000203.1 GCA_029571905.1 Acidobacteriota bacterium | reverse complement strand
CTTTTAAAGGAATCCCGGGCCAAATGGATGGTGCGAGCCGGTCTTAGATCCATCTTGAACTAATTTTTTTTGGATTGTTGATTCAATTTTTTGGATTTACTATAATAAAAATGTCGGGTTTATGAAGAGACCATTCGGTTTTTATCTCGTTCTTTTCAGCGTTATCCTGTTAACTATATTCGGTTTCATAAATATTTCTCGTAAGCTGGCCTGGAAAGAACCGTCTGACGGAGTTGTCTGGGTTGAGGGTCAGAATGGACTGATTGCTCGAAAAGTAGCTGAAAATAGCCCGGCTTATCTCTCAGGTATCAAGCCGGGCGACATTCTATTTTCTATAAACAATACCCCGATCAAAAACAAGATTGAATATGTCAAAATGCTCTGGGTCCTGGACCGCCTGGAGCAAAAGGCCCTTTATCAGGTAGGAAGAGAAGGAACGATACTGGCACCTTCCTTTTATTTAGAAAAAAAGGGGGTCAGTTCAACATACGTCTATCTGATGCTTCTAGGCCTAACCACCCTGGCCATCTCTCTGATTGTTTTTATCAATTCCAGAAGACGATTTTCCAGTCCCTATCTATTTTTTTATCTGGTTTTATTGTCTCTTTATTCAGTTTATGTTTTTTCTCCAACCGGTCAGATGGACTGGCTTGATCAAATATTTTTCTGGCTGGACAGAGTAGCTATTACTGCCTTCCCTCCTCTTCTCTTGAATTTCTTTTTTATCTTCCCTCAGAAAAAAAGAATAATAGACCATCCCCGAATATTAGCTCTAATTTATCTGCCTGGCCTTTTTTTAATTCTGTCCAACCTTAGCCTGATGACCATTTTTCAGGCGAAATTAAGTGATGCTGAGGTCCTGAACTATCAAAGAATTCTGGAAAAAGGTGAATTGCTCCAGCTGGCAGCTTACAGCCTGCTCACTTTATTCATGATAATCTATGACGTGGTCGCCACGAGGAATCTTTATATTAAAAATCAACTCAAGTGGATTGCCGGTGGCCTCGGGCTGGGGATATTGCCTTTTTCTATTTTTTATATCATTCCTTTTTTGGGGAATGCCCTCCCCTCAACCAGCGGTCAGGTGAGTGTTCTTTTCCAGATCTTTCTTCCAGTAACTCTGGCTTATTCAATTTCGCGTTATCGGCTAATGGACTTCGAAGTCCTGGTTAAAAAGGGTCTGACTCTAATAATTTCTTTTGCCCTGATTGCTCTGGTTTATTTCCTGGTCAGCTCTCAAACCCAGCTATTTTCAGAAAACAGGCTCAATGCCATTTTGCTTGGTTTACTGGCCATCATCCTGGGAGCAACTCTATTTACCCCGCTGTCCGAGATGGTACAGACTATGGTTGACCGTGTTATCTACCGCCGAAGTTATGAATACCGGCGAACACTGCTCCTTATTTCCAGCCAGCTTAACCGGGAAAGAGATCTCCATCGCCTGGCCAGTTACCTGGTGGAAACTATCTCGAAAGCCCTCTCTCTTAAAAATTTGGGGCTTTTCCTGGCCCGTGAAGAACAGCCCGACGAATTCTATCTTCTTCGTTCTGCCGGCGAATCTCATCTGGCCGCTCCGGTGGTCAAGTTGAATTCGGCTGAAAAGCAAGAGCTACAAAAAGCGGAGTTTATTTCGTTTTTGCCCGGAAGTGAATCATCTTCTTCATCGAGAATTTTTAATTCCCTGAAAGAGGAGGGGTTCAATAATATCCTGCCGCTTAAACTGGAAAACAGGATACTGGGCTTTCTGGCTCTTGGGGACAAGATTGACGGCTCTTATCTTTCCGGCGAAGACCGGGAACTTTTGCGAACCATTTCCCCTTCGGTCACCTTAGCCCTGGAAAATGCCTATCTCTATAACCAGGAGATTATTCGCTCACAGGAACTGCAGCGTCTTAAAGATTACAGTGATAATATTATCGAGAGCCTGACGGTCGGGGTGGCAGTCATTGATGAGGGTGGCCTTGTTACTGGTTGGAACCGGGTTCTGGAACAGCAATTCGGCCTCAGTCGGGCCCAGGCTTTAAACCGACATTTATCCGAAGTCATCGGTTTCGAGAATTTCCAGGCTATATTCCCTCCAGATACGCAGTCTGAATATCAGTTGCTAAGCGAAATTTCTCTGACTATCCGCCAGGGCGAGAAAAAAATCTTTGATGTGGCCAGAACGCCTTTGCTTGATAACCATCTCCAACCTTACGGAACAATTATCGTCTTTGAGGATATAACAGAGAGAATAAGACTCCAGCAGCAAATGGTAACCTCTGAAAAACTGGCTTCGATCGGGTTGCTCTCGGCCGGAGTAGCTCATGAGATAAATACCCCGCTGACAGGGATTTCCAGCTATGTTCAGATGCTGCAGAAAAAACTGACCGATGCCAATTATCTCCAGGTCCTTAAAAAAATAGAAGATCAAACTGATCGGGTAAGTAAGATAGTTAAAAACCTCTTAAGTTTTGCCCGCAATCCAGCCGATCCCGCTTTTCACCGGGTCGACCTCAAGGAGAGCCTGGAAGAGATTATTTCACTAATTGATTACCGGCTAAAAAGCCTGAACATTAATCTTGTCATGGATCTCAAGCCGGTAATTATTTATGCCCAGAAGGAAAGGCTTCAGCAGGTTTTTATTAATATCATCCTGAATGCCCTGGATGCAATGCCCGGTGGCGGTCAGTTGACCATTCAAACCAGACAGCAGGGCAGGCAGGCCATTATTAAAATAGCTGATACCGGTTTGGGAATTAAGCCTGAACACCTGCCCAGGGTTTTTGACCCATTTTTTACCACCAAGGGAATTGGCAAGGGCACCGGTCTGGGGCTTTCCATTAGCTTTGCTATTATTAAGGAACACGAAGGACAGATCCTGGTTGACAGTCAGGTTGGCCAGGGGACGACCTTTACCATTATTTTGCCGGTCAATTTGGCTGAAAAAGATTTAAAACGGTCTGGCCGGGGAGGGATTAATCATGAATGAAAACAACAAGATTATAATTCATATTATTGATGATGAACCAATAATTCATGATGTTCTTGGCCAGCTTCTGCAATCAGAGGGCTATCAGGTTGAAATCTCCGCCTCCGGAGAAGAAGCCCTGTCCAAGCTACCCCATAAGAAATTTGATCTAACCCTGCTTGACCTGCTGATGCCCGGGATGGACGGACTGGAAGTCTTAAGGCAGATAAAAAGGCTTGAGCCGGAAACGGTGGTAATTATTATTACCGCCTATGCTTCAGTCGAGTCCGCTCTGACCGCCATGAAAATGGGCGCTTATGATTATATTCAGAAGCCATTTAAAAATGACGAACTACTGATGACCATTTCCCGGGCGCTCGAGCACCGCCGCCTGCAGCTTGACAATATCAGACTTCAGGATGAACTTAAAAGAAAATTCTGTTTTGAAAATATTATCGGCAAGAGTCAACCGATGCAGAATGTTTTTGAACTGATCAAGGCGGCCGCCCCCACTCGCTCAACCTTGCTTATTCAGGGTGAAAGCGGCACCGGTAAAGAACTGGTGGCCAGAGCCATCCACAGTAATTCCGATCGGGCCAACCATCCTTTTGTGGTGGTCAACAGCGGATCGCTACCACCTGATTTGCTGGAAAGCCATCTTTTCGGTCATGTGAAAGGAGCTTTTACCGGTGCTGTAGCTGACAAAAAGGGTCTGTTTGAAGCTGCTGATAAAGGAACAATCTTCTTTGATGAAATTTCTTCCATCAGTCTTGAAACTCAGGTCAAGCTTCTGCGGGTCATGCAGGACAGAGAATTTATGCGACTCGGTGGAACCAGGACAATAAAAGTTGATGTTAGAATTATTGCCGCCACCAATACTGATCTGGAAGAATTAATTGAACAAAAAACCTTTCGCAAGGATCTTTATTACCGGCTGAATGTCATTAAAATTGAACTGCCACCTCTTAGAGCCAGAAAGGAAGATATTCCCCTTCTGGTCAGACATTTCATTGATCTTTACAACAAAGAAAACAAAAAAGAGATTGAAGGCGTCAGTGAGGAAGTAATGGAAATTCTGATGGATTATGACTGGCCGGGCAATGTTCGCGAGCTGGAAAATGTGCTGGAGAGAGCAGTAGTCCTGAGCCGGTCAAAGATCATTACCCGGGAAGCTCTGCCCGATTTTCTAACTGAGAGCC
>JAKPXU010000162.1 GCA_029571905.1 Acidobacteriota bacterium | reverse complement strand
GGCATTCTGATGTTGATAAACATTAACCACCGTGTAGGCCCTGAAGTCTATAGGATCAGGACAGGAAGCCCAGCAGCCGTTATAGAGATCAGGATAAAACACCTGAGTGGCCAGTGCTTCCCAGCCGCCGGTTGAACCGCCATAAGTGAAACGGGCCCAGCCCTCACCCAGGCCGCGGAATTTCTGCTCGATATATGGAATTAACTCGTAGTTAATGGCATCACCGTAGGGACCGAGATTGGCAGAGTTGACTGCATAGGAATCATCGTAAAAAGGATTGGCATGCTGAATCTCAATAATGAGAAAACGCGGCGTGTCGCTGGCTGTCCAGTATTTATAAAAAGCATAAGCTTCTTCCTCAACAATTCGGTTGTAACCACGGAGATGAAATCGCTCATTATAATCTGGTTCAAGGTTCGGATCAGGAGGCTCTTCTCGGAAGCCTTCAAAGGTATAAGGAAAATGCCCGTGGTAAACAATGAGTGGATAGCGGGCTTGCGGATGTTCCTCAAAGCCGGCCGGTAGGAGAACATGCGCTCCAAGATAAACCGGTGTCCCCCAGAAATCGGTCAGGAGCTTACTCTGAATTCTGACATGCTTGATGAATTTGGTTTCAGGCGGATCAGGGATTTCCGGCATGACCTGATCGAGAGAAATTTTAATCGCCTGAGACCTCTGTGGGTCGAGGCGCATTTTAACCGGCTGGCTGTAAAGATTGCCGGGTTTGCGGTTCCACTGCTGACCTTCGCCGCGGTCGGGAGGCAGTTTTAGTGTTCTGCCGTCTTTAAGATGGTATGTCTGATAAATGTTGAGCACGCCTTGCACCCAGTATTCGCCTGGTTCGATAGCCGCCAGGCTGTGCCTCGGGTAACCAAAAGCTGTCCCATCAACCACGGCCTCACGCTCCGGCCCCAACCCTTCTACATCTATTCCAAAAACCTGCTGGGTGCCGGCGCTATCATTTATTGAAAAACGTGGCTCTCTTTTATCATCAGTGGAAATAAGCAAAAGAAGCCGTCCATCCAGCGGGCTGGCCGACCTTTCAGCCGGAAAAGAAATAGCAAATTTCAGCCGGGCTTGATTTGCCGGACTGTGGTCGCCCTGGCTGCAACTTGCTGCTAATCCAAAAAGGCCGGCAATAAGCGTGCCCAGTGCCAGAGAATAAAAAGTCTTCCCTTGGAAAAAACGCATTATTTATTCCTCCTTCCTAATCGGCTGTTTCTTAGAATAAAACTATCGGAGCCAGTTAATCAAGCTAATAAAGTTAAGCGCTCAGCAAATTCAGGGCTTCGTCGTGTTTTTAAGGCTTGGCGGTGCTTGCCCCCAGTCTGGCCTTAAAATTCCAGAAGGGATCAAGCGGCAGATGATGGGAGCTCGGATAGACTCGACTCAAAAGTTCGTAAAGGGCCGGATCGTAGCTTCTAAGTTCAGCCGGCGAATAAACCACTTTCTCGCCATCTTTATATTCAAAGTTCGACCAGAACCAGAATTGTGTTCCCTCCGCCCAGTATTCGTCGGAATTGGTCGAGGCATACTGTCCCTTAAATAATCCCAGAGCCATGGCGTCGGCATAAGCTTTTTCAATATCAGCCGCCAGCTGCGGGTCAGCCCGCCGGATGGCCCGGTGGATAGCATGACCGAACTCATGAACGAGAATCTGTTCGCCAAAATAACGGGTGCCCGGAATGCCCAGCAGGTTCTCTTCGCCGCAGGTGGTATAAAGACCACCGAGCCCTCTAGCCCGTCCGTTCCAGTATTCAGCATCGGACATCTTGCTTATCTTTTCATATCCGGCAATTTCTGAGGGGGTCAACCGCCGGTCGCCCAGTTGTGGCTTCTTTAAATTTTTATATTCAGGGATATCTGACATCTGCTGATCTTTCCCGATTATTCCAACCCTCTGCCCTTGCAGTACCAGCTGAGCTCGGAGGTCAGGCCGTTCTGACAGCATATGAATGATGATGTCCCGGGCAATGAGAACAGCTAGATCTGATACCTGACCGGAAGCAATGACCGGGATACCCATGGCATTGCTGTATTTTTCATAAAAGGGATCAAGCATGAGTTTAGCCGGCGGCTTACTGATCAGAGCAGCCGCATAATCTGTGAAGACTGGCTGTTCTTTCTGGGCCGCTTTCTTCGCGTCTTTTACCTGGCCGGATAGAGCGGTGAAACTCATAGCCAGAATCAAGCCAGCCATAAGGATCGTTTTCGTCTGGCTTTTAATCATTGATCGCCGCATGGTGATTCTCCTTTCTGAATGTTAGTGGATAATCATAACAAGATAGGAGGTTGGCAGCAAATCCGGTAAAAGCTGTTAATAGACCGGTAACTTCGGATGGCCAGAGCCCGCGGCCATCACTGGCAATTATTGGAGAGCCTGGAGGTCTTCCTTCAACTGATTGTAATTAGCCATAGCGACGGCCATGGTGTGAACTTTGCTCCGTCTTAGAATCCATCTTAAGGCTTCTTCAAAAGTAGGTTCAGCTCCTGGACCGGCCGCCAACCGGCCACCCGAACAGGTCTTCATGGCTATTAGACCAAGCCCATTCTGGCGGGCTTTATCCATTTCTTCTTCGAGCGCTACTTGATCCCACTTGCCCGGCCGGCCGGTGTTGGCATGAACGTAGGCACCCTGGTGATTATAGGGCAGCATGACTACGTCATAGAATAATTTTTTATTCGCTGCCCGGAGTAGTTCAACTTGATTGGTATGGCAGGAAAAACCGTGGGCTTTGATGGTTCCTTTTCTTTTGGCGTCTTCAAAAAATCGCCTGACCTCTTCCTGGAAGATAACCTCTGGAGAAACTGCTCCATGAATTAACATGATATCAAGATAGTCAGTTTGCAAAGCCCGCAAACTGGCCTGAAGTGACGCTTCCATTTCAGCTACCGCTCTTTTTATTTCTGCCGGTGAGTTAAGTTGCTGGCTGGTTAAGCCCAGATCCAGTTTAGACTGAATAACGACTTCTTTTCTAAGACCGGCAGTAGCCCGGCCGATCATCATTTCATTCTGTCCCCGAAAATAAGACCGGCCAGTGTCCAGAAAATTTAGACCGGCTTCGAGGGCCGCCATGACCAGTGACTGCTCCATTGTCCTGGAGGCACCAAATCCCAGGGGGGTGACTTTAATCCCGGTTCTCCCCAGTTCGGCCAGACCCGGCCTTTCTTCATTTTTCTTCTGGCCCGCGGAATTAGAATCTTTAACGCTGATGGAGGAAAAGCAAATTCCTAAGATCCCGGCAGCCGAGGTTTTTAAAAATTCTTTTCTCGATATGTGCTTAGCGTCCTTGTCCAAGTTAATAGCTTCTCCTTAAAATTATTCTGCCTTGATTAGATTTTCTGGCTTTTGCTTCTTAATTTTGGCGACAGCAGACACCGCCTTTGCAAAACACCTCTTCTAATCTTCTTTAAATCTGATCTGAAGCTGGCCGGAATCAAACTTAGCCTCTTTCACCTGCCGGTCGAGCAGGACCTGAGGAAGGATAATGCTCCGCCTCTGGTTACCAATGGTAATAACCAACTCATCTCCACTGCGTAACAAAGAGACTTCTCCTTTGGAAACAAAAGGAAGCTTCATGGTCAGAGTGTAGAGGCCATCGTTA
>JAKPXU010000157.1 GCA_029571905.1 Acidobacteriota bacterium | reverse complement strand
CGACTAAGAAAAGGGAAAAAATCGAAATAAAGGAGGCCTGAGATGGAAAAAATAAAATTTGAGAAGGGTATTGAACTGGAAAGGACTGAACAGGGTGAATATGTGCTCAGATTTAAGCTGCCCACTCTGACTGTTGATTCTGAGCTGGTTTCTGGTCATTTAAAACAGGCCAGGAAGGAAGTTCTTCTGGCTATCCGAAATCTTCTGGATAAAGCCATAGAGGAGACAGAGGAGAAATCAAAACCTAAAGCCAGAAAAGAAAAAGAGGTCAAATGAGCCGCATCTTGCTTTTTACCGGAAAAGGCGGCACTGGCAAAACTACGGTCAGTGCTGCCACTGCTGTTTGCGCAGCTAAACTCGGCTATAAGACTCTGGCCATCAGTACTGATTCTGCTCACAGTCTGGGTGATAGCCTTGAGCGTCAACTTGGTCCGGAGCCAGTCCTCATCTCGAAGAATCTCTGGGCCCAGGAATCAAACATACTCTACAATCTCGAAAAGCACTGGGGAACGATCAAAAAATGGCTGGCCGCTCTGATGGCCTGGCGTGGTCTGGATGAAATAGTGGCCGAAGAGGTGGCAGTTTTGCCCGGAATGGAAGAACTGGCTAATCTTCTCTGGGTTTATTATTATGAGCAGGAGCAAACATATGATGTGGTCGTTGTCGATTGTGCGCCAACAGCCGAATCGCTGCGTCTTTTAACTCTGCCCGAAGTCGCTGGCTGGTGGTTTAAAAAATTACTCCCCGTCGGACGGAAGTTGATGCCGATTGCCACCCCGATTGTTAACAGGGTGACGGATGTGCCCCTGCCCGATAAGGAAATCCTGGATAGTGTTGAGGAGCTTTTTTATCGGCTGGAAGGTTTGAGGGCGTTGCTCAGCGATCAGAAAAAAACCAGTATCCGGCTTCTGCTCAATCCAGAAAAAATGGTGATTAAAGAAGCCCAGCGAACCTATTCTTATCTCAATCTCTATGGCTATCCGACCGACGCCGTGGTCTGTAACCGCATTATTCCGGCCGGAGCAGATGGCGCCTATTTTGAAAAGTGGAAAAAGGCTCAGGCGGAATATCTGCGAGATATTGAGGAGCGATTCTCTCCTTTGCCCGTGATGAGAGTTCCTCTTCTTGATACCGAGGCGGTTGGGTTGAAAAGGCTGGCTGAAGTCGGCGAATATCTTTATGGGAGGGGGGGCGACCCAACACGGGTCTTTTTTGAGGGACAGCCAATTAGCATTGAGCATAACGATGGCCTCTACACTCTGACCATGAAGCTTCCTTTTGTTTCCAAAGGAGAAGTCTCTTTGTTACGCAGTGGAGATGAGTTGGTTATTACCATTGGTAACCAGAGGCGGAGCATTATCCTTCCTCAGGTCCTGCTCGA
>JAKPXU010000154.1 GCA_029571905.1 Acidobacteriota bacterium | reverse complement strand
AACCGGGCCATGATTGTTGATGGTGATCTGCACCAGGGGAATGGAACAGCTTATTTTTTCGGGAAAAAAAGCTATGTCTTTACGTTTTCTATCCATCAAATGGACAATTATCCATCCTGTAAACAAGTCAGTAGCCTTGATGTCGGGCTGCGGTCGGGCGATAATGATGATGCTTATCTGGCCGCTTTACAGCCGCATTTTCCCCGGCTCTATGAGGAATATAAGCCAGATCTGATCATCTATATTGCCGGGGCTGATCCTTATCAGAACGACCTGTTGAGCGGCCTGGATATTTCGTCAGCCGGATTGAAAAAGCGGGACAAATTGATTATCGATCATGCCCGCCGGCTGAAAATTCCCCTGGCTATTGTTTTAGGCGGGGGCTATGCTGACCGGATCGAAGAAACAGTCGAGATTCATTTTAATACGATTAAAGAAGCGATTAGAACCAGCCGGAAAGGTCCTTAGCACTTAGTAGCTTCTCTGATTGCGCCGAAGCAATAAAAATAAATTAGCTGAATCTAACTTGTACTGCTAATGGTAGCTCGAAGCGGGTGATCCCTTAGGTTGACTCCGGAGATTCCTGCCGCATATCCAGATAAATTTCTATAGATTGCTCGCTGGTTGCCGACCTGTTAATTTGTTGTGGTGTAACCGGTTTTTTTCTGCTTCATTCCTGCATAAAAATGTGGCTGAACACCTTGGCGTCACCGACCATGTTATCAATCAAGCAGTATTCATTCGGCATGTGACAGGTCTCATCCAGTTTTGACCAGCAAGCTGCCTCAAATCCAGCCCGGCGAAAAATGGCAGCAACCGTCCCGCCACCAATGCCCATCGGGCGGGCTTCTTGCTCATAAACTTCTCTGACAGCTTTTTTCAAGGCCTGAACAACTGCCGATCGAGTAGAGGTGGGAGGGGCCGCCGGGGCTTTTTGGGCCAGACTGATTTCTATTTTGACCTTAAACTTTTTTTCAATGGAATCAGCCATTTTCCTGATGGTCTTTTCAATTTTTTCAACCGGGTAGCCGGGTAGAATCCGGCAGTCCATGTAGAAAATGTCTTCGCCTGGAATAGTATTGATATTGGGGACATTAGGTTCTTTTTTGGTTGGTTCAAAAGTGGAAATGCCTGGACTGAATAATCTATCTTTTAGATCGTAGAAGCGGTAAAGTTTTTGAAGTTCAGTAATTAGAAAACTGGCTGCTTTGAAACTGTTAATTCCCTTCTGGGGGGTTGAACCATGAGTCTGTTTACCGAGAGTCTTAATTTTCAGCCAGAGAATTGATTTTTCAGCCACTTCAATCATTGTACCCTTTTCATTGCCAGCATCAGGGACAATAATCAGATCATTCTTTTTGAAGACTTCTGTCTGATTGAGAACATATTCAATGCCTTTCTGGCTGCCAGTCTCTTCATCCGCTACCAGGGCCAGCCCCACATCATAACTTGGTTTAATATTTTCAGCCAGGCAGGCTTTAACGGCAAAAATCGAGGCGACCAAATCCTGTTGATTATCTTCAACCCCGCGTCCATAGATCTTCCCACCCTCAACCCAGGCTCGAAATGGATCTCCGCGCCAGAGGGCCAGCTCGCCAGGTGGCACTACATCCATGTGAGTCATAATCCAGATCGTTTTCTCTGAACTTTTCCCGGGGAAAAAGGTTAGCAAATTGGGCCGGTAGCCAGCTGGTGCATCCTGATCCGGAGCTTTGATTACTCTGATATCGTTTATTCTGGATTTTCTTAGATATGATTCCAAAAACTCAGCCTTTTTAGCCTCCCCTTCGCCCCCGCTCGAGGGAGCGATAGCCGGTATAGCACAGAGTCTGGTTTGTAACTCAATCATCTCATCCCGAAATGAATCAAGTCTTTTGGCCAGACGGGTAAAAAGTTTTTTGTCAGGCATTAATCTCTCCTTCTTTTTGTTAATCTCGGCCCGATGATAGCATTAATCGAGATTTTGATGCAAGGTAAAAGGCTGACTCTTTTCAGGATAAAAGTATTAGTGATTTAGTTCTGACTTTTCCGCCAGCCGGTCAGGCCCAGCCAGATATATTGAAGGCCCGAGATAATGGTGGCCAGAATGGTCAGATCATAAAGCCAGTCAAGAAGCCCGGTTGGAATCTCCAGCCAGTTAAAAAAGAGCACAGCGCCAGCCGTCAATACCTGGCAGACTGTACTGGTTTTTCCAAAGAGGGTGGGAGGGAAATCACGTTTCTTTTTGAGCAGGGCTAGCAGGACGGCTCCGATCACAATCAGCAAGTCCCGGCCCAGAACTATCCAGAAAACAGCCCAGGGAATTTTATTAGGGGAAGCATATTCAGGAAAGCTTAAAAGCAGAAAACTGGTAAACATCAGTAGCTTATCAGCCAGCGGATCAAGCCAGAGTCCAGCGGCTGACTTTTGATGCCAGATTCTGGCGATCAGACCATCCAGCACATCAGTCAGCCCGGCCAGAAGGAAAATCAGAAAAGCCCCGGATAACTGCTGGTTTAATAAAAAGAAAACGAAAACTGGAACCAAAATTATCCTGAATAAGGTCAGGTAATTAGGTATCGTGCCGAAAGTTGACTTTAACTCGCCGGTCTGATTATCGACGTTAGCCATATATCCTCTCTGGATTATTTTATTAAGTTTAGCAGAAGATCAGCTATCCTTAAAGCCTCGGCGCCGGCAACAGGTCGATCAGGTTGAAAGCGTCTCTGAGCAGACAGCTCCATCAGTTGATAAGCGATCATCTGAACGGCCGGCAGATAGTAAATGTTTTCTGGTGGAATATCGCTGATCTGAATCTTTTCCGGTGGGATCTGGGGCATGAGCTTGAAGCCTTTACCTTTCAGAAAATTAATCAAGCGGGAAAAGGTTTCGGCCAGCTCAGCTCTGGTAACGATCCGGTTAGGTTCAAAGGTGTGATTTCCGTAGGTATCCATCAAAGGGACGGCCGCTACCCTGACAATGTAATTAGCTGCCCAGCTGGTCGAAATATCAACAATGATGGGAGGCCGTTTTGGTTCTGGCAAGTATTTATTAAACTTGACGGCCAGGACGGCAGCCAGCTCCTGGCGGGTAATAGCCTGGGATTTAGGTATTTCATTATAAAGGCTGGGCAGGGTAATTATGCCCAGTTGATTCCTTAAATATTCAATTTTCTTCTGGACTTCTTTGTCCTCCGGGGCAAGCTCTTTGAGCTTCAAATAGATATCAAGACTCTGGCTTAAATCATCATGTTCGAGAAGAGTTTCGGCATATTCTCTGAGAATCTGCCGGTCGCGAGGCGCCAGCTGGCTCAAGGTTTGGTAGTGATTAATTGCCTGATCATATTTTTTTTCGCTACGGTAAAGGCGAGCCAGCTTTAAGTGGGCCTCCTGTGATTGCGGCGAATAGAACAAGGCTTTGAGCAGCACTTGCTTGGCTTGTTCTTTTTTGTTTTGGTTTAAAAGTTCAGTAGCTTCATTAATCAAATTCTGGGTGAGGTGTTTCTGAACTTCTTCATATTTGGGCTTGGCCCAGGAATTTTCTGGTTCTCTTTTTAAAATTTCCCGCAGCTGGACAAAAAGCCTGTCTTCGTCTTTTTTTTCTTCATAGATAGTCGCCAGGCCGATGCGGGCTGGGGTTAAATCTGGATTAAGTTCTATAGCCTTTAGAAAAAAGGCTTCTGCTGCTTCGATATCCTTCTCATACAGCCGGCAATAGCCTTCGCCCAGATTAAAGTAGGGATGATTCTGACCGAGCTTTAAAAATTCCTCTCTGGCTCCTTCGATATTACCTTTCTTAAGATCAGCCCAGCCCTGTTCAAAGACCAGCCGCTCATTGAGAGAAAGCTTAGCCAGTTCCAAAGAAGGCGGTTCCTCTAAATAAAAAGAAGGAGGTACATAAGTTTTTTGAAAGGTGGCGCAGCCTGCTAACAGGACTGAAGCCAGCACCAACCAGCGTATCTTTTTCATAGAATTTCTCCTTTCCGGAGATATGGAAGGAAGGGAAACATTTTATTCCTTTGAGCCAAAACCTGATATTCCCAGCCCTCAGCTGTTTCAGTTTTCCTGATAACCATCAATTGCCTGACCAATGAAGCAGCCAGATCTGTCTGTTCTTTTGGGATGTGCAGACGATAAACCTGGGAGTTTTTAAATATGACCTGGCGCAACCTGGCTTTCAGGTTTTCCAGGCCTTCCCCGCTTCTGGCCGAGACATAAACTGGAGAAGCTTCTTCCTGTGCCTGACGTTCAAGGAGAAATTTTTTTTCTTCTTCTGGCAGCAGGTCAATTTTATTAAAGACCTTAATCACCGGCAAATCAGTCACTTCCAGTCTGGAAAGGATTTCTTCGGCGGCTTCTGCCTGTTCAAAAGCCCCGGGCGAGGTGATATCTATAACCTCCAGCAGACAATCCGCCTCTCTTATTTCTTCCAGAGTGGCTCGAAAGGAAGAGATCAGTTCAACCGGCAATTTTTTTATAAAGCCAACGGTATC
>JAKPXU010000147.1 GCA_029571905.1 Acidobacteriota bacterium | reverse complement strand
GAGGGGGGAAGGCACACGCCGTTTTTCAATGGTTATCGTCCGCAGTTTTATTTTCGGACGACAGATGTGACCGGGTCGGTGAAGTTACCGGCTGGAGTGGAGATGGTGATGCCCGGGGATAATGCAGAGGTAGAGGTAGAGCTGATCACGACGGTGGCCATGGAGAAGGGGCTGAGGTTTGCTATCAGAGAAGGTGGACGGACGGTTGGCGCCGGTACCGTCACTGAAATCCTGGAATAGAGTTAAGGAAGGCCTTTTTATGGAGAACGAGGAACGAATATGGAAAAGATAAGAATCAAACTGCAGTCATTTGACCACAGGCTTTTAGATCAATCGGTGAAAGATATTGTTGTTAAGGCCAGAAGAACAGGAGCCAAAATCTCCGGTCCGATCCCGCTGCCGACTAAAATTCAGCGATTTTGCGTTCTTCGTTCACCGCATGTCGATAAAAGATCCAGAGAGCATTTTGAGATGAGAGTTCATAAGAGGGTGATCGATATTAGCGAATACAGCAATGAAACAATAGAAGAACTGCAGAAACTCGACCTGCCGGCTGGTATTGATGTGGAAATTAAAGCCTTTGGGGCAGGAGAATGAAGATGATTGAAGGACTTATCGGTAAAAAAATTGGAATGACTCAGATCTTTGACGAAGCCGGAAATGTTATTCCGGTTACTGTCATCAAAGCTGGCCCCTGTACGGTTATCCAGAAAAAGACCAGAGAAAAAGATGGTTACGAGGCCTTACAGCTTGGCCTGGTTGAAGAAAAAACCAGGAAGAATCCCAATAAACCTGAAACCGGTCATTTTAAAAAATCAGGTAGCCCTGTTCTTAAAGTTTTAAAAGAGGTGAAATATCAGGGTAGCGAAGATATTAAAGAGGGTGATCAGCTGCTGGTTGATATGTTTGAAGTCGGCGAAAAAGTTCAGGTTACTGGCCTCAGTAAGGGAAAAGGTTTTCAAGGAGTTATGCGGCGTCACGGCTTTGCCGGTGGCGAAGCAGCTCACGGATCTATGTTCCATCGGGCTCCGGGTTCCATTGGTGCTTCTTCTTACCCATCACGGGTCATTAAGGGAATGAGAATGGCTGGCCGGATGGGACAGGACAGGATCTCAGTAAAGAATCTGAAGATCGTTCAGATAGATAAAGAGAACAACCTGATTCTGGTCAAAGGAGCTATCCCGGGGGCTTGTGGCGGTTTGGTCCTGATCAAAAAAGGTTCCTTTAAAAGCAAGAATTCATGAATGAAGAGTGTGCCATGAAAGTACAAGTTTTGGATCAAAGCGGAAAGCCGGTGGAAGAGATGATCGTACCGGAAGAGGTTTTTAATTACCCGGTAAAAAGCCATCTGGTTTATGAAACTGTAGTCAATTACCTGGCCAACCAACGACAGGGCACGGCTTCCACCAAGACCAAGGCTGAGGTCAGTGGCGGTGGTCGTAAACCCTGGAGACAGAAAGGAACGGGCCGGGCCAGAGCGGGCAGCAATCGTTCGCCACTCTGGCGGCACGGAGGCACGACCTTCGGGCCAAAACCGAGAGACTATAGTTACGAGCTTCCCAGGAAGGCGAAAAAGAATGCTTTAAAATCGGCACTGGCTGCTAAACTGGCCGATAATCTTCTACTGGTGGTCAACGAGATTAGCATTTCTCAGCCGAAGACTAAAGAAGCTGTTGCCTGGCTGAAGAATATGAAGATTGACTCGGCTCTGATTATTGATTCAAAAGAAAACAATAATCTTTTTCTGGCGGTCAGAAATATTCCAAAGATTAAGGCAGTTGAAGGCGAAAAACTTAATACCTATGATGTGCTGAGATATAAATGGCTGGTGTTCAGTCAGCAGGCCTTCAACTCACTTGTGGAGAGATTGAAATGACCAAACAAGCCAAGCAAATAATCCTCCGGCCAGTAATAACTGAGAAAACTACCAGACTGAGAGACGCCAATCATGAAGTTTGTTTTGAAGTCGCGCCCGACGCTAACAAAATAGAAGTTAAGAAAGCAGTTGAAGAACTTTTTAAAACCAACGTGGAGAGTGTGACCATCGTCCAGTTGAAGGGTAAGTTTAAAAGATTGGGGCGCAGCCAGGGGCGGACCAAAGACCGGAAAAAAGCTTATGTCAAGCTGAAAAAAGGCGAGAAAATGATTGAATATTTTGAGGCAGTATAACCATGGGTATTAAAATTTATAAACCTGTTACTTCAGGCCTGCGGCACCGAACCGGTTTAAGCCATGAAGAGGTGACGAGCGAAAAGCCATACAAGCCGCTGCTGGTCTCCTTGCCAAAAAGCGGTGGTCGGAACAATAAAGGCCATCTGGCTACCCGTCACCGTGGTGGTGGTCATAAAAGGCTCTACCGCCAGATTGATTTCAAGCGCAACAAGATAGGTATTAATGGTGTGGTCGAGACAATCGAATATGATCCTAACCGTTCTGCTTATATTTCACTTATCAAATATCAGGATGGCGAACGGCGTTATATTCTAACTCCTGTTAATTTAAAGGTGGGAGACACTATTATTTCTTCTGATCAGCCGGTTGATATTTTACCTGGAAATTGCCTGCCTCTTAAGTATATCCCGGTTGGGACCATCGTTCATAATGTCGAGCTGACCATCGGCAAAGGCGGACAGATAGCCAGGGGAGCGGGTGCTGGTGTTCAGATTTTAGGCAAAGAGGGCGATTATGCTCAGTTGAGGTTGCCTTCATCAGAAATCAGAAAGGTTCATATTAATTGTCGGGCTACCATCGGTCAGGTTGCCAATCTTGATCATCAGAATATCAGTATTGGAAAAGCTGGACGGACCCGCTGGCTGGGGATTCGGCCACATGTTCGGGGAACTGCTATGAACCCCATTGACCATCCACATGGCGGTGGTGAGGGCAGGACGAAAGGCGGCAGGCATCCAGTCAGCCCGGAAGGTATCCCGACCAAGGGTTATAAAACCAGGAGAAATAAAAGAACGCAGGCTTTTATTATCAGAAGAAGGAGTAAATAACTATGGGCAGGTCGATTCGCAAAGGCCCCTATGTTGAGCCAAAATTAATGGAAAAGGTTCAGGCGGCACAGGCAGCCAAAGAAAAGCGTCAGATTATCAGGACCTGGTCGAGGCGTTCTATTATTACACCAGAAATGGTCGGGCTGACTTTCGGAGTTCATAACGGCAGGAAGTTTATCCCGGTTTTTGTGACCGAGCAGATGGTTGGTCATAAATTGGGTGAGTTTGCGCCGACCAGGACTTTCAAGGGCCATACTTCTAAGACTGCTCGTCAGCTTAAAGTGGGTAAATAGCCATGGAAAAAGAAACTTATCTATCACAGGCTAGTGCTCGTTATGTCAGGATGAGCCCCCGGAAGGGGCGCCTGGTAGCGGATTTAATCAGGAATAGACTGGTCGGAGAAGCGCTGACCATCCTGAAATTCAACGAGCGAAAAAAGATCAGTGGTATCCTGGAGAAAGTTTTACGATCGGCCATAGCCAATGCCCAGCAGAAGTCACCGAATGTCGATGTTGATAATCTTTACATAGCCAAGATTCAGATCGAACAGGGACCGGCCATGAAGAGAATCAGGCCAGCCCCTCAGGGCAGAGCTTACCGCATCCTGAAGAGGATGAGCCACGTAAAAATCTATTTAGACGAAAAGAAAGGGAGATAGACCTTGGGACAGAAGACGCATCCAATCGGTTTTCGCTTAGGCTTTAATAAACAATGGACTTCCCGCTGGTTTGCCAAGGGCAAAGATTATGCCCGTTTGATTCATGAAGACATACAGATGAAGCAGGCAGTCAGAGATAAATATGCTCATGCTGGAATAGCCAGTGTTGATGTGGAGAGGGTAGGGCCGAAGGTCAGGGTGATTATTCATACAGCCAGGCCCGGAATTATTATTGGCCGTGGTGGGAAAGAAATTGAGAATTTGAAAAACATGCTGGAAGGAATAGCCAAAAGGGAAGTTTATGTAGATATAAGAGAAGTTGATAAGCCTGAGCTCAATGCTGCTCTGGTGGGAGATGGCATAGCTACCCAGCTGGAGAAAAGGATAGCCTATCGAAGAGCCATGAGAAGAGCAGTTGAAAATGCGCTTAAGATGGGTGCGCGAGGTATTAAGGTTATGTGTTCAGGACGGCTGGGCGGTGTGGAAATTGCGAGAACAGAATGGTACCTGAAGGGTCAACTTCCTCTGCAAACTCTCAAAGCTGACATTGATTATGCTTTTACTGAAGCTTTTACCACTTATGGTCAGATCGGGATCAAAGTCTGGATATACCGGGGAGACGTGGAAAAGGCCAGAGTCTCTTCTCAAATTATCGAATCAGAGGAGATTTAACTATGTTGATGCCCAAAAAAGTTAAATACCGCAAGCAGCATCGAGGCCGGATGCGCGGTCGAGCCGAGCGTGGAGCTGAGCTGGCTTTTGGAGAGTACGGACTGCAGGCTCTTGAACCGTGCTGGCTGACAGCCAGACAGATTGAAGCTGGACGGGTAACCATCACCAGATTTCTGAAGAAGCGCGGAAAGATGTGGGTCAGGGTTTTCCCCTGGAAGCCGGTTACCAAGAAGCCAACTGAAACCAGAATGGGCCGTGGTAAAGGCGATCCTGAGTTCTGGGTAGATGTCATCAGACCGGGCAGGATTATCTTTGAAGTGGAAGGAATTGATTTTACAACTGCTCAAGAATGCATGCGCCTGGCTGGACATAAATTGCCGATCAAGACGAGATTAATCTCCAGAGAACACAGGGAGCTAAGATGAGAATAAGAGAAATAAGAGAGCTATCGGCTGATGATTTAAGGCAGAGAATAGTTGATCTTAAAGATCAGCTGTCCAGGCTCCGTTTTCAAAAAGCCATGGGGCAGCTGGATAATCCAATGAAAATCAGGAATATCAGAAAAGATATCGCCAGAATAAATACTGTTTTACAGGAAATTCAGAAAAAAGAGGCAAAGTAAAAAATGGAAGCTAAACAGAAAAAAAGGGTGACAACTAAAGTGGGCACAGTAGTGGCTAAAAAGTCGCCTAAAACCGTCAAGGTTTTGGTCAAAACTCTGGAGAAGCATCCGCTTTACAAAAAAACAATTAGAACAAGAAAGATATTTTTAGCTCATGATGAGCTGGACAGATGTCGGGTCGGAGATGTGGTCAGAATTGCAGAATCCAGACCAATAAGTAAGCTGAAGAGATGGCGGGTGGCCGAGATTGTTGGTTTAGCTTCCAAAGGCATAGAATCTGAAATTAAGGATGAACTATCATGATTCAGATGAGAACCAAGCTCAAGGTGGCCGATAACTCGGGTGCCAGGAAGATCATGGCCATTACCCCCCTGGGCGGAGGTGTTGGCCAGGTGGCAACTATTGGTGATGTCATTTCTGCTTCTGTCAGAGAAGCTGATCCGGACAGCAAAATTCAAAAAGGGAAAGTGGTCAGAGCAGTCATCGTCAGAACCAGGAAGGAAGTCAGAAGAAAAGACGGCTCTTATATTCGTTTTGATGACAATGCAGCAGTTATTATAGATAAGACAGGCGAGCCACTTGGCACACGCGTCTTTGGCCCGGTAGGCAGAGAACTCAGAGAAAAGAAATTCATGAAGATTATCTCTCTGGCTCCGGAGGTACTCTGATGGCCAAATTTCCTTTGAAGAAAAATGATCTGGTTATCGTCAGAAGCGGTAAAGATAGGGGAAAAACCGGGAAAATTCTTAAGGTTCTACCCGAGGACAAGAAGGTGGTGGTGGAAAAGGTTAATTTTGTTAAGATTTTCGTCCGCCCTGACCGCAGTCAGAATATCCAGGGTGGGATAATGGAAAAAGAAGCTCCTCTGCCAGTGTCGCGGGTCATGCTTTATTGCCAGGATTGTGGCCGCGGAGTCAGAGTAAGGTATAAAATTTTGGAAGACGGGACTAAAATCAGGGTTTGCAGCCGATGCCAGACCAATCTGGAAAAGTCCTGAGAGGTTAGAAGATGAGCAGGCTATTAGAACGTTATAAAACCGAGATTATTAAAGATTTACAAGAAGAGCTGAAGATTGATAACATCATGGCTGTCCCTAAACTGGAGAAAATTGTCATCAATGTGGGGGCAGGCGATGCTATTCAGAATATAAAGCTGCTGGATGCAGCCAAGGTTGAATTGAGCTTGATCACCGGCCAATACCCGGCTATCGGTCGGGCCAAGAAATCCATCTCAGCCTTTAAGCTGAGGAAGGGCCAGCCAATTGCCTGTTATGTAACCTTAAGGCGGGCGAGGATGTATGAATTTTTTGACCGTCTGGTCAATATCGTCTTGCCCCGTGTCAGAGATTTCCGGGGAGTCTCCTCCTCTGGTTTTGATGGACGAGGGAATTATACCCTTGGCCTGAGAGATCAGCTGGTTTTCCCAGAGATTGATTATACCAAGGTAGAAAGGCCGCGCGGCATGAATATAACCATTGTCACCACGGCCAGAAATGATCAGGAAGCCTATGCCCTGCTGAAAAAGCTGGGCATGCCTTTCCGTGAATCCTGATGAAAGGAAGGATAAAAAGTGGCGACCACTGCGAAGATTTATAAGGATTTATCAAAGCCAAAATACTCTATTCGCCATCGTAACCGGTGCCGTCTCTGCGGCCGGCCGAGAGGCTATTATCGTCAGTTTGATCTGTGTCGTCTATGTTTCAGAAAGCTGGCTTTAAAGGGTGAAATTCCCGGTATCACCAAGGCTTCCTGGTAAAATTGTGTGAAAGGATGAAGTCATGAGCGCGACTGACCCGATTGCTGATATGTTAACAAGAATCCGGAATGCCGTCAGGGCAAAAAAGAAAGAAGTTAATCTACCTTCTTCCCAGCTAAAAGTTGAAATTGCACGTATTCTAAAGGAAGAAGGCTATATCAAAAATTACAGGCTAATAGAGGATAATAAGCAAGGCGTTTTAAATATTTCTTTAAAATATGCTGATGATAACCAGAGTGCCATTACCGGACTTCGCCGGGTTAGCAAACCAGGCTGCCGGATTTATTGCAGCCAGGATTCAATTCCAAAGGTCCTGGGTGGTCTGGGCATAGTCATTATTTCTACTTCCAAAGGAGTAATGACAGGCCAGAAATGCGAAGAACTTGGTCTGGGTGGTGAGGTTTTGTGCGAAATCTGGTAAAACCAGGGCGTGAGGTAAGAACATGTCAAGAGTAGGAAAGAAACCGATAGAAATACCGAGTGGGGTGAAGGTGACCATATTCCCTGATCGGCTGGAGTTTGAAGGGAAACTGGGAAAATTATCTTCGCCTCTTTATGCTGGTCTCAGAGCCAGAATAGAAGGTAATACACTGCTACTGGAAAGGGACAGTGAGGAGCAGCGGATCAGGCAATTCCACGGTCTCTGCCGGTCTCTGGCTCACAATGCGGTAGTTGGTGTTACTCAGGGATATATCAAACAGCTGGAAATCACCGGGGTTGGCTATCGAGCCAGGGTTGAAAAAAATAAACTCGAACTAAATGTTGGCTATTCCCGTCCGATTATTTATGAAATCCCTGAAGGCATAGAAATTATTGCTGAAAAGCCAACGTTGCTGACCGTTAAGGGAATAGACAAGCAAAAAGTTGGCCACGTAGCAGATACAATTAAAAGATTTAGACGGCCTGATCCATACAAACAAAAGGGAATCAGGCTGGTTGGAGAAACACTAGTCAAGAAAGAGAGAAAAGCGGGGGTGGCCAGTGCTTAAGTCAAAGTCAGAAGTTAAAAAAGTTAGAAAAGAAAGAATAAGAAAAAGAATAAAAAAGGAATTAAAAGGTACACCTTCAAGGCCGCGACTGATTGTCATCAGGTCTAATCGCTATATCTATGCTCAGGTGGTAGATGATCTGTCAGGGAGGATTCTGGTTTCGGCTTCTACTCTGGAAAAAGAGTTTCGGGAAAAAGTCAAGAAGACCAAAGGTAAAGAAGCCAGCCAGCAGCTTGGTTCTGTTCTGGGGAAAAGATTGAAAGAAAAGAATTTGGAGACAATCGTCTTTGACCGCAGAATTTATCCTTACCACGGCCGGGTAAAAGCTTTAGCTGAAGCCCTGAGGGCGGAAGGAATCTCTTTTTGAGTGAGCGTCTAAGGAGGAATTAGCGTGGAACACGAAGATTTTGAAAAGCTTGATGAGCTACTGAATCCAGAGATTGAATTAAAAGACCAGGTTATCTCGATCAGAAGAGTTACCAAAGTCGTTAAAGGCGGGAAAAATCTCAGCTTCTCTGCCCTGGTGGCCGTTGGCGACGAGAAAGGCAAAGTTGGTGTCGGCCTCGGTAAGGCACGGGAAGTACCTCAGGCTATAGCTAAGGCGGTCGAAGATGCCAAAAAAAATATGATAGACGTAGCACTGAACGGAACGACCATCCCTCATCAGGTCAAAGGTGAGGCTGATGCTGGTTTAGTCGTGCTGAGACCTGCCTCCCGAGGAACCGGGGTCATCGCGGGCGGTGCGGTCAGAGTTATTCTTCAGCTGGCTGGCGTTAAGGATATCCTGACCAAGTCAATCAGGAGTAATAATCCCATCACTGTGGCTCAAGCCACCATGGATGCCCTGAAAAAGTTAAAGAAACCGGAAGAAGTCATCAAATTGAGAGGTAAGGAAAGCGAACAAATTCAGGCTTAGAGTGAGGTCAATATGCAGAAGAAAAAGTATCTTAAAATAAAGCTGGTTCGCAGTTTAATCGGACGTCCTGAGAAACATCAACTGGTGGCCCGAGGGCTGGGACTGAAGAAGCTAAACTCAGAGGTCATCAGAGAAGATCGCCCTGAAATAAGAGGGATGGTCAGGAAGATTTCTCATCTGGTCAAAGTAGAGGAGATTGAACAGCCATGAACCTTAGTAAACTAAATCCAGCTAAAGGTGCCAAAAAAAGCAATAAGAGGCGGGGGAGAGGCCCTGGTTCAGGCCTGGGTAAAACTGCCGGTCGCGGTCATAAAGGTCAATTATCAGGTGCCGGTTATAAAAGAAAATGGGGCTTTGAAGGCGGTCAGATGCCACTTCATCGCCGTCTTCCCAAGCGAGGATTTAATAATAAATTCAGAGTTGAATTTAGTGAAGTTAATCTTGATCAACTGGATAAACTTCCTCTGACTGAAATTGGACTAAAGGAAATGGTTGAGTACCGACTTATTCATAGCGAAGGTGAGCGAGTTAAGGTTCTGGCCAGAGGCCGTTTATCATCAGCCAAAACCATACAGGCTCAGGCTTTCTCTCAATCAGCGGTTAAAAAGATTGAAGAAAGCGGTGGAAAAGCGATCGTTATCGGGAAGGAATAATGTTAGAAAGTATCCGCAACATCTTCAGCATTCCTGATTTAAGGAAAAGGGTCATCTTTACTCTTCTGCTGCTGGCTGTCTACCGCATTGGTTGCCAGATTCCAAATCCGGGCATCAGCGCTTCAGCCTTAGCTGAATTCTGGGAAAGTCAGCGTGGTTCGATCCTTGGTTTTTATGACCTTTTCTCCGGACGGGCTATGTCGAGAATGACCATTTTTGCTCTTGGCATCATGCCTTATATCAGCGCCTCAATTATACTTCAGCTGTTGACTGTGGTTTGGCCTTATCTCGAACGCTTATCGAAGGAAGGCGAACTGGGGCGGAGAAAAATTACTCAGTACACCAGGTATGGAACCTTAATAATCTGCTTTGTTCAGGCTTTTGGTATCTCCATCTTTCTGGAGAATTTGACCAGTCCAACCGGGGCCAGGATTGTGCCCAGTCCTGGTTGGGGTTTCAGGCTATTGACCATTCTGACCCTGACCACCGGCACTACTCTTATTATGTGGCTGGGTGAGCAAATATCAGAGAGAGGAATAGGCAACGGCATCTCTCTTATCATTTTTGCCGGCATTGTGGCCGGGCTGCCTCAGGGCATTAATAGCCTGATTACTGGTCTTAGAACAGGCAGTCTTGATCCCCTTCGAATTATTTTTCTGGTTGTTTTTATGCTGGCAGTCATTGCCTTTATTGTCTTTGTCGAGAGGGGTCAAAGGCGGATCCCGGTCTCCTATGCTAAACGGGTGGTGGGAAGGAAGGTTTATGGCGGTCAGAGCACTCATCTGCCCCTGAGAGTCAATACTGGTGGAGTTATTCCTATTATTTTTGCTGCTTCGATTATTACTATCCCCTCGACTCTGGCTACTCTTTCCAAGGCACCTATCTTTCAGACCATTGCCAGACAATTTGGTCCAGGCATGCCTTTATATGTTCTAATTTATGTTGCGGCTATCATTTTCTTTACCTATTTTTATGTTTCCATTATCTTTAACCCCAATGATGTGGCTGATAACTTAAGAAAGTATGGTGGATTTATACCAGGGATCAGACCGGGCAAAAATACCGCCGATTATATCGATCAGGTGCTGACGCGGATTACGCTGGTAGGTGCTATCTATCTGGCTGCTATTGCTATTCTGCCTGAATTTCTGATGACTGGTTTTAAGTTCGGTTCCTTGCCTTTAATTGGTAATTTTCTGGAAGCCAATCTTCCCAGATGGATTACCCAGGGAATGAACATTGATTTTTACTTTGGTGGAACTTCTCTGTTGATTGTAGTCGGGGTGGCCATGGATACCATGCAGCAGATTGAAGCCCAGCTGGTCATGCGGCATTATGATGGCTTTATGAGGAGCACCCGGCTAAGAGGGAGAAGAGGATGAGGGTGATTCTTCTCGGCCCGCCTGGTAGCGGTAAAGGAACCCAGGCTGATCTGATTTACCAGAACTATGGCTTTCCTAAAATTTCTACCGGTGATTTGTTGAGGAAAGAAGTGGAGATTGGAACCGACTTAGGAAAAATGGTCAGCCAGGAGATGAAGGCTGGCCGTCTGGTCTCAGACGAGTTGGTCCTGGAACTGGTGGAAAAGCGGATAGCCAGCGAGGATTGCCGGCGAGGGTATGTCCTGGATGGTTTTCCGCGGACGCTTAATCAGGCTTGCCTGCTGGAGAAGCTCGAAGCTAACCGGAAAGAGACGGTTTTTGAATTTAAGGTAAGTGAACAGGAAATTTTGCGGCGTTTATCAGGTAGGATGGTTTGCCTTCAGTGTGGAGCCGTGTATAATATAAGCAATAATCGGCCTCAGGCCGATGGGCTGTGCGATTTTTGCGGTTCGAAGCTGGTAGTCAGGGAAGATGACCGCCCAGAGGTGATAAAAGAAAGAATAAGATTATATCTCGAGACCATAGCGCCCCTTATCGATTACTATTCCAGTAAGAATGTCCTATTTGAGATTAATGCCGAGGATATAACAGAAAATATATTCAGATCGATTAAAGCAGTGCTTGATCGCCGGCTGACAGAAGGCAAGGAGCATTGAACTTAAGATGATAGTTTTGAAATCCGAAGCCGAGATAGCCATGATGAGAGAAAGTGGCCGTCGGGTTGGTCGGATTTTAATGGAACTCAGAGAAATGATTAAACCAGGTGTGGAGACCAGAGAACTTGACCGTTATGCCGAGAAGAGAACCTTAGAGCTGGGGGCTGTCCCTGCTTTTAAAGGTTATAATGGGTATCCGGCTTCTCTGTGTATTTCTATCAATGAAGAAATTGTTCATGGTATTCCGTCCAGCCGGCGGTTGAAGGAAGGCGACCTGGTCAGCCTTGATTTTGGTGTCATTTATGGCGGTTTTTATGGTGATGCGGCTATTACAGTTCCGGTCGGAGAAGTTTCGGAAGAAGCAAGAAGATTAATGGAAGTGGCAGAAAGAAGTTTTTACCGAGGTCTCGAACAGTTAAAAGAAGGCAATCACCTGTCTGATATTTCAGCCGCTATTCAGGCTGAGGTGGAAAAAGCAGGTTTTTCGGTAATCAGAGATTTTGTCGGCCATGGAATCGGACGGGAATTGCATGAAGGCCCGCAGATTCCCAACTTTGGCCAGCCGGGCCACGGCCCGAAGTTGAAAAAGGGCATGACCCTGGCCATAGAACCGATGATTGCGGCCGGCCATTATGAAGTGGCCATCCTGAGTGATGATTGGACGGCGGTGACCAGAGATGGCAGTCTCACCGCTCATTTTGAACATACGGTCGCCTTGACTGAGTCTGGCGTGGAAATACTAACGGCAGATGATCAAGGCTGGCAGCCTTAAATCGGGAGTCAGGTGAATGCCCAAGCAAGATGTGTTTGAAATGGAAGGCGTAGTCCTTGAGACTCTGCCTAATGCCATGTTTAAAGTTGAGCTGTCTAATAAGCATATTATTCTGGCCCATATCTCGGGTCGGATGAGGAAAAATTTTATCAGGATTCTGCCTGGCGATAGGATAAGGGTAGAGATTTCGCCTTATGATTTGACTAAAGGGCGGATCGTATACCGCTATAAATGAGGTGAAAAATGAAGGTCAGAGCGTCAGTCAAGAAAATTTGTCGTAACTGCAAGATAGTCCGCAGAAAGAACGTGGTTAGAGTTATATGCTCTAATCCGAAGCATAAACAAAGACAAGGATAGAAAGAGGAGAACATGGCAAGAATAGCAGGTATTACACTCCCACCGGAAAAGAAGATTGAGATCGGTTTGACCTACATCTATGGTATTGGCAGGTCAAAAGCTAATAAGATTCTGGACGAGGCCAGGATTGATAAAAATAAGAAGGTTAAAGACCTGACCGAGGACGAGATCAACAAAATCCGCCAGATTATTGAGAAGAGAGAAAAAATCGAAGGTGAGCTGCGGAAAGAGGTTTCGGCCAATATCAAGCGCTTAATTGATATCAGCTGCTACCGCGGCTTGAGGCACAAACGCAATTTGCCAGTTCACGGACAGAGAACGAAAACCAATGCCAGGACAAGGAAAGGACCTCGCGGTCATACGATCAAGAAGCTAAAAGAGAAAAAAGCTTAAATTGTATATAATGGAGAAAATTCATGCCTAAAGCTAAAGCCAAGAAAAAAAAGGTAAAGAGAGAAGTCTCATACGGAGTAGTTCATATTCAATCGACTTTTAACAACACAATTATTACTATTGCTGATCAGCAGGGCAACACGATTTGCTGGGCCAGTTCTGGCACGTCCGGTTTTAAGGGGGCCAGAAAAGGGACACCATTTGCTGCCCAGCTGGCCGCTAAAGATGTGGCTGGTAAAGCAAGAGAATATGGTGTTCGCTATGTTGATGTTAGGGTAAAGGGCCCTGGTGCCGGACGGGAATCATCCATCAGAGCTCTGCAGGCAGCTGGACTGGAAATAAAATCAATCAGGGACGTAACCCCCATACCTCACAATGGTTGTCGAGTGAGAAGGAAAAGAAGAGTCTAAGAGAATGAAGGTTAAAGGAGATTAGCTATGGCCAGGTATCAAAAGCCAGATTGCCGTCTATGCCGGACGGAAAAAACAAAGCTGTTTCTTAAAGGCAACAAATGTTTAACCGATAAATGCCCGCTGGAGAGAAGGTCTTTCGCTCCCGGTCAGCATGGCCGGCTGCGGAAAAGAGTTCTTGGTTATGCTATTCAGTTAAGAGAAAAACAAAAGCTAAAAAGATATTATGCCATGTCTGAAAAACAGTTCCGTCTGTTTTTCGAGAAGGCAGAACGGCAAAAAGGTGTGACCGGTGAGAACCTGCTGATCATGCTGGAAAGAAGGCTGGACAACGTACTTTTTATGCTGGGATTTTCTCTTTCCAGAGCACAGGCGCGCCAGCTGATCACTCACGGGCATGTGCGGGTGAATGACCGGAAAGTCACTATCCCTTCTTATCTGGTAAAAGAGGGAGATCTCATCAGCTTAAAAGAAAAAACAGCTCAAAATGAAAATTTCAAAGCAATAATTGAGGCTAATAAAGGCAAGTCTGTTCCAGGCTGGCTGCAGCCTGACTGGGATAATTTTCAGGCCAGAGTAGCCTCGTTGCCAACCAGACAGGATGTTACCATCCCGGTCGAAGAGCATCTGGTGGTAGAGCTTTATTCAAAATAACAGGGAAGGCTGCCTGATAATCAGCTTCCTTAAAAAGGAGGAACCATGACTGAGCTTGGTTTCCAGAAGCCAAGATATTTAGAATGCGATTATGAAACTTTAACCAATACTTATGGTCGCTTTAAAGCTCAGCCCTTTGAACGCGGCTACGGAATTACCATTGGCAACTCGTTACGCCGGGTGTTATTGTCATCCATCACTGGGGCAGCCATTACCGCTGTAAAAATAACTGGTGTGCTTCACGAGTTCTCCTCTATTCCCGGGGTAGTCGAAGATGTGACTCACATCCTCCTCAACTTAAAAACAGTTCCTTTGAAGTTAAAAGCCAACGAGCCAAAGAGGATGACCCTGAAAATATCCGGCCCGGCTGAGGTTAAAGCCGGTGATCTGGTTCATGATTCAGATATAGAAATATTAAATCCTGATATCCATATTGCCAGTCTGGATACTGACGGTAAGCTGGAAATGGAAGTGGTGGTTAAAAATAATCGTGGATACCAGAGTGCTGACCAGAACCTTAGTGATGATTTAAGTGTTGACTATATACCTCTGGACTCTTCTCATTCTCCAGTTATCAGGGTCAATTATACGGTTGAGCCAGCTCGGGTTGGGAAGAGAATTGATTATGAGAGCTTAACCCTGGAAGTCTGGACTAATGGAGCTATTAAACCTGGAGATGCCGTTTCGCAGGCAGCTAAAATTTTAAGAGAACATCTCAGCATTTTCCTTAACATCGTTGATGAGCCAATGCCAAAGGAAGCAGCTACTGCTACAAAGGAAATACCATATGCTGATCTGGTTGATATCTTAGCTAATAGTATAGATCATCTGGAATTGTCAGTCAGAGCCAATAATTGTTTGCGAGCGGCCGGTATCAGTTATGTTTATGAATTGGTCCAGAAGACTGAAGAAGAGTTGCTAAAAACTAAAAATTTTGGCCGCAAATCACTGATGGAAATAAAAGAAACCCTGGCTAATCTTGGACTGGGCTTAAACCTTGAGCTCCACCCCAAACTGCTCGAGCAGATCCAGACCATAATAAAAGAGAGAAAGACTGATAAGGAGCTGGAAGCATGAGGCATCAGGTTAAACGCTATCAACTCAGACGCAATACATCTCATCGTCGGGCTTTGCTGCGCAATCTGGTCACCTCTCTACTGGAAAAGGAGAGAGTTAAAACCACCTTGGCTAAAGCCAAAGCAACCAGGCCGGTAGCCGAAAAGATGATTACTCTGGGAAGACAAAATACACTGGCCGCCAGAAGGCGGGCACTTGGTTATATCACCAAAGAATCAGTCGTCCAGAAATTATTTACCGAACTTGGCCCGAGATTTAAAGAGCGTCCAGGAGGCTATACCAGGATAGTTAAACTGGGATTGCGCTCCGGTGATGGAGCTCAGATGGCCATGATTGAGCTGTTAGGGGCGGAATATAAAAAGAAAGCAAAAAAGAAGGAAAAGCCCACTCCCCCTGGCGCCAAATAAAAGCTTCCTTATTTTTTAGCCTGATATCAGGCTAAGTTAGCCAATAGCGGATATCAGCTTCTTCTCCTTAATTTTTCGACCTATGCTTATTGTAAGCTGACCAGTTTTTTTATCTTTTTTTTCAACGAGGGGCTCGCCGACAGCCCTGATAAATCCGCTGCCAGTAGGCGTCACGCAGGTCTGAAATCTGGACCACCGGTTTGTCGTGAGTTGTAGCATGAATGAATTCATGGTCGTTGATCATCATCCCGACATGGGTAATGCTTTTGCC
>JAKPXU010000140.1 GCA_029571905.1 Acidobacteriota bacterium | reverse complement strand
TGACTCAATGGCTGACCGGCTTTGATGGCGGCTTTACAGGCCATGGTGGCCAGCATTTTATCTCGTTTGTTTTTGAGCCGCTCTGGCCCGCCCTCGGCCAGAATTCCCCGAAGAATTTCCGTGGCCCTTCTCTCATCGAAAACATCAGGGAAAGCCCGCAGAGAATAACTTCTTTCTCCCAGCGACTCAAGTTCAAAACCCAGTCCGGCCAGTTCCTCCTGTAACTCTTCGAGATGCAAAATCTCCTCCGGGCTCAGTTCCAAAACCTGAGGGAAAAGCATCTGCCGACTGGCCCAGCCTTTTTCCTCATCGAGCTTTTTAAATTTTTCAAACAGGATGCGCTCATGAGCGTTATGCTGGTCAACAATCATCAGTCCTTCTTCCGCTGTCACGACCAGATAGGCATTCAGATATTGACCGAGAACCCGACGCCCCGTCTTCGACCTGGACATAGCTGAGTTTTCTGCCACCTGCTGAGCTTCCCCCGGCTGCCGCCAGGTTGGACTGGTCTGTCTGGCCGACTCTTGGGCTTGAATTTTTTCTTTCCACTCTTTCTCGCCGCCCTCTTTTTTTTCTTCTTGTTGCTCTTCTTTTTCTTGAAGATTGAGCTCGGCCTCAGTTGTCTCTTCTGGCAGCTTTCTTTTTTCACCCCGCCCAGCTTCGCCTACCATGACGGGTTTGATCAGACTTTCACTTCTGGCCGCGAGTTCAATCCCGCGCAAAATCAGCCGAAATACTTCCTGCGGTTCTTTAAATCTGATTTCTGCTTTGGCTGGATGGACATTGACATCAACCAGCTCGCAGGGCAGGTCGACGAAGAGAAAACATTCCGGACTCTTTTGCCTGTCCAGCATGCCCAGATAGGCCTGAGTCAGGGCAGCACTGAGGACTCTGTCTTTTATCGGGCGGCGATTGATGAAAAAGAGCTGGCGCTGGCGGTCAGATCGTCCGGCAAAAGGTCTCGAGCTCAAGCCGCTCAGCCGGTAGCCACCTTCTTCATAGTCAACCGGCATCAGGCCATCGAGGAGCTGCCGCCCATAAAGCTGGTAAACCCTTTCCTCCAGAGTGGACACAGCAGGACAGTTTAAAAGCTGCCGGCCATTATGAACCAGAATAAATTTTACTCCGAAAAAAGCCAGAGCAGCCTGAGTCACATAACTCGTAATCAGATTGAGCTCTGATCTTTCACCTCGTAAAAATTTCCGCCTGGCTGCAAGGTTAAAGAAAAGATCTCTGACCTCAACCATGGTGCCCCGCGGGAAAGCTATTTCCAAAAAACGAATTAAGCGATCGCCTTCCCTCTCCACTTGATAACCACGGTCGCCCTGGCCGTTATAAGTCTTGAGAGTTAGTCTGGAGACAGCTGAAATGCTGGCCAGTGCCTCTCCTCTAAATCCCAGGGTGGCTATATGTTCGAGGTCTTCCTCTTTTTCCAGTTTGCTCGTCGCATGGCGTTTAAAGCAGAGAACAGCATCTTCCTGGCTGAGGCCGCAGCCATTATCCTGAATTCGGATTAAATTTTTCCCCCCATTCTCGAGTTCGATTTTAATCTCAGTCGCTCCGTCATCCAGGGAATTTTCTATCAGTTCCTTGACAACCGAGACCGGCCGTTCGACTACCTCTCCGGCCGCAATTTTTTGGGCGACCTCAGCTGGCAGGACTTTTATTCTGGCCATTTAAATTACCTCGCCTGTAACTTCTGAAGGCAATACTTTCTTGATTCTGACTTTCGCCAGCTGCCGAACCTCAACTTCTGACGCTTCACCCAAAGAGACCTTGATATAATTATCAGTCAGGGCTTCGGCCTTCGCCCCTTTTTTCCTGATAACTACAGCTGGTCGTTCTTCATTTAAAAACCTTAGCTTAAAAGCCAGGTTTTTTTCTCTCGAAATTTTTCTGAGTTCATCGGCTCTTTCTTTTTTTATCTTTTCAGAGACACCCGCCCAGCGCGCAGCCGGCGTCCCGGGGCGCGGCGAGTAAGAAAAAACATGGAAATAAGTCAGCGGCGATTGTTGGAGAAAGCTTTTTAAAAATTGATAATCCATTTCGGCTTCACCAGGGAAGCCAACAATAATGTCCGCTCCCAGGCTGGCTTCAGGCCGATGCCGATGGAGATGATCAAGAATTGCTGTATATTCTTCTGGCCGGCTCCGGCGTCCCATTTTTCTCAGAACCTCAGCTGAGGCATGCTGGAGGGACAGGTGAAAATGAGGACAGATTTTCTCTTCGCCGGCTATGAATTCCAGCCAATCCTCAGGCAGGAGTCTCGGATCAAGCGAGCTCAGACGCAACAGCCCAAGCCCCGGAATTTTAACTATTTCCTGAAGCAAGCTGAGAAGAGTCACCGGCGGGGTGAGGTCTTCTCCGTAGGCACAAAGGTGAATCCCGGCCAGGACAACTTCCTTAAAACCCCGGGCGACAGCTCTTTCTATCTGACTTCGAACATCTTGCATCGGAACACTCCGAGCTGGTCCCCGGAGATAAGGGATAAGGCAGAAAGTACAGCGGGCGTTGCAGCCGTCCTGAATTTTAACCAGGGCTCGCGAACGGTAATTAACTGGCTTGATTTTCTCCTGAGCTTGTCGAGTTTCTGCAGTCAGGCTGACCACTTCCCTGACCAGAGTCTCTTTAGCTGAGTTAGGGATAATTGATGAGACATTTCGATACTGGCTGAATTCTTCTCGGTTTTTCTCAGCCAGACAGCCGGTCACAACTACTCGGGCAGAAGGCTTTTCACGCTGGAGCCTTCGGAGAAACTGTCTGACATCGGCCTCAGCCCGACCGGTGAGACCGCAGGTATTGACCACGATGACCTCTGACGTCTGCCAGTCCTTATCAACCCCCAGTCCGGCCTCAGCCAGCTTTTCAGACCAGTCAAAAGCTTCGGCTTGATTTACCCGGCAGCCAAAATTATGAATGAAGACCCGGGTCATAATTTTTCTTTGAGCCTCCTCGAGCTCTCCTCAACTTTTTCGGCCATCTTCTGGCGGTAAGAGATAAGCTTTGTTCTCAGCTCGTCGTCAGCCAGAGCCAGAATCGAAATGGCCAGCAGAGCCGCATTGGCTCCGCCGGCTTTGCCCAGGGCGACTGTCGCCACCGGAATCCCTTTGGGCATCTGAACTATCGACAGGAGAGCATCCAGTCCGGCCAGAGCCTGACTTTCGACCGGTACGCCAATGACCGGCAGAACAGTCTGGGCAGCCACCACTCCGGGCAGGTGAGCGGCTTTACCGGCTACAGCAATAAAAATTTTTGTTCCGCTTTGCTCCGCTTCTTTAATCAACCGACTGGTTCTTTCAGGCGTGCGGTGAGCCGAAGTCACCTCCAGATTATAAGAAACTCCAAATTCCTTAAAAATTTCCAGACCTTCTTTGAT
This sequence comes from Acidobacteriota bacterium, assembly GCA_029571905.1. Taxonomy (GTDB): domain Bacteria; phylum Acidobacteriota; class Aminicenantia; order Aminicenantales; family Saccharicenantaceae; genus Saccharicenans. The sequence continues at coordinate 4,945 of JAKPXU010000140.1, read as the reverse complement.
AATATCAAAGTCAGAATCGCTGCCTAAAAAAATAGTGACAGTCATCTGGCCTCCTTCATCGCTCCAATATCCTTGCGGTAAAACATGCCTTCAAAATAAATGGTGGGAATATGGTCATAAATCTTTTTCATCGTCTGGGTCAGGGTTGACTCCGAAGCACAGATATTTAGCACTCGTCCGCCATTGGTATAAAAATGGCCGTCAACCAGCTTGGTGCCGGCGTGGAAAATGACGAGGCCCGGCACTTTGGCCACTTCCTCCAATCCGGCAATCAATTTTCCGGTCTCATATTTTAAAGGATATCCGCCAGAAGCGAGAACGACACAACCCGATGGCCTTATGCTCCATTTTATTTCTTCACGTAGCAAATCTTCTTCGATAACTGACATCAAAATTTCAACCAGATCAGATTCCAGCCGCAGCATCTGGGCCTGCGTTTCAGGATCACCGAAGCGGCAGTTGTACTCGAGTACTTTCGGTCCTTCGTCAGTGACCATCAAACCAGCATAAAGTGTGCCTTTAAAGCGGCGCCCCTCTTCCAGCAGACGAGTAATCGTAGGGAAAATAATCTCATCCATGATCTGGCTAAAGAGTCTTTCAGAGACAAAAGGTGAAGGGGAAACAGCTCCCATCCCACCGGTATTGGGTCCTTTGTCACCATCATAAGCCGCTTTGTGGTCCATCGTCGTGACCAGGGGCTGAACCCGGACGCCGTCAGTCAAGACAATGAATGACAGTTCCCGTCCTTTGAGATGCTCTTCGATTATGATCCGTTCGCCGGCCGGACCAAATTTCTTCTTGACCATCATATCGTTAATAGTATCTTCAGCCCGTTTAATATTGGCGCAGATGGAAACGCCTTTGCCGGCGGCCAGGCCATCGGCCTTGATTACCACCGGAAAGGAGAATTGACCGGAGCTAAGGATTTTTATAGCCTGGTCAGGGCTGTCAGCTACTTTAAAACTGCCAGTCGGGATGCGGTGTCTGCTCATAAACTCTTTGGCAAAGATTTTGCTTTTCTCTATCTCGGCCGCTTTTTTATTTGGACCGTAGATTTTAAGCCCCCTGGCTTCAAATTCATCCACAATCCCCATGGCCAGAGGAAGCTCCGGTCCAACGACGGTCAGGTCAATTTTGTTGTCCATAGCCCAATCAGCCAGCTCGGTGATCTGATTATCCTCAATTGGAACCAGCTCAGCGATCTGGGCCAGACCGCCATTGCCCGGCGCCGCATAGAGCTTCTCACAGTGAGGACTCTGCTTTATTTTCCAGGCAAGAGCGTGTTCACGTCCACCTGACCCTATGATGAGAATCTTCATCTCTTCTCCTTCGCCAGCTTGCTTTGCTTTTTAACCTGCCTGTTCTTTGACCTTGCTGGCCAGATTCTCCACCAGCTTTTGACCTACTCCCCTGGCAGGGAAAAGGCTTAAAAATAAATTGGCAGCCAGCTCGACTGCCTCCTTTTCTGGCAAGCAATACTGCATTTCCAGAAAATTCTGTCGGTAACGTTTAACCTCGTCCTTGACAGTTTTGTTTTTCCTGACAACTTCAGCTATGAGACCAGCCAGAATCTCGAAATCCTTCTCTTTCATCCCGAATCTGGTCATCTCCTGGACCCCCAGTCTGAGGCCGGATGATTCGAGGAAAGTTGTATCGTCGGGCAGAGCCTGGTAGTTGGTGATGATATTATTGTCCTCGAGACGCCGGGCTAATTCCTGGCCAGGGCCGAACTGTTTCACCCTGATCAGCACCTGGTGGGTTTCAGTAAAACCATCGGCCTCATCGCCTTCAACCGGAATTCCGGCCTCCCGAAGATAACGGGCCAGCGCTTTAGCATTTTTCCTGACCTGAGCCTGATAGGGTTCCTTGAATTCATTCATCTCATAGGTGGACAGGAGAAGTCCAAGCAAAGTTCCTAAGTGATGATTGGAAGTTGAGCCAGGGAAAGATCTGCTTTGAATATCTGTCCACAGCTGCGGCCAGGGACTGCCCTGAGCGATATTACCGGCAATAAGCCCTCGCTGGCTGCCAAAAAATGTTTTATGGGTGCTGCCGGTGACAATATCAGCACCTTCTTCAAAAGGAGCCTGAAAAGCTCCATAAAGACCGAGCACATGGGCCATGTCATACATCAGAAGTGGTCGATCCGGCCAGTCTTTGACCAGCTCATAAACAAACCTGACCGGCTCAGGGTAGATGAACATGCTCTTGCCAAAAACCACCAGCTCAGGCCGGTAGTCCTGAAGTAGAGAAGCCAGCCGATCGAGATCAGCTTTATAGGGATTATCCTCCCTGACAGGGATATTGACGACATTCTCTTTGCCTGTGGTCGGATCTTCTTCCACCAGGTTGAATAAGGCACCCATTGGTTGAGAGCTCAAGTGGCCGCCCTTGTTGAGGTCATTATTCATCACAAGACGAAGCCGCCGGAAGGGTTCTCCCTTCTGCCTTTTTCGGTTGACAAACTTAACCAATCCCTTAAAGACGACCTCGTTGGCCATCTGACCGGAAATAGGACGGAGTTCGACATCCTGGCAGCCAAAATAGGCCTTCAGTTCTTTTCTGGCCTCAAGCTCGACTTCACGGATAAAATCAGTTCCCTGGTAAAAATAGACTTCCTGACCCTTCATTGTCCGGTGTTCGGCATAACGCCCGGAAGGATCGGCAATTTCTGCCAGCTTGACCAGAAGGGAAGGAGTGTTTTCGGAAGGAATCAGGTTAAAACATTCCTGCTGGCGCCAGCGATTATTTTTTTCAATTTTTTCTGACCAGAAAGTCAATTTTTCCTTTAGTCGGGTCATCAAGCTTCTCCTTATTTGATTTCATTGGGGCCAGCTTCAGGCCGTCAACCGGCCAGCTTGACCTCATTTTACAGGCTGGCTAAGTCTTTTTGAAGTTTTCTTTTTCCAGCTCTTTTATTTTATTAATCCGGCTCTCATGCCGGCCGCCTTCAAATTCATTTTCCAGCCAGATCTTGACCATGGATAGAGCCATCTCCTCGCTGAGCACCCGGCCACCCAGGCAGAGGCAGTTGGAATTATTGTGGGTACGGCTGGCTTTAGCCGTAAATTCATTCCAGCAGGGAGTGGCAATTATGCCTGGAAATTTGTTGGCAACAATGGCCATGCCCAGCCCTGTTCCACAGAAAAGTATGGCCCGATCAAATTCGCCGCTGACCACTTTCTTAATAGCCTTCGCTCCATAATCAACATAGTCAACGGTTTCTCCCGCCCCGCAGCCAAAATCAAAAAAATCAATTCCCTCTTGACTGAGATAACGGGTAATAACTATTTTCAAATCATAACCGGCGTGGTCAGAAGCCAGGGCTATTTTCATTTCCATCTCCTCTCCGTCCGCCAGATAATCAGGTCAAACGGTCCGGTTCCCTCACTTTAAAAAGGCAGCAGCTTCCGGCATAACCTCGATGGCCTTAAGCACCACCGGATCAACCTGGCGCGAAACTTTCACGCCCTCTTCAGGGCTAATAACCGAAGAAAAGATTTCACGCCTGATTTCGCCCTTGATTTCGTCCAGGGCCTCGTTAAATTTATTCAGCTCATAAGTGATTTTAGCCTGCTCAAGGTAAGCTTTGAAGTCTTCGATAACCTCTGGCGTCACTTCGAAGCTGGCATCAAAGACTTTAGTCCCGGGCGGTGGGTCCTCACCAGCCTTTAATTCCTGGGGGAAAATATATTTTTTTGACAGTGGCGTCTGATGCTGGCTGAAGCGGCGGCCATAACCAAAATAGGCTCCCTTAAACATAAGCTCAACAGTGAAGATTTTATAGGTGTCCTTGACTTCGTAATCGGGGCTGATGCCGCCTTCGCCCAGAACCCGGCGGCCTTTCTTCAGAGTATATTTTACATCTCGCTGACTGTCAGGAGCTTTTTTGGCCAGATAATAATCTTCCAGATGAGAAAAATCCCGCTGAATCAAGCGGCCGCTCGGAGTGAGATATTTGGCGGTAGTCAAGGCTAAAGCCATGTCAGCAGCGAGTGGAAAAACTGTTTGAACCAGGCCTTTTCCCCAGGAGTCCTCACCGACAATAAGTCCGCGGTCATTGTCCATGATCGCCCCGGCCACAATTTCTGAGGCACTGGCCGTGCCTTGATTGATCAGAATGACCAGCGGCAAATTTTCATACTGGCCGTTGCGGCTGGCATAAAAATCACGATTGTAAGCCGGATTGCGGCCCCGCATCGAGACAATTAAGGTCCCTTTGGGTAAAAATTCATCGGCCATATCAACCGCCTGGAAAACAGGCCCGCCGGTGTTACCTCGCAGGTCAAGAATGAGGCTGGACATCCCGGCCTGGGAAAGCGATTTAAGCTTGTCTTCCAGTTCATCGACTGTATTGCGGCCAAACGACCGGACAAAAATATAGCCGATCTTGTTTGGCTCATCGATTATAAAAGAATAAGGGACACTGGCCAGAGGAATCTCTTCTCTGGTGATGGTCAGATCAAAAGGCTTATCCAGACCTTCCCGCTGAATAGTAATGGTTACTTTAGTGTCTTTTTCGCCGCGCAATTTTTGCATAGCTTCAACGCTACTCATCGGCTTGGTGCTCACGCCATCAATGTGGGTGATGACATCTCCGGGCTGAATGCCCAGCCGCCAGGCAGGTGTACCTTCGATCGGGGCAATGACCACCAGTCGGTCTTCCTGTTTTTGAATCTGAATACCGAGACCATAGTATTTGCCGGTATAATCCTCATTAAAACGCAGCGAGGAATCGGGATCTAAAAAATAGGAATGGGGGTCAAGTGTGTCCAGCATCCCCCGAATAGCAGCGAAGGCCAGTTTTTGAGAATCTTTATCCTCAAAATAATTTTGCTTGACCAGAGAGCTGATCAAAACAACTTTATTTAAGCCCTGTTCCCACGGATCGATGGCAATCGAAGCCTGGCCAAACAGAAAAAAACCCAAAAAAAACAGCACTAAG
>JAKPXU010000115.1 GCA_029571905.1 Acidobacteriota bacterium | reverse complement strand
ACATCCCCTTTTCTCAGGTCAATATAAAAATCTATCTCCCAGCCGAAGATATCGGCCAGCATCAGAGCGAGCAAATCCTGTTCTCCCGCCTTATTTACAGCCGAAATAAGTGAATCATTGATGATCCCTTCTATCAGGACGAGTTGTTTTTCAACCGGATAGTTGATAATTCTAGCTTTTACCTGGTCTTGCCTGAGATTGATTTCAAGATAGCGTTCAGCGTCAAGATCCAACTGCAGTCCAATTAACTGATTTTCCTGTTTGAGCAGTCTTAGCTCCCGGCCGGCCGGAATCCTGGCCAGGTCATAGACTGGCTTAGCCTGATCGCGGATAGATAGTACCTGAGCGACACTCAAACCTCTGGTTGTTAACAGGTCGGTGATTGTCCGACCCTCAGGTACAATGATTTTCTCCACTTTGACTGGAGGTTCAGCTAAGACGACATCTGCTGATAGAAATTTACCTTCAGTCTTTGTTGTTTGCCTCCTGTGGTCAGAGGAGAAGAAAAAGATTAAGGCGATAACCATTACGAGAGAAAAAAATAAAGCTACTCTTATAACTTTCCGACGATTCCTCTTCATCGTTAAGCTCAGGAAATTGAAATTAATGATTTAGATCAGCTGTCTTCAGAGGTTTTTCTGCCCGCCGTTTTTTCAGCAACTTCTTTTTGCTTACCGTCCACAGATAATTAACAGGTCCGGACAGGACATTAAATGTTAACCCAATGAGTAAGAGGTATTTTGGTTTGAACAGTAAGCCGCCGATAATGACTGCCAGGGCCAGAGCGCTTTTAATATCGATTGGCCGGTTAACAAAGTAGTTAATAAAATTACGGTAGCGAATAGAGCTGACCATCAAGAGGCTGATAATGGCCACCATAATAGCCAGGTAAATAGCCACCATCGGGTCGTAATTTGGAGCGGGGTGGAAGATGACCAGAGCAGCAATAAAAACTGCAGCTGAGGGAACAGTCAAACCCTGGTAGTATCTTTTGTCGGGAGCGCTTTTGCTTTTTACATTGAATCGAGCCAGTCTTAAAAGGCCGGCAGCGGCAAACAGAAAGCTGAAGAAAACACCAGCATAATGAGCTGGCTTAAGAGCCCAGAAGTAAATGAGCAGGGAGGTGGTGGTGGCAAAAGAAACAGCATCAGCCAGAGAATCCAGCTGGAGCCCGAAATCAGAAGAACTTTTGGTAGCTCTGGCTACCAGGCCATCCAGCCCATCGAGACAGGCAGCAAAAATGATCCACAGAGCTGCCCAGCGGTATTTACCATAAAAAGTGGCAGTTAAACTCAGGAAACCAAAAAACACATTGGTCAGCGTAAATAAACTTGGAAGAAAATATATTTTAGGAACAGCCTTTTTAATCTTTACCTTCATTTTTAATTTCTCCTATTATGGTCAAACCACCTTTGACCTTTTGGCCAGGGGCGACTCTTAGTTCAATGCTGGCCGGTAGGTAAAGATCAACCCTGGAGCCAAAGTACATCAGTCCGATTTTCTGGCCGGCTCTGACTCTGTCTCCGGGCTTAACATAGCACTTAATACGCCTGGCGGCAACTCCGACCATTTGTTTTAAAATCAGCTGTCCGACTTCGGTCTTGAGCAACAGAGTATTTGATTCATTCTGGTTACTGGCCTCTTCCCGGTAAGCAGGAAAAAATTTTCCTGGCTGATAATCAACCTTAACGATCTCGGCGGCCAGTGGTGAACGCGTGAAATGGACATCCAGCAATGAAAGAAAAATACTGATCTTCTGGCCAGGTTCTGCAATTTCTGGCTGGCCACTAAAAGGCTCGATTTTCAAGACCTGTCCATCTGCTGGTGACAGAACAAGCCCGGGCCCGGCTGGCGGCCGGCGCAGCGGATCGCGGAAGAAAAAGGCGAAAGCTGCAGCCAGCAGAAAAAATAAAATGCTTCCCACCCACCAACCTGGAATCAATAGCCCAGCAGACAGAATTAATGGTGGAAGACAGAAAATCAGACCTTCTGGTGCCAGCTTCATATTTTCTGTCCTTTTTTAATCATACCTTCTTTAATATAAGTCATTTGTCAGCCAGATAAAAGATGGAGAGGAAAGAAACCCTGGCTATATCGCCCATAATCTCGGGATTAAGGCGATAAATTGTATCACCTGTCCCATGATAGGCTAAATGAGGGCCATTTGAGCCGAGACTAACTACCGGAATACCCTTCTCGAAGAATGGAGCGAAATCCGATCCTCTGACCCCGACTCTTCTTATTACGTTAATGCCTCTTATTATGTTTATTTCCTGATTGGCTTTTTCCACCGCTTCCCTGAGAGCTGGAGGCTCAGCACTCAGTCCGCACCAGGCTCCATCTCCTTCTCCTTCCATATCAAAATTAAACATGGCAGCCACTCTGGTAAACCCGGCCGGAAGATGTTGAACAAAATAATTTGATCCCTGCAGGCCCATCTCTTCACCACCAAAAAGGACAAACATAATTGACCTTTTTGGTTTGACCTGGCTCGTGCTGAAAGCTCTGGCCAGAGTCATAACGACAGCTGAGCCGCTGGCGTTGTCATCGGCCCCTGGGAAGAGCAGTCCCAGATGCCGGCCGCAGTGATCGAAATGTCCACCGACAACGATTACCTCTTTTTTAAGTTCAGGATCAGATCCTGACACCCAGCCGACAACGTTATAACCTGTTCCTTCCGGAAAATGCCTGGATTTGACCGAGTAAGCCAGTTTTGATTTCAGAGGGAAAGAAATTGGGCGGTGGTAAGTTTGGAGAGCCTTTTTCAATTCGGAAGTGGTGGAATTCATCTCCTTAAAAATGGCATCAGCTGTTTTGTCGCTGATCATGCCCGGCAGAAAACCCTGAAGCCAGTCGCCATTTGGATTGGCCTGAACTTCCGGGTAGATATAAATCAAGCCGAGTGCTCCTTTGTCTCTGGCCGTTTTCATCCGGGTGCGATGTTCGTCATAATACTGAAACTCGGCTCGACCGGGCTCGGGAGTTCCCCGGAAGCAGAGAACGTATTTCCCTTTAACGTCCAGTCCAGCATAGTCATCATAGTTCAGCCCGGGAGCCGAAATACCCCAACCAGCAAAAACCAGTTCACCGGTTTTATCTCCACTATCAGAAAATAAAAGTGGTAAGAAGTCTTTTTCAGGTTTCAATTCAACTTTCTGGAAGGTCGGCCTTCCATCCTGACCGGGCTTATCCGGCAGGTAAAGAGTCATGGCTGCCTCATCAATCAGTGTATAAGGAGAGGGGTAGGGCTGCAGATAACCAGCTTTTCTATCAAATGGCTGGAGGCCCCACTCTTTGAATTTGCCTGCTGCCCATCTGGCTGCTCTGGTATAGCCCTCGTCGCCAGTTAATCTGCCTGAAAACTCAGCTGAAGCCATTGTCCGAGCCAGCTGGTAGGGAAGAATAGGATCAATAGCTGCCACCGCTTTTTTTAGATTGGCCTGAGTCTGGCCGACCAGTGGGGTGACTGCTGTCCAGATTAAAATTAGACTGCTGAAAATAATCGCTGCTTTCCTTTTCATTCTTGACCTCTTATGTTTGATTTTATGATTCATCGTAATAGCAATTATATAACATCCGCCTCCGGTTAAGTTGTACCGGTAGCATCTTAATTATTTTTTCGACCGGCCGATTTCTTTTTTTTCCTCTTTATTTCTTTAAGGACTGCCTGGTGAAGGACAAGGAAATAATAGGCTGCAAGGAAAGCCAGCAGGATCAAGCCGGCTGCCCATCGCCCCTCAAACAGAGAATAAACAGAATAAGCGAGCAACCCGAGATAAAGAAAAAAATGAACCAGAGCAAAAATCCAATTAAACATCAACCAGGCTCGGCTGGCAGACTTCTCTATATTTATCGATCAGCCCGACCACCACAAAAAATGTTAATCCAGGCGGCTGACTGATATGATGACCACCGGTTCAACCGGGACATCCCGGTGCATGCCCTTGGCGGTGGTGGCAACATTGGCAATGGCGTCAACAACTTCCATACCCTTAATAACCTTGCCAAAAACAGCATAACCGAACTTGGCCGGATCACCTGGCACATGATCCAGAAAGGTATTATCAACGAGATTTATAAAAAACTGGCAGGTAGCACTATTGATATCAGCTGTTCTGGCCATAGCTATCGTTCCGCGGAGATTTTTTAAGCCGTTATCTGCTTCATTTTTAATTGGCGGTCTCTTTGTTCCCTTTTCTTTTATCTCAGGTGTTAAGCCGCCACCCTGAATCATGAACCCTTTAATGACCCGGTGAAAAATTGTCCCGTCATAAAATTTGCTGTCGACATAAGCCAGGAAGTTTTCGACAGTCACCGGCGCTTTATCTGGATAAAGCTCGATAACAATGTCTCCTTTGGATGTTTTCATCAAAACCTTAGGGTTGGCGGCTAAAGCTGGCAGGGCTAGAGACAAAGTGAGAAGGCTAATAACAGCTAAAAT
>JAKPXU010000108.1 GCA_029571905.1 Acidobacteriota bacterium | reverse complement strand
ACCAAGTCCTAGCTGGCGGCCCTTAGCACTGATAATACCGGCCGTAACCGTGTGTTCCATACCGAATGGATTACCTATAGCCAGCACCCATTCGCCGACTCTAATACTGGAAGAATCACCAAGGGTAGAGTAAGGAAAATCTTTTCCCTTAATTTTAACCAGGGCCAGGTCAGTGGCCTGGTCCCTTCCAACCAGTTCGGCTTCGTATTCCTTGCCGTTTCCGGTCACTACTGTTATTTTTACCGCATTTTCAATAATATGATTATTGGTCAAAATATAGCCATCGGAGGAAATAAAAAAACCAGAGCCAACGGCTGTTTGCCGCAATTCTCTTCCTCTTCCTCTTGAATCCGGACGAAGGCCGAAGAACCTTTCCCAAAAATCTTCAAATGGCCAACCTTCATCCAGGCTGTAGGTGGGTACTTGCTGAACCTGCTCAGCCACAATTCTAACGACTGAGGGACTAACTTTATCAACAACAGCGACGAAACTCTGGCTGAGATCACTTTCAGGTGGAGCAGGGGCTTTTTCGCCGGCGATTAAATGTCCAGAGCTAGAGGGAAGTGAGCTAATTGGGGTTTCAGGTATAACCTCTTTTTCAGGTGAAAGAAAGATGAATCCAGCAACCAGTAAACCCAGGACAAAACTGATCACGCCTGTCCACAATTGTTTTTTCATTTTAGCCTCCCTGAATATCATTTTAAAAAATATCATATAAGCAGCCAAATTTCAATTAGCCTTGCCTCGTTTAGACCGGACGAATTCTAAACTTATAGCCTTAAAACAGCCGAGAGTCATAAAAGTTGCAGTCTTCTGATTTTCTGGATAACATAAACGCATAAGAGTCAGAAACAAAGATTACAGGTCAAGAGTGGAAAAAGAACCAAAAAAACAACTAAGCTTAAAAAAACCCAGCCCGCCACAAGGATTGTTCATTGTCTTCGAAGGGATTGACGGTTGCGGGAAGTCCACCCAGGTTGAACTGCTGGCTAAAAGACTTCAGCGTCGGGGTAAAAAGGTTGTCACTTTGAGCGAACCAACTGCTGGTTGCTGGGGCCAGAAAATAAGGGCTTTAGCCCTGACTAAAGGGTCGCTGTCACCGGCGAAAGAGCTTGAACTTTTTATTAAAGACAGAAAAGAAGATATTAAAAATAATATAAAACCAGCTTTACAGGCTGGCCAGATTGTCATCCTCGACCGTTATTTTTATTCTACCCTGGCTTATCAGGGGGCCAGGGGATTGGATATGGATGAAATCAGGGCAAAACATGATAAGTTTGTCATCAGGCCTGATATTGTCTTTATCCTCGATGTGCCGGTTAGCCAGGCCTTAAAGCGAATAGCCAGCCGGCCGGTTATTTACGGACTGTTCGAGGACCGCGACTACCTCAAAAAAGTCAGAAAAAATTTTTTAAAACTCAAGGATCCAGAATGTTACCTTCTTGATGGACGCCGGCCACCTGAGGCCATCGGCCGTCAGGTCTGGCAGATTTTAATCCGAAGATTCTCCTGGCTAAAGGTTCGGTAATTGCCATTTGTTTTGACAATCTGCTATATTATTAGAAATGACCCAGGTTTAAATCACGTTACATGGCTGAAAAAAAGAAAATTATTTTAAAACTAAAACTACCAAAGATAAACGGGCGCCGGCTGGTCAAGGGGTTGCTGATTGTCCTTGTTCTGCTCATGTCCTTGGCCCTGGGAGGCATCTTTGGGGCTTACCTGACTATCAAAGATAATGTTCCCTCAGTTGATGAAGTAGCAGAGCTCAGGCCATTAATTATTTCCACTGTTTATTCTGATGAAGGAGTGCCGGTTAAAGAATTTGCGGCTGAAAGGCGAATTCAAGTTCCTTACAGTCAGATCCCTCTGGTTTTAAAACAGGCCATCATTGCTACCGAAGATCCAAGATTTTTTGCTCACAAAGGAATAGATTACCGGGGTATTTTGAGAGCGCTGAAAGAGGATGTGTTCAGGGTAGTCCTGAGGAATAAGAAGCTTCACGGAGGCAGTACCATTACCCAGCAGTTGGCCAGGAGCCTTTTCCTTTATCCCCAGCAAACGATCAGACGCAAATTAAAGGAGATGTTTCTGGCAGTTGAGCTGGAGCGAAAGTTTAGCAAAGAGAAAATTTTTGAACTTTATTGCAATCAGTTCTATCTCGGACACGGAGCCTGGGGAGTGGAGGCGGCTTCGCAGCTGTATTTTGGGAAAAGCGTCAATGAGTTAACATTGCCCGAAGCGGCCTTAATAACCGGCATTTTCCGTGGTCCCGGAGTATATTCGCCTTACAATAATCCGGAAGTCACTCTCAACCGTAGAAATCATGTTATTAACCGAATGGTGGAAGAGGGTTTTATTTCCAAAGAAGCAGGTGAAGCCGTCAAGCAGGAACCATTAAACGTCCTACCCTTGAGAAGAGCAACGGCAGAGACTGGATCTTATTTCTTTGAAGAGGTCCGTAAGTACATTGAGAGAAATTATGGTGATGAAGCTCTTTACCGCGGGGGCCTCAAGATTTATACCACTATCAACCCAGATTTGCAGAAATACGCCGAGAAGGCCGTGGAAAAAGGCTTGAGAAACCAGGACAAAAAATATGGCTGGAGGAAGCCAGCTCGCAACCTTCTGGCTGAGGGTCAGACAGATCTGGAGAAATACTGGTTAACTGATTGGGAAGGTGTGAGACTTTTGCCGGATGAAGTGGAAGAAGCCATAGTTCTGGAAGTGAGCCAGAAAGAAGCCAGAGTCAGGATAAAAGACTATATCGGTGTGATGACCAATAAAGATATAAGCTGGACCAGATCCAGATTTCTGGATTCTCTGATAAAGCCTGGTGATATCATTCAGGTTGCTGTTCATTCTATCAATGAAGAAACTAAAACGGCTCAGGTATCACTTGACCAGGAGCCTCTGGTGGAAGGCGCCTTTCTGTGTCTTGATCCGGCAACCGGTCAGATCAAAGCTATGGTCGGAGGCTATTCTTTTAAGAGAAGCCAGTTTAATCGGGCTACCCAGGCCTTAAGGCAGACTGGATCAGCTATTAAGCCCATTCTTTATACAGCGGCGCTTGATAAAGGTTTTACCCCGGCCAGCATTATTATTGATGAGCCGACCAATTTTATTGACAAATGGACGGGCCAGCCCTGGTCTCCAAAAAATTATGATGGAGAGTATCACGGCGCGGTTACGCTGAGAACAGGTCTGGAGGAGTCCAGAAATATGGTCACGGCCAAACTCCTTGATTACATTTCGCCCCAGGTTGGTGTGGAATACTGCCGGAAGTTCGGCTTGACTTCAACTATTTACCCTTATCTGTCCCTTTCACTGGGCGCCTTTGAGGTTACACTGCAGGAGATGGTCTCAGCCTTTAGTGTTTACCCCAATAAGGGAGTCAGGGCCAGACCTTATTTTATTGTCAGAGTGGAGGATAAGGATGGTCAGGTTCTCGAGGAGAATATGCCTGCCACGGAGGAAGTCATCTCTCCCCAGTTAGCCTATATGATGACCTATCTACTGGAGGGAGTTATTCAGCGAGGGACAGCTGCCCAGGCCGCCAGTCTTAACTGGCCTCTAGCTGGTAAGACCGGAACCACCAATAAATTTACTGATGCCTGGTTTATTGGTTTCTCTCCTTCACTGTGTGCTGGGGTCTGGGTCGGTTATGATACAAAAGTGACCATGGGAAACAGACAATCCGGGGCAGTAGTGGCTTTGCCGATCTGGATTGATTTTTTTAAAAAAGTTATAGAAGACAGGAAAAAGGACTACCAGCTGAGCCAGGCTACTGTGGCTACGGCTGGAGAAGGAGAAAATTTGCCACCAGGCAGCCTGATCGAAGACTTTGAAGTTCCACCAAACCTGGTCTTTGCGACCATAGACAAAAAAACCGGCTTCCTGGCTTCACCAACCTGTAAGTACCCTTTCCAGGAAGTTTTTCTCCCTGGTACTGAACCTACCCGCTATTGCTCTCTTCAGGATCATCTCAGGGTTCTGGACTATTACTCCGAAAAGGAAGCCCGCGAAGAAGTAAACTGAGAAATTCTCAGCTACTTTCTCAGACTTTATTTTTTCCGCCGAGCCGATGAGGAAGATGGACGGGAGACAGATGACGAACCCCTGGAGATTGATGGAGAGCGGCTACCTGACCTCGAAATAGTTGAGCTTTTTGTGCGGGGAGCGTAAAGCCTTGAAGTCCTGGAAGCAGAGCTTGACACTGACTTCCTTACTGTTGAACTTCGGTTGCCAGAATTAATTGTCCCCGAACTATAAGTTCTGTTGCTATAAGATCTCAGTGGTGTCGAATAAGATCTGGAAGGAGCAGAATATTCATTTCGTTTGGTATTTTGCCTGCTAATTTTTGGCGATGAGGGATAAGTCTGCATATTTCTGGAAATATTAGAAGACTTGCTTCCTGAGAGAGAAGACATAGGAGATGATTCTTCCTTCTTGATCTTTTTTGGAGTTACTTTCCCGGCTGGAGCTGTAGTGCCAGAGCTACTTGATTTTTTCTCCTTACCTGAAGCGGCTGGCTTTAGGCTTTCGGGTTTAACAGTGCCTTTTACCTGGCCAGAATCAGTTTTTCTTATATTGGAGGTTGCGCCGCTACCCGCTCTTCGCAGAGATTCAGGTCTGACCTGAGTTAAGCGCGAAGATTGACCATCCTGCCTTAAAATTACCTTATTTCCACTCAGTCTTTCGACATTAATCTTCGAGCCATCCGGCCGGAAAGGCAACCGGTTGCTATTAAACGCTATCTTGTTTTCTAAATTGACCGACTTTAAATGTTCAGGCTTCAGGGCAACTCGGGCTACCTGGCGTGACCTCAGCTGGTCTCTTCTGACCACTACCAGAGCCCTGGAATGAACTGGATAGACGCCGTGATAATGATCGTGAAAAATCCCATTAACTACTACCACTGGATAACCATACCAGCTAAGTGGTGCCCAGCCGAAATAAAAATCATCCCACCACCATGAGACCCAGGCTGGACCCCAGATAGAAGTGGGAATCCAATACCAGCCGAGGCCCACGCCCCAGTGCCAGCGCCCATAGTGGAAAGCCACCCAGCCCCAGGGTTCATAGGGCACCCAGGTCCAGCCAGTAAGAGGAATCCAGGTCCAGTGCCCGTTGCAATAGGGACGCCAATCATCATCCAGATTCCGTGGGACCCAAACATAACCATACGGGGCTATATATACCCATTCACCATACTGGGACAGCTCAGCTTCAAAATCACTGAGATCTTCTGGAAGATAGCGGCTGGCATAATGTTTACTCACATCTTTTGATCTTGATTCTTGCCAGCGATCAAAGCCATCGTCGGCCACTGGCCTGAAGCCAACAGGTTTGGAAATAAAACGGCCCTGAGCCATTTCCAATCTCTGTGCAGACTTTACCAGGTAAGAATCCTGCTCTCCAGCTGCCTCGGCTACTCCTTTGAAGACCCTAATTTCTGTTCCCTTATTGCCATCAACGTCCAGGCGATAGACACCTTTTTCAAGAATGTAAAAGGAAGAATCGGGAGTATGAATCTCTATATTCTTTTCTTGATCAAGCCGGTTAATCTCCAGATAAGTGTGGCCCGACCAGATCCTGAATCTGGTCAGTTCGCTGTCTCTTTTGGGCAGGCTGAGAACATCTATCTTGGTCTCAGCATCAAGCCTCAGGTAATTTCTTTGACCAAAGGATATTTCCAGATGCCCGTCGGCTGTTTCGATTCTGTCTCCCTCCGCTATCGGATCATTGACCACTACTTCCTCGTAGCCAACTTCAGCTGCCCGCTGAATGAAACTCTTGCCTTCGACGAGAGTCACGCGCCCGATAGACTCATTAGTGTAGCGGGTCTCTTCAGCTGGCTGCTCAGATTCGCTTTGAGCCTTTAAGAAGGTTGGCAAAGACAATAAGAGAATCAGGCTGGCTAAAGTCAATAATTTATTCCTTCTCATGGCTTCACTCCTTACACATCTATATTATATGCAGATTTTGTGCCAGATTTAATGGCTTTTTAACAGGGGAGAAACTGACTCGATTTTCAAGCTGGTGTCTACTCTGGATGACGATTGTCATCTAAGAGAGATAACCGGCCAATAGTGCCTAAAGATTCTTAAAATCGGACCAAGTTCTTCCTCAAGGGGTGAAGACAAGGCTATTTCTCGGCGGATCTTTGGCCAGCGGCCGGCCAGGCTCAAAACTACCTTTTCTACTCCCTCTTGTAGCCCTTTAAGATTGTATCCGCCCTCGAGAAAGTAGAGTAAGCGGCCAGAGCAAAGGTCTTCGGCCAGCTCTATAATAAGATTGCTCAAATCGGCGCAGCCAGCCGGGGTTAATTCCATTCTGCCCAGGGGATCGCCTTTCAAAATGTCAAAGCCAGCCGAGACCAGGATGAATTCAGGCTGATAGGCCCTGGCCACCGGGGAAATAACTTTTTGAAATATGGCCAGATAATCCTCATCGGTTTTGCCGGCACTTAAAGGCAGATTCAAGTTGAAACCAACCCCCTCTTTTTCGCCGATCTCTGAGGCCGAACCGGTCCCTGGGAAGAGAGGACTTTGATGCAAGGAGACATAAAGTACTTCTCTCGAGCTGTAAAATGCCTTCTGAGTCCCATTGCCGTGATGAAGATCCCAATCAATTATCATTAGTTTTTTTATTCCCAGCAAGCGCCTCAGATATTCAGCAGAGATAGCAATATTATTGAAAAAGCAAAAACCCATTGGCCGGCTACTTTCGGCATGGTGGCCCGGCGGTCTAACCAGCGCAAAAGCGTTGTTTATTTTCCCGGCCATGATTAGTTCAGCGGCCACCAGCCCAGCCCCGGCTGCCAGACAGGCAATCTCATAGGTGTGGGGACCAGCAATAGTATCAGGGTCAAAGAAAAAATAGTCTGAACCGGATGTTCCTCTCATAAAGCTGACATAAGAAGGCAGGTGAATCAAGCAGAGCTCCTCCTCAGTGGCTGGACGGGGAGCAACAGGCAAATAAGCTCCATTTAGTTTTTCAGTCAGGACCTCGTGCAGAGCAATGGTTCTGAGCGGCGATTCAATATGGTCTGGCCCCATTTCATGCCAAGCGAAACGCTTATCAAAGACCAGGCCAGTTGCCAATGACTTAAGTCTCAATTCATTTTTTATTTTATCATCTAACCAGCGACTCTCTCTATCTCTATCTATCATTTATCAGGGAAGAAAGTTTTAAGTTCTTCCGGTCGTGGTGGCTTGGTTAACAAGCTGACAATGATCAGCGTTCCCAGGGAGACCAGCAATGCCGGGAAAATGATAGGAATCCCAAAAGGGTCACCCTCAGGAACCATTTCCGGAGGCAAAACTCCAGAGAGAATTTTCAGACCGATACAGACGATTGTCCCGGAGATAATCGAGGCCAGGCCGCCGGCTTTGGTTGCCCTTTTCCAGGCTAGGGCGGCGATAAGGGCTGGGGTAATAGCCACTCCGTAAATTGTGTAAGCGAAATAGCTCATTTCCAGGACTGATTTAAGGCGGAGGGCCAGGAAAAAGGCCACAATGCCAATAACGACTATAAATATCTTTTGCAACCCAACCAGCAGACGATCGCTGGCTGATTTATTGATAAATCTCTGGTAGACGTCGCGGATTAGATTACTCGAGGGAGAAAGCAGATAGTTCATACCGGTCGAAATGACCACGGCGCAGGCTGCTCCCAGGAGTAGAACCCCAATGGGGGCAGGCACCAGGTTTCGAGCCGCCAGAAGAACAACCTTTCCTCCTTCCTTTGGTATGCTCAGATCAATCTGGCCTTTAAATTTGCTATAAGAGAAAACAGCAATGATCACCACCAGGGTTTCTACTAGAACTGTCCCGATTGTCCAGAAGACAACAGCCTTTTTGGCATCTTTGGGGCTGCGGGCACTATAAAATTTCTGGTACATACTCTGAACTCCGAGTAGAAGCAGCATGGTTGATAGAAAGTAGCCCATGGCCTTCAGGGTCGGGTTTGCTCCGAACTGTGAGTTTACCACCTCAAAATAACCTGGTGGAAGGCTGGCCTGGGCTCCCTGCAGGCCCCCGGCCGCTGCATAAACAAAAGGAACGGACAGCAGACAGGCCAGGACAATAATTATCCCGTTGGGTAAGTCAGTATAGGCCACAGCTATCATTCCACCCACAGCTGTAAACAGGATGACAAAGGCTGCTGATATATAAATGCCCAATTGCTCAGATATAGCTCCATCAGTAGCCACGTTGAGGATAAACCCCCCGGCTACGAACTGATAGGAAACAATGGCGGTAAAAGAAATAATCAAGGCGACAGCCCCGAAAAGTCTGGCCAGTGGTCCATATCTGACTTCCAGAATATCCCCAATCGTATACTGGCCAAAGGTTTGAATTTTAGCTGCCAGAAAATAAATTATGATTATGCCTACCCAGGCCCCGGCTGAAAGCCAGAGGGCAGAAAAGCCAGCCTTGGAAGCGAATTCTGCCCCTGAGATGAATGTCCCCGAGCCAATCCAGGTGCAAATCAGGGTGAAAACCATGACCGGCCACTTCAACTTGCGTCCGGCCACCATGAAATCCTCCTGACCGCGAATTTTTCTGGCGCGAACGAAGTTGATAACGGTCAGCGTAATGAGGTAACCCAGGATGATGTAAAGGTAAATGGTCATTAAGTCCTCCTACTTCTGAGGGTATTAAAATCAAATTTAAGGTCGAAATCAACGATCTGATCGAGTAATAAGTCGAGATATCTCCTTGCTCCAAAATTATAAGCGACTTTCACAGAATGGAATGATATATCAAATATCAGATAGCAGTCAAAGAGAAATTTATATAACTTTTCAGTGTGGTATTATTTGCTGCCGAGAAGAGATTGGAGGTAAAGATGCTGCCTTCTTCGGCCATTATGATTATTTTTCTTCAGGCGGGCTTTGAGCTGTCTGGCTGTCACCGGGGGCCTCGCCGCTATTTCCTTCCAGTTCCAAAGATTCCTTTCTTTCCATCCTGACCGAATAAACTTTGGTGATATTGGGTTCTTCCATGGTTGTGCCGTAGATATAGTCGGCCACTTCCATTGTTTTGTAGTTATGGGTGATGATGATAAACTGGGTTTGATGCTTGATGGCCTTCATCAGGTTAAGAAAACGGGTTAAATTAGCCTCATCCAGAGCGGCGTCCACTTCGTCCAGTATGCAAAAAGGAGATGGTTTGTATCTAAAAAGAGCAAAGAGAAAGGCCAGGCTGGTCAGTGATTTTTCTCCTCCGGAAAGAAGAGTCAGATTTTGAACTCTTTTACCTGGTGGTTGAGCGACAATTTCCACTCCACTTTCTAGAGGATTATCAGGCTCAAGGAGCTTAACTTCAGCTGTTCCGCCTCTAAACAATAAAGCAAAAATTTCCTGAAAATTTTTATTAACTTCCTGCAAGGCGGTTAAGAATTGGGTTTTGCTTTCCTCATCTATCTTTTTTATGGCTTCCTCAGTGGAATGGATAGAATCTTTTAAATCCTGTCTCTGCTGGACCAGAAAATCATATCTTTTCTTTTGTTCAAGATATTCCTCTTCAGCCATGAGATTGACTGCCCGATAGCGGAGAAGTGTCTCGTTAATAGCTTCAAGTTCCTTCTCCAGTTCTTCATCAGTTAATTCCCCGGCTGGAAGTGGTAGTTTGCCTTTTCTTTTTTCTTTCTGCTCTTTTGGCTTCTCTTCAATTAATTCATCAGATTCTTGTTCTGTTTCTTCAATCTCGTTTTCTTCAGCCAGTCCTCTGGAAATATCCTCGATTTCTTTGGCTTCTTCATTTCCTCCGGCTGGCTTTTCTTTTGATTCAATTTCCTGTCTGAGTTCGATGAGGTTTTTCTTTAGCTCCTGCCAGCAGGTTTCCTCCAGATTTACCCGGTCCCTCTCTATTTCTGCCCGCCTGATTTCCAGCTGCATCCTCTCTTCCCTGGCTTTTTCTTCTTTTGCCCGGACTTCATTCAGGGCTGATTCCAACTCCTCCAGTTCTTTTTGCCGGGTCTGGACGCGCTCTTCCAGTTCCTGGAGCAGGCTCTGCTCCTTTTGCTTTTCTTCCAGACAAGTTGAGGTTTTTTGCTTTAGCTCAGCCATAAGTTTGAGCAGGCTGGCTTTTTCTTCCTCGCTGGTCAAAGCTTCTATTTCCAGCTGGCCGATTTTTGATTTTATTGCTTCCTGCCTTTTCTCCAAAGATTTTAGATGACTGCGGTTGCTGTTTATCTTTTCTTCGAGAAGGTCACGGTTAGTTCTTAATTGATAATAATTACTTTCTTCAACCTGCTCCTGGCCCTTCAGGATCTTGAGTCTGTCCTCTTTTGATTTTATTTCTTCTTCAATTTGTCTGAGTTTGAGTTCAACCTGTCCGAGCCTGGAGGAGGCTTCGAGTTTCTTGCCATTAATGGTCTCTTTTTCTCCCGCCTGGATGGCTTCTTCCCTTTCGGTAACGGTTAATCCCGTCGCGACTTTTTCCAGTTCGGCCGCGGTAAATTTCTTATCACGCTCCAGATCGTGAAGTTCTCGTTCTCTATTCTGGACGGCCTTTTTCAATCGGTCAATTTCAGCTTCAACTGCCTTTCTTATTTCTTTTTGCTGGTCGATTTCAGCTAAAAGAGGTAACTGCTCTGTCCGGATTCTATCTATTTCTCTTTGTAATTTCCGCTTTTCCTGTTCTAAGGTAAATAACCCTTCCCTTTTTTCAGACGGCCGCAGCAGCCCGGACGATTCCAGAACATCCCCATTACGGCTGATGTAATTGAAATCTGGATATTTTTCCCACAGTCTGACGGCTGTGCTCAGATCAGTGACAATGATGGCTTCTTTTAGACGGCCAAGACGGTCGGAGAGAGGCTCTTTCGCCTTGATTCTACTCTTCAGTTGTCCCAGGACACCTTCTTCCTCTGAGAGTCCGGCCGGCCAGTCTGCTTGCCCTTTGTCTGCGAGCAAGAGGATATTAGTTCTAATTTCGGCAGGCAGTGTCTTCTTAAAATCATCGACTAAGAAAGCCTGGGCTCGCGCTTCCTCTTTCCAGAAAAGATCAAAAAGGGTGGCTTCGCCCTCCGGTATCTCAACCAGTTCAGGAAACCAGCCCAGAGCTCCCGATAAGGGAATTTGATCAGGGCTCTCTCTTTCTGTCTCAGCGATTTTCCCCAGAGCCTGCAGCTGGTAGGAGAGTTCTTCGGCTGTCCGTCTGAATTCAGCCAGTTTTTCCTCAAGGGAAGCAAGCTCGGCCAGGATGGTTTCAAGTTTATCTTGAGCTTCTCTTAATAGTCTTTCGCTATCTTCTTTATTCTTCAACTTTTCAATCAGTTGTTCATCCAGTTCAGCCAGATTTGTTTCCAGCCGGCATTTCTCAGCCTGCAGCCTCTCTTTTTCCACCTGGAGTTTTTCTTCCTGCCGGCTGAGCAACTCCAGTTCTTTTTCCAGCCTGGATAAATTATTATGGACTTCAGTTTTTTCTTGAAATTTAGCCATCAGAGCTTGACGGAGGCTGCTCAGGCTGTTTTCCTCATTTTTGACTGCCTGGCTGGCTTTTTCCCAGGAAAGCCTTCCTCTTTCTGCTGCCTGAACGGCTTCGACCAGGGTCTTTTCCAGCTCAGCCAGGCGGGACAGAGTCTGCTCTATTTCGGCTCCGATTTTCTTTATTTCTTCCTCAAGTTCAGTTTTGTCTTCCTCGGCCCTTTTTCTGGCGGTTTCCAGATATTCCAGCC
This sequence comes from Acidobacteriota bacterium, assembly GCA_029571905.1. Classification (GTDB taxonomy): domain Bacteria; phylum Acidobacteriota; class Aminicenantia; order Aminicenantales; family Saccharicenantaceae; genus Saccharicenans. The sequence goes on along the minus strand of JAKPXU010000108.1, from coordinate 6,312 downwards.
TTTTTGCCTCACGTTCTGTTTCGCTTTCTGTGCGGGAGAGCTGAGTCTGAAGGCTGAAGACCCGTTCCTGCTTTTCCTTGAGGTTTTTCTCCTCGTCCCAGAGATTTTTTCTCAGGGATGAGATATTTCTTTCGCCATCTTTTACCCTGGCAGTCAGCTCCTGCTCTGCAGCCAGAGCTCTTTCGATTTTTGCCGTTATTTCTTCCAGCCATCGATCGAGTTTGAACATTCGCCTGTAAAAATGGTGCGCGGTTAGTTCTCTCTGCCTTTCTCTGAGCCGGCGGTAACGAGCCGCGGCTAATGCCTGGCGATAGAGAGAATTCTTGGATTTTTCTACCTCTATAATGATGTCTTCGAGCCTGGTCAAGTTTTGTTCGCTTGACTCCAACTTGGACTCGGCCTGCCTTTTTTTGTCTTTGTAATAGGCTGTTCCGGCCGCTTCTTCTATTAATGCTCTCTTTTCTTGCGGCTTGGAGGTGACAAAGGAACCGATTGAGCCCTGTTCGATGACAAAATATTCTTTCTCTCCAATTGAGTTTTTCCAGAGCTCGTCCTGGATATCTTTCAAGCGGACCGACTTGCCGTTAAGCCGGTAGTCGCTTTCTCCTGAACGAAAAACACGGTGGGAAATGATGAGCTCTTCGTCATTGCCGAGAGTCAGGACGACATCAGCCAGGCTGACCGGTGGTCTCTTGGTATTGCCGTTAAAGATAATATCCTCAGTTCGGTCGCCGCGAACTGACTTCGGACGCATTCCCCCCAGTCCCCAGAGAATGGCATCAACAATGTTACTTTTACCGGTACCATTGGGGCCGACGATGGCAGTAATGCCTGGATGAAAAAGAATTTTTGTCCTGTCGGCAAATGATTTAAAGCCCTGAACCTCTAATTTCTTTATAAACATTTAAATTTCTTACCTTTTCTCTTCGGCCTCTCTTCGGTCAGACCTGGTCGCCAGCCTCCTTAGTTGATTCAGCTGATTTAATCTTGCCCCGGAAGGCAGAATGAAATCTTCTCTTTCGGCTACAGATAAGTATTTTAATCAAATGGCTCCATTTTTTGAAGGGCAGCAGCCATAAAATTTAAAGAATTTTAGAATGCAGATGCCGAGGAAAAACGGAGTCTGGCCTTTCCTGCCTTATTGTCGGTCAGGCAAACCTTATGTTATAATAAAAACCCAATTGGTAAAGATAACATAACCATCAGGCCAGCGTAGCTCAGACGGCAGAGCGGCTGATTCGTAATCAGCGGGTCGGAGGTTCGATTCCTCTCGCTGGCTTTCTTCAAATCTCACCAGTTTTTTCCTCAACTTAATTTTGATTTTAATCATCATCTACCGTTAATGGTTTTCACCTGATTGGTTATCGGTATGGTAAGTATTCTGACCAGGTCCTTTATCAGGGTGGACCACTTTAAGAAATCTGACCTCAGCCGGGCTTGTTGCTACTTTTGCTGGCCTTCGGCCAGGTATGATACCGGTTCCCCAAAGCTCTCTGGAGATGATTTATCGGGCGAGTTAGAGACTTCAGTGAAGTTGTTAAGCTAGGACTCCGCCAGCCGGCTTCAATCGTCACCGCCGGGGTTAGATAATCTCCCCCCTCGAATCATCTTTGACGGGCATTGTTTTCAACTGGGGCAGGTTTATACTGGAGTCAGAAAGGAACATGAAGAAAGTATTTAATGGGGAAGGGTTAAAATGAAAAAAATAGATCTTGCCTCAAAAATTATATTTTTTGTTTTGGTTTTTTGTTTGCTTCTGAACTTGCCTCTTCAACCCCAGATCAGGAAGTACCAGGTGATCGTTCCCAAGGTTAACCTCCACCTGGAGCCGAATGAAAACAGTCCGGTGGTCATTTCTGTACCCGTCGGGGAAATTCTGGCCCAGGCCAGTGCTGTTCGCTTTAAGCGAGACTGGATTTTTGTTTACTACCAATTTCCAGAAAAGGGAAAAACGCTGGCCGGCTATGTGAAGGAACCAATGCTCAGGAAACTTTTCCCAGAAGTCAATTCTGTTCTGATTTCAAGTGGCGAAGCTGATTATCAGCCAAAGGAGCTTGACGTCAATCAGGGATATCAACCGGTGATTATCTGGGGGGCTTCACAGGACAAACTGATTGAAACGGAAGGCAGGCCACTTGCTCAGGAAAAATCAGGCGAGACTGAGGTTTATCAGTATCGTCGCCAGATCATGAACAAGCAGGTTCTCATCGAATATATTTTCTGGCGTCACGAGTTAATTTCGGCCCGTTTCCACTTGCTTGATAATTATACCGACAATAACTACTACATTTCTGATTATTTAAAACTGAAAAATTATTTAGAGACCAGACTGGGCCAGCCAGTTAATGATCGGGTAGTCTGGTTTGATTCGACTTACCAGACCAAAAATGAATACTGGGGAAAGGCTCTGGGTGCCGGGCAGCTGGAGTTCAGGTCTTCCTGGGACATCGGGGATACCAAACTTGATTTAATTTTGACTGGTTCTGATAATAGGGTCGCTTTTGTGGCCGAATGTCTCGGCAAAAAATACAAATCTTCTTTTTCTAATTGAACCCCCTTTACCCCCTTTTAACCCCTCCTTTCTATGCCCCTTTTCCAGACGGAAAAGGGGTGTTTTATTTTGGGGTAAATACTCTCAGGTTTCTTTTTGAGCAATAGTCAGACTGACTTTGTTTCGGCCCAGCCATTTGCTATGGAGCATCAGTTCTTCGGCCCGCTTGACCAGCGATTCAATGGTATCAAATCTCTGCACCAGGGTGGCTCCCATGGAGACTGTAGCATTGAGCAACCCGGTTTCAACGGTTATATAGGACTCTGCCACCAGCAGCCTTAGCTTATTGGCTACAATATCGAGCCGGTTCTCATCGATATTTAAGAGGCATATCAAAAATTCCTCATTTTCCCAACGGCCAACAATATCAAAATAGCGGACATTTTTTTGTAAAGTTCTGGCCATCATGCGAATGAGTTTGGCTGAGTTGAACCGACCGAATCTTTCCTGAATCTTATTAAAATTATCAACATCAGCATAAATGAGGCCAAATGGCAGGCCATATTTTTGATACTCGTCGATTTTGTTCTTAAGGTACATCTCCAAATAAAGCCGATTGGGAAGTCCGGTATCAAGGTCAAGAAGCTGCATTTTTTCCAGTTCGGCCATTTTCAGCGGGATGGTCACTGCGGGACTGATATCGGTAAAAAGTTCAGCCAGCCCGACGGACTGGCCATCACCATTTACTAAGGGTATGATTTTCAATCTGACTGGCAACCTGAAGCCATTCTTATGCTGGAGATAAACTTCCAGCAAGCGAGGCTGGCCGTCTTTTAAGACCTGTTCACCCAGGCAGTTCTCCTCGCACAGCGATTTCCCGCCGGAATCGGTAAACAAGGCGAGCTGGCCATGGCATGATTTATCGAGGATTTCTTCTGGCTCAAAACCAGTTAGAGCAGCAGCCGATTTATTCCAGAAAATGTATTGTCTGTCCTTATTCAGGATAGCGCAACCGTCAGTTATCTGGTCCAGCAGACGGTTCAGATAGCGGTCTTCCAGCCTGTCTAATATCTCTAAGATAAGCTTCTCACTCATGTAGGTCTTCCAGTTAGTTATTCGTCATTACCCCATTTAGTCCGGTTATTATATACATCACAAAAACCTTAAATGTCAAAACCTATATCTGCTCCTTCGGTCCTCTGGCTTTAAAAAGTCAATTAATTTTAAAAATCCATCAATAATCTTCGGATTTCCCGGTCATCAGTCTACAGTGGTTTGGAATAATGGTAATACTGGCGCGAGTAATATCCTTCCTGCTCAAGCAAACTGACCCCATTGATTATTACGCCCAGGCAATTAAGGTGGTGGGCATCTAATTTAGCCTTGACCTGCTTGAGAGCTGAAATTGGGGTTTGTCCAGCTCTGACCACCAAAATGAGGTTATCAACCATCTTGCTTAAAACCAGCGCATCGGAGATAGCCAGGAGCGGTGGAGAATCAAGGAGAACGTAATCATATTGCTGCCTGAGAAAAGTGATAAAAGCCCTCATTTTGTCTGACAGGAGAGCTTCCAGGGGAGGAATCTGAGCGTTACCGGCGGGAACAAGAAATAGATTGGTATATCGGGTCGGCAAAATAACTTCGGTCGCATCAACAATTGAACTTAAAAAATGACTCAGGCCCCAGCTATAATCGAGCTCAAAGATTTTATCCTGCCTCGGTTTCCGCAGATCAGAATCAACTATGACCACCTTTTTGTGAGCTTGAGCTAAAGCCAATCCTAAGTTGGAGGTGACTGAAGATTTGCCGTCCTGGCTGAGCGGGCTGGAAAAGAGGAAAGCCTTTCGATTAGAGTCCATCAAAGACAGCATCAGGCTGGTTCTTATCGAGCGAAAGCTTTCAGCCTGAATAGACTGCGGTTCACGGGCGAGAATAAGTTCTATCCGATGAGCGGCAATCTGACCTCTCGTTCCTGGAACAGTAGGTGACAAATCTGCTTTTTCTTTTATCTTTCCCGTTTTTTTGCTCCGCTTATCACCTGGATTTGGTCTTCCGCTCAGCAGATTGCGTAGGGACCTATATTCAGCCAGAGGTCCCTTTGGCTTGAATTCCTTTTCAAAAGCCGGGATGGTGCCGATGGTAGCCAGACCGATAGCCTGAGAAACATCTCTTGATGATTTGACAGTAGCTACGAGATAATTGATAAAAAGCGAGGTTCCAGCTCCACCAATCAAAGCTAAAATCAGACCAATCAGGAGCGTTTTCTTTCTATTGGGGAAGGACGGGTCAACCGGCACCGAGGCTTTATCTACCACCCAGACATTTAGAGCCTGGAGGTCTTTAAGCCTGGAAGCCAGGTCGGTTTCGCTTTGCCTTTTGGACAGGGCTTCGAGCAGAGCTTTCTTATTATCTGTTTCTATCTTGAGGCTGTTATAGAGGATGACATTGCTGTTAGTTTTATAAACCTGAGCTTTGAGTTCGTCCAGCAGCCTTTGCAGGTTTTGTTCCTTGGCCAGCGCTCCCAGATAATCGGCATAAGCTGATTTGATCATATTTTCTTTTTCTGCCTGCAGGGCTTCATAGGTGGCCTCTATTTCTGATTTTAGTTTTTGCATTTCCGGATATTCAGGCTTGATATTGGCCAGCCGGCGAGCGTATTCCCGGCTTAAAAGCAGGTATTGTTCCTTTAACTTGGCCAGAGCTGAATTGCTGTCTGTCACGGAAATATCTTCCGGTCTCATCGATTTAAGCTGATTGTAATAGGATAGTTTGTTAACCCTATCGAGAGTAGCCGAGGTCAGAGCTGCATTGACCTCGGTAATTTTGGTCAGGAGAGGAGCCTCGGCTGAACTGGTTGGCAGGATACCCTGCTCAGTGCTGAGCTCTGAGAGTTTCTTTTCATTTTCTTCAATGTCTTTTTGTAAAGCAGCCATCTGGTTGGTCAGAAACTCGGTAGCCTGTTCGGAGGCATAATATTTTCTTTTAACGAGCATTTCAATGTAGGAATCGAAAAGAGTATTTAAGATCTGAGCAGCTAGCTCGGGATTTTGGTGATTAAAAGTAACTTCAATTAATTTAGTTCCGGAAATAGGGGTGACTGACAGATTCTGGAGAAAATTATCAATCAGTTTTTCCCTGTATTTTGTCGTATCTTTACTGGCCGATCTTTCAGACGAAATTTTTTTCCCGCCAGTAAAGTCGGGATTGTCAGCTAACTTCAGCCTATCAATAACTTCGGCCACCAGAGAACGGCTGGTCAGTAACATAGAATGGCTCTGGGCATTTATTTCGCCCGAGAGTCGGTTAAAATCTTCAAAAGGCAGGATATTAGAGCTCTCATCTATCCAGATCGTCCCTCTGGCTGAATAGACATGAGGAAAGACAAAGATTCTGCCCACAGTGATGACCAGAATGATGAAAGCTACGGTCAGGCCAGTCCACTTCCAGCGGAGGATAGCATGCCAGTAGTAAAGGATTTGCTCTAAAAAATTTTGCTGGCTTGGTTTGGTTTCAACCATAGTCTTACTCGGTTCCTGTTAGATTTGGTCTTCTCAATGGACCACCACCACGTCTCCATCCTGCAAATAAACATCGGGCTTGCTGCCGTTGATAATTTTTTTCAGGTTATACCAGTAGTTAAGGTCTTTTCCTGTTTTGGCATCTTTTCTCTTGACCAGCACTTGAACGGCGTTGGCCCATTCTGTCAATCCACCGGCTTGAGCCACTGCCTGAAGCAGGGTTATTTTTTTTGATTCCATAAATTGAATTGCCCCTGGATTTCTAACCTCTCCATAAACGTAAACAGTTAACTGCTGGTCAAA
>JAKPXU010000100.1 GCA_029571905.1 Acidobacteriota bacterium | reverse complement strand
ATTTCGCCCTGTAAATTTTTAAAAAAATAGATGCCGGGTCGGTCAGGGAAGTCTTTTACCTTTTGCTTGAGTTCCTCGTATTTCATGACAGATTCATTGCTCGCAGAGCCAGATTAAATTGTTTTCTCCTTCATTTTGTATTTTATCACTTACCTTATCTCTTATTTGTACGAGCTTATTATTTATGCCGATAGTATTGCCCCGCGCCAGGTCAACTGTTTCAGATTTAACCTTCAACCCATCAGCTCCAGCTCCCGTTTTTTTAGCCGCTGGAGCTCATCCCGATATTTGGCGGCTTTTTCAAATTCCAGATTCCTGGCTGCTTCTTTCATTAGATTTTCCAGTTCAGATATTCTCTTTTGCCGTTTTTCCGGAGAAAGATAAATGTCCTTCTCTTCGGCCAGACCGGTATAATCAACATAATCGCGTTCATAGACACTGGTTAGCACTTCGTCAATATTTTTCTGGATGGATTGAGGAGTAATGCCATGTTCTTCATTGTATTTTTGCTGTATCTGGCGCCGCCGGTTGGTTTCTTCTATGGCTTTTTTCATTGAATCGGTAACTGTATCAGCATAAAGAATAGCCCTGCCGGCTAAATTTCTGGAAGCCCGTCCAAAAGTCTGAATAAGGCTGGAAGTGGAACGCAAAAAGCCTTCTTTGTCAGCATCAAGAATTGCCACCAGAGAAACTTCGGGTAAATCCAGCCCTTCTCGCAAGAGGTTAATCCCAATTAAAGCATCAAATTTACCCTTTCTCAGGTCACGCAAAATCTTAACTCGTTCCAGAGTTTCTATATCAGAATGAAGATAACGAACCTTCAAACCGAGTTCATGATAGTAGCGGGTCAGATCTTCAGCCATTTTTTTGGTCAGGGTGGTAACCAGGGTTCGCTCATTGCGTCTGGCTCGATCTTTAATCTCTTTCATCAGGTCGTCGATCTGACCTTTAACCGGTCTGATTTCTACCTCGGGATCAATTAGACCCGTCGGTCGGATGATCTGCTCAACTGCCTGGCCGTCAGTCTTTTTCATTTCATATGGCCCCGGTGTGGCTGAAACATAAACGACCTGACCAACTCTCTGTTCGAATTCGCGGAAATTAAGTGGCCGATTATCCAAGGCTGAAGGCAGGCGAAAACCATGTTCGATCAGAGTTAGTTTGCGGGAACGGTCACCATGATACATGCCTCCAATTTGAGGAACAGCAATATGTGATTCATCTATGATGGTCAGAAAATCTTCAGGAAAATAATCAAGCAGGGTGTAAGGAGGCTGGCCTGGACGCCGCTGGCTTAAATAGAGTGAGTAATTCTCAATACCGGGGCAGTAACCGAATTCTCTGAGCATTTCAAGATCAAAAAGAGTCCTTTCCTCAATCCGCTGAGCTTCAATGTATTTTCCCTGAGAGTTAAAAATTTCCACCTGTTTTTTTAATTCCTGCTCAATGCTGGTGATGGCCTGTTCGAGTAAAGAGCGTGGGGTAGAAAAGAACGTCCGGGGGTAGATGACTATCTGGTCAAGATATTGTTTTTTGACGCCGAGTAGCGGATCAAACATTGAAATTTCTCGCAGCTGACCATTTTCTATTTCCAGGCGGTAGGTAAAGTCTTCATAAGGTGGAAAAACATCAATGATATCTCCCCGCACTCTAAATGTACCCCTCTTAAAGTCATCATCGGAGCGTTCGTACTGAATGCTAACCAGACGATCGAGCAGCTCTTTCCTGGTGAGATTTTGACCCGTTTCCAGAGGAAAGCTCTGTGAATAATAAGTGTCTGGAGCACCGATGCCATAGATGCAGGATACCGAAGCGACGATAATAACATCCCTCCGCGCATAGAGAGCATTGGTTGCGGCCAGACGCAATCGGTCAATTTCTTCGTTAATGGTTGCTTCTTTAGCAATATAAGTATTGGTAGCGGGAATATAGGCTTCAGGTTGGTAATAATCGTAATAACTGACAAAATATTCAACAGCATTTTCGGGAAAAAAGCGGCGGAATTCCTGGTAGAGCTGGGCAGCCAGAGTTTTGTTGGGGCTGATGACCAGAACCGGTCGATTGATTCTGGCTATTAAATTAGCCATGGTGAAAGTCTTGCCCGAACCAGTTACACCCAACAGGACCTGATGTTTTTGGCCGCTCAGAACACCTGAGGTCAGCTGGTCAATAGCTTGAACCTGGTCGCCCTGAGGAGAAAAGTCTGAATGGAGACGGAAGGCTTTCATCTTTATCTTACGCAATTAAGCCTGACCAGGCAGCGTTTCTCCGATTTGATCTTTTCGTCTGACCAGGAAGGAGAACCTTCTGACATCAATTCTGGTAATTTTGTCTCTGTCTGATTAAAAAACACGACCATGACATTCTTTTCTGATATTATAGCAGAAAAAATTAGAACCAGAATCAGGCAGGGGAGGCTCAGGTTATCTAAGGCTGATAATCCTTAGAAATTTTTACTGTTCCCTTGAATTTGGCTCCGCTCTGAACAGAGAGTTTACTGGCAACGATATCGCCATTAAAGACCGCTGTTTCACTAATAACAATTCGCTCGGCTTGAACCTGGCCTTCGAGCTGGCCATGCAGGAAAAGATTTCTCGCCTTGACAAGTTCAGCTTTAACCCGCCCCGATCTCTGAATAACCAGATCATGGAGCGGCAGATCAATCGAACCGTTTACCTGACCGGAAATATCCAGATCTTCATGGCCGGTCACCTTCCCTTCAAAAATAAGGTTGGCACCGACCCGGCTGGAAGTTTTTGCTGGAGCTGTTTCGGTCATAAGCTTCTTTTCATCAGGGCTCATGTCATCTTCTCCCAATATTCTCCACTATTATATTTTATTATCGGGTTGAGTCAATAAAAAGGCTAGTGCTCTGTCACATTTTTGATCATTTGATAAGCAAGACCAGAAAAAAGCTTTGTTGACAGGGGAAATCTATTTGATAAAATTCTTTTGTCTGCTAACCTCTTAATTTAAAGAAAGATTTTTAAGCTCTCCAGGCAGAGCGAGCGGGCATAACTCAATGGTAGAGTACGAGCTTCCCAAGCTCGGAGTTGCGGGTTCGAGTCCCGTTGCCCGCTCTTTTTTTTACGGGTATAAACATGTCTGATTGGTTTCTTTTATCTGAATCTGAACCACTTCCGGGCAGCTGGAATATGGCGGTGGATGAATACCTTTTTGAACAAGCACGGCAAAAACAGGTCACTTATGTTCGTTTTTATACCTGGCTGCGGCCGACTGCTTCCCTGGGCTGCAGTCAGGAGGTAAGCCGGGTGGTCGCTCTGGATGAGTGCCAGCGGCGGGGCGTGGATGTCGTCCGAAGAATGACCGGAGGAAAACTGGTCCTTCACCATCTGGAGGTCACTTATTCGGTCTCTTCTGGCGAGAGCGATATTTTTACCTCGACACTGGAAGGTTCTTACCGGCTCATTTCCAGTGCACTGATAAAGGGACTGGAACTGATGGGACTTGAGCCAGTTCTGGCTTCTTCCACTTCCCGCCTCTATGCCCGCAGTGATTTACCATGTTTTGCCTATCCAGCCAGGAATGAAATTGAGATCAAGGGGAAAAAGATCATCGGCAGTGCCCAGAAAAGGTCGGGCAATTGCTTTATCCAGCACGGCTCGATTCCCCTGGTATCGGAGCTGGAACTGCTGCTGGCTATTTCTACTGGTCTTCCGCCAGCTCGCCGTGACTATTTGACCTCTATTACCGATGAACTGGGACGGAATATCAGCTACGAGGAAGCTGTTGGATATTTTATTGAGGGATTCAGATTCTATTTTAAACGCGATTTCGAGCCGCTGATTTTAACTACCGCCGATCTGGACCGGATTAAGGTACTGGAATCGGCCAAATATGCTAATCCTGATTGGACTCTTCGTAAGCTGGCTCCTGTCTCAATTTGATTTTTCACTCCAGGGGTGTTAAGATTCAAATCGAGGATAAGAGAAGGAGCTGGCTATGAATGAGATTGAAGAATTGATTGGACTGGATGTGGTCAATCTGCCGCCGCTCCAGCCTATGCTCTATGATGACCTTCACCAGAATGTCCTAAAAAATCTCCATCTTGAGCTGGGTAGTGGTCCGGTCTTATATCTGATTTCTCCTTCTTATTCTGTTTTGAATACCGTCCCCAATGAGACTGTAGTCGAGTTTTTGAACAAAAAAGAGAATCTCCTTAATTATCTCAAAGAATATGTCATTCAGAATCTGGCTATTTATACTGTTATTCTGGAGATGAGCAGCTATTTTATTGAGCAGAATAATTATCTGGTTCTGGCCAGATTCAGAGAAAAGGGAAGCGATGGCCGTAAGTTTGAAATTAAGTTCTATACCCACGAGCCCAAGGAGCTGCTCTCCAGCTATAAAGACAAGATTTACATAGGCCGGGATTTTATTGATCTTTTTAATTTCAAAAGAAAATACTGGGGAATTAAAGATTTTATAGTCTCGGTTAAGGATCAGTATGACCGGCTGCTGGACCGAGCTGAGGCCCGCCTCGAAAATCCCATGGAATATAAATCATTTTTTCAGGAAATTAAAGAATCAATTAATGAAACTTACACTGAAAGCATGCTCATTCTTCAGTCCCTGCCGCCCTATCCTGACCTTGATAAGCTGTCGGGCAAAGAGCTGATTGAGATTAACAGTCAATACCGCAACATTACCCATTTTCTGGTGGAACTGAGAGATGAGGTTGATGAATTTGAAAATTTGTTAAGATATAAAAAAGAAACTGAATTTGTTCGCTATGTGACTAAATTCAAAAAAGATTTAACTAATTTAATTTCTTACCTTAATATCAAAATTAACGGTGTCTTGAGTTACAGGATTGCCAATTTCCGCTTCAAGCATTCTTGAACAACTGGTAGGGTACGATTATCGGATTTCGAATTTTAAAGGTCTAAAGTCTGGCTTCATCGGCTGTGGCAGAAACTGCTGCTTCCTGCTGAATTATTTCAATATCCCCATAAGTGGCACTGAGTTTTATTTCAGGGAAAGCCGGAGCTGATTGGAAAGCCCTGACCAGACTGATTCCATTACTGGAATTTTCATCGGGAGGGAAAGACAATCGCCAGTCAATTGTTCCTCCTTTAGACCTGGCCTCGAGTCGAGCCCTCTGGCCAGCTGGCCAGAAAAAGCTCAGATCCCCATACTGCAGGTTAACAGAGATATTATCTTTTAGATCGCTTGGGGATAAAGAAGCATCGCCATGGGCCAGGTTCAAGTCCAGACTTCCTGTGAAACTTTCGAGTTTAATATCTTCATAGGATGTTTCAATAACGATCTTACCAGCCTGGACTGAACTGAGATCGATTTCAGTTCCTTTACCCTTGATGGTAATGTCTCCCTTAATTCTTTTTAAATTGATTGGCTCATAGCTGGACACAATTTCAAGTTGCCCGTTTAAATTGTCTATTTCGATCTCGGAATGATGTCCTCTAATGACGGCCGACCCCGAGTCGCTGACATAGACCGGCTCATAACTGCTTTCCAGCTCAATCGGTCCAGCTACCCTCAGGGCTTTAACTGGCGAATGCCTGGAATTGACTTTCAACGTGTTTTTGAGATCGGTGAGTTCAATCTCTTCAAAACTGGCTTCGAGATTGACCGGACCAGCGATTCTGACCAGGGAGACAGGGGAATGGCTGGTTGTTATCTGGCAGGCTCCTTCAATATCGAGGAGTGACATCTTTTCAAAGGAATTGCTGGCTTTAACCTGGCCGCCGATATCCAGCAGATCTACCTGACCATGATGGTTGTTGACTTCGACTTCTCTCACGCCATTTATCCTGGCCTGACCAAACGAGTTGGAAACCTTTATAACAGTTGAGGCCGGTACTTTAAGAATGAAATCAACTGAAAAATTTTTCCGGCGGAAATCATCACGATTAGTTGACAGGATAAGTTTCGAGCCTTCTCTCTTGGTCTGCAGCTTGAGCTCAGCTGCCAACTGGCCAGCCTGCTTTTCGTTCTTGTCGCAGATGGTCTTTTTTAAGGTTAAAATGATGTCCTGGCCGGCGCCACCTTCAATCTGTACTTGACCATGGCTATTAATCACCTCCAGAATGTCGGCTGGCTCCAGACTGTGATTTTCTTCGAATTCGTAGGATTGGTCGCTAAATTTAAAGGGAAAAGAAGCAGTTGACCAGTCATTTTTGAAAGTTAGATGCCAGTCCTCAAGATAGTAGAGGCCAATTCCCACCAGAATAATGAGAATTAGAATTATAACTTCCTTAGCTTTCATCTTTTTTATCCGGGTTCTGATCTTTAATCGATTCTGTTTTCACCGCCTGACGTCCTTTCAGCCCATAATACAATTTATAGGCGCCCCAGATGATCAGGATTAAAGGCCAGAGCTTAAAAAGAAATCTCCAGGCGTCGAAGCCGAGATTATCCAGCAGGAACAGCAGGCCTAGAATAATCAGAATTACGCCCCAGATTAAGTTATCTCTTTGTTTTTTAGACATCGTTGCCTCTCTTTTTAGGATTTTTTGGTTGAAAAGTGATCAATGACCAGCTTTAGACCCAGCCCCACCAGTATTAGCGGCCAGTAATCTATAAATGACTCATAGCTGATGATATCAAAATTGGCTAGAAGGAATAGACCGCCCAGAAGAATCAAAATAATTCCCCAGGAAATAGAACCCGAGGCTGCTGAGATTTCATCATCGCCACCTGTTTTAGCGGGGCTGAAGGCACTCGCTGAGGCCGTTTCGGGCGGAATTCTGGTGCTTTTAGCCTCGTTGGTAGCGTCAATAATCTGGAAAATATAGAAACCAGCCAGGAGCAGGCCGACAAATGGCTGGCCACCGCGCCCCTGAATCGAGACCAGCCCGGCAAAGATGATCATCATGATTATTCCCTTAAGGTAGTTTCCATTGTAGAGGGCGCCTGCCCCTGGGAATATAACCGATAAGATGCCGGCCAGGACCGGTGATTTAACTGGTTTTTGTTCGATTTTAATTTTTTCTTCCACTTTAATCCTCCAATTTAGTTTTGATCAGACTCTGGCAGCTGATCAGATCTGATAGAAGCCAAAAAGCTTTCCCTGTATCCATTTAAGCGGTCAGTTATCACTCCTGCTTTAACCAGAACTCTTTGCACCTGGCTGTAAGCCCGATGAATCCCAAAAGAAACTGACTTTTGAACACTGCGACCTGGCTGAGTAAAAAATAACAGCGAAGCTACAATCAATATAACGGTCAGGGAGACCAGAACTGGCTGAAAAGTCGGACTCAACCAGAATTTCCGGCTGAAAAAACTTACTCGTTTCCGTTCTTTGACCACCGGCCGGGTCTCCACTGCTGCCTGGCCTGGAATAGAGTAGAGTTTGCTCAACAGGGCAGGTGAAGGCTCTACTGCTGGCAGGCTGGATAAAGACTGGCTGATGGATTTTAACTCTTGAGCCAGCCGCCGGCATTGTTCGCATTCAGCCAGGTGAGCTTCAATTTTTGCGGCCCTGGTCTGACTTAACTCCCCCTCGAAGTAGGCTGAAAGATTTTCTCTAATTTGGTGGCAATTCATATCTTGCCTCCGGTTTTATCAAGAATAATTTGAGCCAGCTGTAGTCTGGCTCGATTTACCCGGCTCTTAACTGTCCCCAGAGGAACTTTGATCTCTCTGGCGATCTCCTCATAACTTAAGCCTTCTATCTCTCTTAGCACCAGAACGAGTCTCAAATCAGGAGAAAGCTGCTGGAGAGCCTGCCTGACTGCTGTTGACTTCTCCTCACTTAAATACCTGGTTTCCGGGTTATCACTGTCGGCGGCAGGCAGATCTGGTTGTTCGCCGTCAAAGCGTTGAGATTTTTCCAGCCTCGTTCTCCGGAATTCATCGATTAAGTAGTTTCTGGCTAAAGTCAAGAACCAGGCAGTGAAATCATGTTCAAAATTATATTTGGCGAGTGAGTGGTAGAGTTTGAGGAAAATATCCTGGGTTAGGTCTTCAGCTTCTTGCCTGCTGCCGGCAAACTGATAAGCCAGGTTAAAAATTTTTTTGGAATAACAATCAACAAGCATTTTCCAGGCTCCTGTCTCTCCTCGGAGACATCCTTGAATTAATTCTTTCACTTCCACTCACGTCATCCTGGTAGACGAAAAATTGGCTCGAAAAGTTCCCCTCTCCAGACCTGGAAAAGCCCGGATGACCCGTTCAGTTGTCCAGGCCGGCCTGCAGGCTCTGCCAGTTGCTTGTCAGGCCGAGTATAATTACGGGTATAATTAAAAGATAATACATAAGAGCGAGGACTGGATGCAACTTTTTAGATAGGGCGTGGTTTATGAATAAGAGAATGGATGATCAGGAACTGATGGAAAAAATTAAAAATGGTGATGAGGTGGCCTTTTCAGAGTTGATGACCATGTATAAAGATCGCGTGGTAAACTTCCTTTATCAATTCACCGGTGATTATCAGGTGGCGGTTGATCTGTCCCAGGAAACCTTTTTGAGAGTTTTTTTTAAGGCCAAAAAGTATCGGCCAATAGCTCCAGTTTCTTCGTGGATATATGCCATTGCCGCTAATCTGGCCCGTACAGAGCGAAAAAAAATTAACAGGAAGGCAGCCATCCCGCTCGACGAAATAGCTAATTCCTATTCGGCTGGCAGTTATTCTTTAGATCATAACGATCCCGGGCTAATGAGAAATGTAAAACAAGCCCTGGGGCGGCTTCATCCGCGTTACCGGCTACCTGTCATTTTGAAGGATGTGGAGGGCTTTTCTCAGGAAGAAATTGCCAGCATGCTCAAGTTGCCTCTGGGGACAGTCAAAGCCAGAATCAGCCGCGGTCGGGAATACCTGAGAAGGTGGCTGGTAGAAGGGCGGGAAATTAAAAACAGGGGAGAAGAGGATGAGAGTTATAGTCTGAAATTACCCGACGATTAATCTAGATGGAGAGTGGAAATGGAAGAAAAAAGTTATGTCAGCCAGCTGCCGAGAGTTAAAGCCCCGGACGGCTTTGAAAAGCAGGTATTAAATAGGCTAAAAGAAGAAAAAGCCAGGGTTGTCCGCCAGCGCCGCTGGGCCTGGGGAATTAGCGGGGCCGCTGCTGCTGTTTTAATGGCGATTATTTTAATTAATCCTGAGGTTAAGCAACCGCCTTACTCCGCCCGGCAGCTTGGGCAGGAGAGTTCCACCCTCGAGACCATCCAGGTAGTTGAGCCACTTGATCTGGAAAATGAAATAAAAATAGCAACCGATGATCCTCAAACCGTGTTTATTCTGGAGCGGGTATCTGACCGGGCTCTAATTCAGCAGGTCAGGTATTAGCAGGTATTAGTCGGAATTTAAGGAGAAAAGAGATGAAAAACAGCAAATTGGCCGGTAATCTCCTGATAATGACAGTTACTCTTCTGGGCTTGACCTCTATTTCTCAGGCTGGAGCCGATCCAGCTGCCAGCAATGTCAGGGAAATTGTCAGGAAAGCTTCGCCCTCGGTGGTTAGAGTAGAAGTGAGAGACGGCTTGAGGCGAGTTGCTACGGGAGTAGTTATAGACAAAGATGGCTATATAGCCACCACGGCTTTGATTTCTCCGCGGGATGAAGAAGTTAAAGTTATTGATTATGAAGGTAATCAGGCTGAAGCCGATTTTCTGGGCTTTGATCCTGAGAGTAGAATTGCTTTCCTTCAGGTTAAAAATAAGAAATTGCCGGCTATCTCCAAGGGTAGCAGTGCCGAACTGGCTCCCGGGAGCTGGGTTTGCGCTCTGGGGATTTCTCCCGAATCTCAAATTCAGGTGACACAGGGGATTGTCAGTTCAGTAACAGTGGATAGGCTCAGATTGAATATCACTATTACACCTGGTATGAGCGGTGGCCCGGTGCTGAATGAAAAGGGGCAGCTGGTTGGTTTGCTTCGTGGCGTTTATGCCGGAGATAGATTATATTTCCCAGGCCCAAGACAAACACCTCCAGGTGGTTACCCCTTTGAACAGATGGAAACTCCGCCGATGGGCATGGCCATGGCTATCCCCGTCGAAATGCTTAATGACGTATTTAAAGAAATTAGGACAAAGGGAAAGGTAGAAAGAGGCTGGCTGGGCGTGTCGATAGGTGA
Organism: Acidobacteriota bacterium; assembly: GCA_029571905.1. Taxonomy (GTDB): domain Bacteria; phylum Acidobacteriota; class Aminicenantia; order Aminicenantales; family Saccharicenantaceae; genus Saccharicenans. The sequence continues at coordinate 9,027 of JAKPXU010000100.1, read as the reverse complement.
GGACGCTGACCACCGGGTCATTATTACAGAGGTCGAAGATGCAAGCCCGGCCTCTCTGGCCAAACTCCAGCCCGGAGATCGTATATTGAAGATAAACGGAAAAGAGATCAGAAACGCTGATCAATTTATTTCCGAAATAAGAAGTCATCATCCCGGCCAGCAAATTACTCTGACCATAGACCGGCAGGGGAAAGTGCTGGACGTAGAAGCCAGGTTAGGTAATCTGCCGGAGGAAGAAGCTTTTCGAGAACTGGAACTTCGTTTCCCGGACATCTTTCTCCGCTTTCCACGGGATATGTCGTTGATGGTCAGGCCTGAAGGACCGGATTTTGAGTTTGGCGTCCAGAATTATGGTTTTCTAGGAGTCTTCTTAGAACAATTAACGCCAGAACTATCTAAATACTTTGGAGTACCAGAGGGACAGGGTCTGCTGGTGGCCAGGCTGGTAGCAGGCGGACCGGCTGAGAAGGCAGGTCTCAAGGTTGGTGATGTTATTGTCGGTGCAGACGGGAAAAGAGTCGAAACTCTGCCAGCCCTGTCCAGAATCCTTCAGAAAAAGAAAAAGGGAGAAAAATTGGTTCTCGAAATAATTAGAGACCGGAAAAAAATGGAACTGGAAGTAGCAATTTCTGGCTCCATTCTCGAGGAAGGGCGGGATTAATTTCCCGCTCTTCTTTTTTCTTTCATTTATCCAATGACTATTTCTTTTCAAAAAAAGGGTGACGCTGGCGGTCATTAGCCAGCCAGATTTTTAGCAATTGCTCAAACTCAGAGTCGGGCAGTCGCCTCTCCGCATACCAACCACAAGCTTGTCTCTGACGGAAGGCTTCATAGAGAATGATAGCAGCCGAGACAGAAAGATTGAGACTCTGCACCAGGCCTACCATGGGGATATGGATTTGAAAATCAGACAAACTGAGGGCTTCAGCCGAAGCCCCTTCGGCTTCGTTGCCAAAAACCAGAGCCAGCGGCTGGCAATAATCAAGCTCAGTATAGGGTAAGGCCAGAGGAGAAAGTGTCGTCACGGCGATCTTTAGGCCCTGGCCTTTTAAAAGATTCAAGGCCTGCGTTGTGGTTTGATGAAAATGAATTAAAAGCCATTTTTCAGCCCGGGTGGTAATAGCTTCATTGAAAATAACCTTTTCGGGATGAGGTGAGATTATATGTAGATTTAAGGCACCTACGGCTTCACACGTTCGGGCCACGGCACTGGCATTGTGAGCAATGGTCACGCCTTCCAGCACGACCTGGAGATCGGGTTGTCTTCTGGACAATACTTTTGTCAATTTCTCTTTTCTGGCGGCAGTTGGCACAGGACATTTATAGCAGAGCTATCAGTGGTTGACAACCAGCCAGCCAGAAAAATATCAAGTGATCTTGAAAAAACCAATCAAATTTTTTATAGTTTAATGGCCAGTTAGTGGCCGGGACGTCGAAAAGAGGATACTATCGGGCCAGGTAGATTTCTTAAAAATTTGAAAAATACGATCCAATTAAATTAGAATCAAATAGCTGCCGGAGTGGCGGAACAGGCAGACGCGCTGGACTCAAAATCCAGTCCGATTCACTTCGGGTGTGGGTTCGACTCCCTCCTCCGGCATTTTAGTTCAAAGCCATCAGAAACTTCAAAGAGTGTTTTGGCTGGCTGCTGTTTTAATCCCGGCCTGGTTTTATGGTTGGGCTAAAACCGCTCATTTTTATTTAGGTTTGTTTCCGATATCAATCAGGATGGGTATTCTTTTCTGATTATTGCCTCAGATATATATCATCAGGTTTCAATAAAAGTATGATGCCTGGAAAATTGCTGACATTTATCTTGTGTCTGATCGAAGCCTTAATTGCCTGAAATTTTTCACTTGACAGCCGCGATAATTAAGTTTTATCTAGAAAGAGAGGAGAGGAGATTCAATTCAGTTTCATTGTATGAGGTTTTTTATGATTTTTAATTTTATTCAGGAGGTGAAATGACATAAGGGAAAAGAGATAGAAGGGTTATTGGTTGGGAAAGAAAAAATTTATTCTTTCCCGGGGTTAACAGGTAGTGTAGGAGAAAGAAAAATGGAAAAAAATAAGTTTTGTGTAACGGCAATCATTCTGATCATTTTCTTATTATCCGGTATCTCCCTCTCTGCCCAGATCATGCCCGAAGGTAAAATTACCGGGCGGGTAGTTGACGAGCAAGGCACCCCTCTTCCGGGCGTAACGGTAGAGGCCACCAGTCCGAAACTGGTGGGCAAGGCAGCGACTGTTACCGACAATAATGGAACCTTCCGTTTGATGGCTTTGCCATCCGGGAAATATGAAGTTACTTTTAGCTTGCCGGGATTTAAGAAGCTGATCAGAAAGGAAATCTATCTTGAATTATCTCAAACGCTGGTTCTGAATGTGACCATGGAGCCGGCAGCCCTGGAAGAAGTGGTGACTGTCGTTGGCCAGAGCCCGCTCATTGATGTGAAGAGTACAGTCAAGGGGCAGGTCATGACTAAGGAGACATTTTTAAGCCTGCCGCGTGGCCGGACATTTGATTCTTTAATAAATGTTGTCCCCGGGGTTCAGAGCGAAGGCATTGCTGGCGGTTTTTCTATGGATGGGGCCACCGGTGCAGAGAATATGTGGTATTTGGATGGCGCGGATATTACTAATCTTCACTATGGCACCAAAGCCCAGAATGTGGTTCTTGAACTGCTGGATGAAGTAAAGGTAGTGGCCTCCGGTTATAACGCTGAGTTTGGTGGTTCAATGGGTGGGGTGGTGAATGTTATAACCAGGTCAGGCGGAAATGCTTTCCATGGCGATGTCATAGGCTTTTATGAAAATAATAAGCTCTATATGCAGGGCAAATCACGTGATTATCTGCGACAAAATCCCTATGACGACGATCTTTATGAATATGTCAACAGCGATGACATCTATTTTGATGGCGGCAAGAAACGTGACCCCTATTACCGGATTGAAGGGGTTTTCAGTCTGGGCGGTTATATACTGAAAGACAAACTCTGGTTCTTTGGCTCAATCAATCCAATCTATTCTCAGACAGAAGCCCTGAGGGATTTTAATGCCCGTCAGGGTCCCTTTTATACATTTCTAAACAAGAATACCTATTATAATGGCTCGATTAAGTTGACTGCCGCTCCGGTCAAAGGCTTGAGGCTTAGCGCCAGCTTCGTTAATAATTTCTATAAGTATCGCGGAGCCATTCCTGACATTGACGGCGTGGAGGACCCGTCTTATCAATGGACACAGGAAGGATTTGATTACCCGAACTGGACCGGGACTTTCACCGCTGATTATGCCGGCAGTAATAATTTACTGGTCAGCTTGAGAGCAGGCTGGCACCGGCAGAATGAAACCAATCAGCAAATTAAGCCGCCGGATAGCTCCACTTACTGGTTTGTGTATTCCAATAATATCTATGCCAGTGATCCGTTTTATCAGGCGCATCCTGAGCTCATTCGTTATGCTGACTGGGATAGCTGGCCGAATTATTTTGAAACAGAGAGAAGAATATACGAAAAAATTTCTTCTAACCTCGATGTCACTTATTATCTGAGCTGGATGGGAGAGCATGCCATTAAAGGCGGCATCCAGTATATCAGACTGCACGAAGATGTGGCCGATATTGCACCTCATCCCCGGGTGGCTGTTTACTGGGGTAGGACCTATTCCGGCTTGGGCTATAAAGTCGGAGCTGGAGCCGATCCAACCAGTCCATATTATGGACCCTATGGGTATTATTATATTCGAAGCGGTTGGACTTCTGTTTATGGCGGTTTGTGGAATATCCATAGTGACAACTGGGCCCTGTACCTCCAGGATTCCTGGACAATTGGTAATAAATTGACCCTGAACTTCGGCCTGAGAACGGAAAGTGAATATGTTCCCTCCATGGCCACAGATCCTGAATGGTCTGATCCAAAATATCAAAAACCAATAAAATTTAGCTTTGCTGATAAGCTGGCTCCAAGGGTAGGTCTTGTTTATGATGTTTTTGGTGATTCCAGCCTGAAGATTTTCGGCAGCTTTGGCATCTATTATGATGTTATGAAGCTATATATGGCTGAGCTCACTTTTGGTGGTTGGAAGCATAAGAGAGATTATTATGCCATTCTCGATCCTGATTGGACCAAGATAGCAGCCAGCGGTTTGATAGAGGATCGGGAAAGTCAGGAAAATGGCAATGTTTATGCTGGGACACTCGATTTCCTGCCACCCAGTTTTGACCGGGTTGATCCTGATTTAAAACCGGTTGCCCAGAGAGAAATTTCTTTCGGAGTTGAAAAGAAGCTGATGGAAAATCTTTCTCTGTCAGCCAGATTTGTTCAGAAACATCTAATCCGGACCATCGAAGATGTTGGGACTCTGGAGTGGGTGACAGATCCAGACACGGGTGCAACAACTTTGCAGGAAATATTCTATATTACCAATCCAGGCTATGGCTATTCCCGCCCGATAAGTGAGGGAGGAAAATTCGCTGATGAATACTGGCCATGCCCCAAGGCCAAAAGAGACTATTACGCTATGAATCTTTCCTTGGAGAAAAGATTCAGCCATAACTGGCAGGGTGGAATCAATTATACTTTGAGCCGGGTGGCTGGAAATTACTCCGGACTGGCCAGTTCTGATGAAGATGGTCGTTTGGCCCCCAATGTCGAGCTCTATTATGACGACTGGTTTATGTTGTATGATCTCGATGGCAATGTGCTTAAAGGACCTCTCCCTCATGACAGAACTCATTATATTAAAGCCTATGGCTCTTATGTATTTCCTTTCGGCCTGACTGTTGGACTTACAGCCTATGGCCGCAGCGGCTTACCTTTGACGACCAGATTGGATATGAACAACCGGTATATCTATCCTGAAAACCGTGGCGATCTTGGGCGTCTGCCTTTTACTGTTTGGGCTGATCTCTATCTCGAATATGCTTTAAGATTTGGTGGAAAGTACACAGCAGCTATTAATCTTCAACTGAACAACTTTACCAATACCAAGACAGTCCAGAGTAAGGTAACTGATCTTAATCGGACTGCTATCTGGGTTGACGATGAAGATATTCTTAGCGGGGCAGCTGCCGAAAATTACAGAACCTGGGTTGAAGAAGATGGCGATCCTCATCCGGCTTTTGGCTGGTGGTCAAGTAGATATGGCGCCTGGTCAGCCAGAATTGGCTTCAAGTTCTCTTTCTGATGTAGTAACAAGAAGAAGCAGTTCAAAGAGCCTGTCCTGTAAAGGGCAGGCTCTTTTTTTATTGCTCCTGAACTGAATATAATGCTGGTGAAACAGTGCCAGGCTTTGTTAAGATAAAACAGGCTATTAACCTGGCCCTGGAGTTCAATATGCAGGACACAAAATGCGGGTAGACCTGGATAAACCAGGATAAAAAATAAATTAAATAAAATAATTAGAAAGGGAAGGTAAAAGAATGAAAAGAAGAACCTGGCTATTAATTGGAAGCCTGGTCGGTTTTCTGGCCGGTGTATTCCCTGGCTGCCAGGGCGGTCCTGAGCAGTATGATCTGGCCATTGTTAACGGCCAGATTATTGACGGCAGCGGTAACCCCTGGTTTCGAGCTGATCTTGGCATCAAGGATCAAAAAATTGTGGCCATAAAAAATAAGATTCCTGCCGACCAGGCTAAAAAGGTTATCGATGCATCGGGTTTAATCGTCGCTCCAGGTTTTATTGATATTCATACTCATGCTGATGAAGATCTGATCAGGATTCCAGGCTGCGAAAATTATGTTTCTCAGGGTGTAACCACTCTCATTGGAGGTAATTGTGGTGGCCACGAATTTCCGTTGGCCAGCTTATTTGATGAAATAAAAAAGCCAGGAATCGCCTGCAATTTCGCTTCTCTAGCCGGTCATAATACGATCCGCCGTCAGGTAATGGGGATGAAGATGGGTGAGCCAGACTCGGAGGAAATGGCCAGAATGAAGGATCTCCTTCGTCAGGAAATGGCCGCTGGGGCAATGGGGCTGTCGACCGGTCTTTCCTACCTTCCAGGGACTTATTCTAAAACAGCAGAGCTGGTAGAGCTGGCCTCGGTAGTGGCTGAATATGGCGGTTTTTATGCTTCTCATATTCGCAATCAAGGCAAAAACATCACTGCTGCTATCGAGGAGGCGATAAAAATCGGTGAAGAAAATAACCTGCCCGTTGAGATTTCTCATATCAAGCTGGCCGACGAAGATGTCTGGAATCAGCTCGACCTGATTACCCGTCCAGTGGAGGCAGCCAGAGCCAGGGGAGTGGAGGTAACACTGGATCAATATCCTTATACTGCTACCAGTTCCGGCTTTGCCAGCAGTTTTCCCCAGGATGTGTTTGAAGGAGGCCACGAGAAATTTCTCGAAAGGCTAAAGGATCCTGAAACTTATGAGCGGATCAAGAAGACCATTATCGCCAATCGCTTAACCTCGGGGCGAGGAATAGATAAGCTAGAAGCTATTCTTATTGCCAGATGCCAGAAGTTCCCTGAATATGAGGGGAAAAATTTAAAAGAAATTCTGGCCAGGCAGGGCAAGCCAGCCAGTGCCGAGACGGGAGCTGACCTCATCATTGAGCTGGTCAAAGGAGGAGATGCCTCGGCTATTTTTTTCCAGATGGATGAAAAAGATGTTGAGGCTTTAATGAAGCTGCCCTACGTCATGATTGGTTCGGACGGCGGATTGGAAAAAGTGGGAGTGGGCAGCCCCCATCCCAGAAGTTATGGAACCCTGGCCAGAGTTCTGAGAGAGTATGTCAGAGAACGGCAGATTCTTGGGCTGGAAGAAGCCATAAGAAAAATGACCTCTCTGCCAGCTCAGACTCTAAGACTGCTCGATCGAGGTCTGATCAAAACTGGCTTTTTTGCTGATGTGGTGATTTTTAACCCAGAAGAGGTCAAGGATCAGGCTACCTTTGCTAATCCTCACCAATACAGTCGCGGGATGGTCAGTGTAATTGTTAATGGACAGGAAGTACTGGCTGGCGGTCAGTTTACCGGTCAAAGGCCGGGGCAGATTCTCTATGGCCAGGGTTACAGACCGGATTAGACATCGACTGGATTTCTGACCACCGGGTGAGGTTATTGATGACTGCCTATTGACAAAAGAAGTTCTATATATATAAATTTAAGACAGAAACAAAGGCATCATAAACAATGAAGAGGGGAAGGAGGTCTTTATGTCAAAGCAATTAAAATTATTGTCATGCCTGTTTTTCTGCCTTTTTTTACTGGTTTCTATTGGATCGGCTCAGGAAAGAGGCTCGGTTAGAGGGCTGGTGAAAAGTGACGCTGGCCAGGCTCTGGAAAATGCCACCGTAGTTATTTCTGGTCCAGTCTTGCCTATGGGAAGAGAATACGTAACGGGAAAAGACGGGAGCTTTATTTTTCAGGCTCTTCCCCCCGGTAAATATACTCTGATTGTTACTCACCCTGAAATGATCGATTTTACGGCCGAGGTCATTGTAGCTGTAGCCAGAGAAACTTTTGTCAACGCCGTTATGCATCCTCTGGGTAAAATTCAGGAAGAGGTGACGGTGGTGGCGGCCACTCCGGTCGTTGACCTTAAATCCACTGAGGTCTCATCTAACTGGGTATCAGAGGTTGTTCAAAAATTACCTCTGGGTCGTTCTTATTCTTCACTCTTTCAGCTGGCACCTGGTGTAGCTGATAACCGCGACTTTGCTCCCAATGCCGGTGGTAACAAGCAGGACAATGTCTATCTTTATGACGGATCCAATATTACCAATCCCTTTTATGGCTTTCTGGGTGCCAATTTTTCTGAGCTGGACATTCAGGAGGTAAACATAAAAAGAGGAGGGATTAGTGCTGAGTTTGGCCGGGCGGCAGGTATGGTAACTAATGCTATTACTAAATCCGGTTCCAACCAAATCTCTGGAACTTTTCGCTTCATATTTGCTCCGTCTAATTTTACCTGGAAAAGCCATGACCCAAATCTGGTGACCAAATACGATCAGTATACTCCTGCCATTGGGCTGGGCGGCCCGATAATGAAGGATAAAGTCTGGTGGTATTTGTCAGCTAATTTACCCTATTCCAAGACAACCGGTCGGATCAATAATCTTGGACCGGTTCCCGATGCTAAGAATACGGCTACCGAATTATTTGCTAAAATTACAGCCAACCCCTGGCGTTCTCACCTGTTTGCGGTCAGCATTAGAAACAATGATTATACTGAAAAAAATGCTGGCATCGGGGTTAATGACCATCCGGCCGTGGCTGTCAATGGAGATGGTTTATCAAGAATTATCTATGTTTCCTGGGTCTGGACGATTAATCAGTCAACTCTGCTGGAAGCTAAATATGACCATGTCAATGAAAACTATTCAAGCATTCCAATTAATGAGCTGGGTTATCTGCCAACTCCGTTCAATTATACTGAGCCCTGGACCATGGGTTATTTCAGGACAGCCGCCGGTTTTATTGGTGGTGGTGCGACTGCTTCCGGACAGTATGTTGGAGCAGCTTCAGAATACAATACGCAGAACTTTTATCGAGATGAATTCAAGCTGGTTTTGACTAAATATCTTGATTTCACCGGCCACTCTCATGTGATTAAAGTTGGCTTCAGTTATGATGATGGTGGGGAATATCTGGAGAGATTGGCCAATGGCTGGGGAAGCCTTATCACCACCACTTACAACGGCCAGCCAGCTTTCAGAGCCCGATATTATTCAGAACAACCAGCCCAGGATTCGAGCGGTCGAACTTATGGTATCTTCGTTCAGGATAATATTACCATTGGCGAACGATTTACTCTAACCCTTGGGCTGCTGGCCAACCGGGATGAGTTTAGCAGCAAAACTGACCAGAAGCATACTTTCTTGACTTTCAATTTTGATAAAGAGATCCAGCCAAGAATAGGCTTTACGTTTACACCAAGCTTGAAGGTTGGTGATAAGATTTTTGCCAGTTTCGGCCGCTATAACAATATGGATAACCGCTCAATTGCCAGAGCTGCTGCTCCCATCCGAATTTACAGAACAGATGCTTACATTGCTCAGGCAGACGGAACTATTCTGG
>JAKPXU010000095.1 GCA_029571905.1 Acidobacteriota bacterium | reverse complement strand
AGTACCCGGTATTGGTCTGGCCATTGTTAAAGATGGACAGGTGCTGCTGACCAAAGGCTATGGAGTTAAAAAGCTGGGTGAGCCAGCCCCGGTAGATGCTCAAAGCCTGTTCGGCATTGCCTCCAACAGCAAGCTGTTTACAGCCGTTGCTCTGGGGATGCTGGTGGATGAAGGAAAGATTAGCTGGAATAGCCGGGTAGTGGATTTCCTCCCGGAATTTATGATGTATGATCCTTATGTTACCAGAGAGATGACGGTTAAAGATCTTCTCTGTCACCGCAGTGGTCTTGGCCTGGGAGCAGGCGATCTAATGTTCTGGCCAGCTACCAATCTGACCCGCCAGGAAATTGTTGGCCGCGTGCGCTTTCTTAAGCCAGCCTACTCTTTCCGTACGACCTATGCTTATAGCAATCTGATGTTTGTGGTGGCGGGAGAGCTGCTGGAAAAGGTCAGTGGGTTGTCCTGGGAAGATTTTGTCCGGGATAAAATCCAGAAAAGGGTCGGGATGACTCACAGTAATACCCGCTGCTCCCTGGTGGCGAAAGAAACCAATGTTGCCTGGCCTCATGCTCGGGTTGAAGGTCAGGTCAAACCGATCAAACCCTATCTTCCGGATAATATCAACCCTGCTGGCGGAATTAACTCCTGCGCTGAAGATATGGCTAAGTGGATGCTGGTTCTCCTCAACCAGGGAAGGCTGTCTGACGGAAGCCAGTTAGTCTCAGAAAAAGTCATCAGCGAAATAACCTCAATACAGACACCCGTCCCAATCTATAAGCCGGCCCCAGAGCTGGCCGCAGCAGCTATGAATTTTAATGGCTATGGCCTGGGTGTCAGACTGAGAGATTTCCGGCGCTACAAAGTGGTGACTCATACGGGCGGCCTGGCTGGCTATGTTTCTCAGGTCTGGCTGATGCCGGAAATCGGTCTGGGAATAGCCATTCTGACCAATCAGGAAGCGGATGAAGCCTACCAATCTCTGACCTATGCCATCGCCGATTATTATCTTAAAGCTCCGGCTCTGGACTGGGTTGGAGCTATCGCCAGAGCCCGGGAGAGAAGCCGCCAGAGGACTGAAGATGAAATTAAAAAGGCTTATGAACAGAGGAACAAAGACTCGAAGCCCTCGCTCTCTCTTGAAAAATATGCTGGCCTTTACCGTGATGCCTGGTATGGAGAGATCGAAATAAAATATGAAAGCGGCCGGCTAATGATGAATTTCAAACACTCGCCTGATCTTTCTGGACCGCTCGAACACTGGCAGTATGATACTTTTGTGGCCCGCTGGTCTGACCCTGAGCTCAGAGCTGATGCTTATGTGACTTTTTCTCTAAATCCTGATGGCTCGATAGCTGAAGCCAGGATGAAGCCATTTTCACCGGATACCGATTTTAGCTATGACTTTCAGGACCTCCTGCTCAAGCCCGTTCCAGTTAAAAAATAATTGGTTGTGAGTCGGGTGGTTTCAGAACGATATAAGCTGTATTAAAGTCTTATAAAAGGTGTCAGTCCGGAGCAGGACAAAAATGGAAAGGCAAGAATTGAGGTTTATCTTTCCATGGTTCTCAGTCGTATTTATTTTTTTTCTGAACGGAGTTGGGCTGAGCTTTCTGGCCTGCCGCCAGAGGTGGAGTTCTGCTATAATTAATAACAATGATAGTTAGAAGAGCAAGCAGCGAAGATATGCCCTATGTGTCCAGAATAGCCTGGCGACTGGCCCTTGATTACCCCGGTATGGAAAGTGATATCTTTTTTGTAGCCGAAGAAAGGGGAAAAGTTGTTGGCATTCTTGGTCTCAAGGATTTTGGGGATTTTCTGGAGATGCGGTCAGTTGGGGTTATCGAAGAATACCGGCAGATGGGGACAGGCCGGAAACTGGTAGAGGAAGCCTTGAAAAGATTTAAGGGCAGACCGATCTATCTGCTGACCACCATCCCTCGCTTTTATGAGCCTCTGGGCTTTAAGAAGGTTGACAAAATTCCGCCTGCTCTCGAAAAAAATAATGACTGGTGTGCCGGCTGCGACCGGAAAAAGTGTACGGCTATGTTCCATTTAGCCTGAATTAGAGCGGCCCTGAAGCGAACTGATAATAAGTATGGAGTAAAACTGGAAGCTGGGCCTGACTGGATTGATTATGATTCCTGATTTTCCTGAGCTAAAACCAATCGAACTGAAGGATAAAGAGGAAGTTCAAAACTATTTAGAACATTTTCCTCCTGACATCTGCGAGCTGACTTTTGCCAATATCTACATCTGGCGAGAGTGGGAGAAACCTCGCCTGACAAAAATCAACGGCAATTTGTGTGTCCTGTGCTCACCTCCCGATGAGCCGGCTTACTTCCTTGAGCCGGTTGGCGAAAATAAACTTGATGCGACGGTAAACCTTGGCTTGACTTTAGTTTCGCGCTGGTCGCGACTTTCTGAGAAGTTTCTGGGGAAACTGGCTGGCCAGTATATAATTAATGAAGATCGAGACAATTTTGACTATGTTTATCTAACTCAGGAACTGGGTGAGCTCAGCGGGAAAAAATATGACGGCAAAAGAAACTGGGTTAGAAGGTTCGAAAAACAGTTTAAATATGAGCTGTCAGCTATCAATCAAAATGACCTGCCAGGCTGCCTGGAACTGGTCAGAGAATGGGGTCGGGAGAGTGCTGACCGGGAAAGGCAGGAGGGGAAAGACAATCACATGGGAGCGACGGTTCGAGCCATGGAAGAGGCCTTGCTCAATTTTGGTCTATTTGGTTTTTCGACGCTGGCTGTTCACATTGATGATCGGGTTGAGGGCTTCTGCCTGGGCGAAAAATTAAATCCGGAAACAGCCGTAGTTCATATTGAGGTGGCCAGTCGGGAATTTCCGGGACTCTATCAGTTCTTAAATCGGGAATGTGCCCGCCGGGCCTGGCAGCAATTTCGTTATATCAATCGGGAACAGGATGCCGGTCTTCCGGGGCTACGGCGTGCCAAGCTTTCCTATCATCCACATCATCTGGTCAGGAAATATAATCTCTACCAACCCTAGCCAGAATTAACGCCTCGGCTGGAAGCTGTCAGAAATTATAAAATCAATTTTTCTTTGCTGGTCGTTTTGATTATAATATGTGTTCTTCAAGGAAAGAGGTTTTAGGCCGGGAATAGCCGCGGATGTGACTCTTTACCCGGTCTGGATAGTTGAATGACAGATATTTATCTCTCAGTGTTTAGTGTCAGGTCAGGAGGTTTAGATGAGCTGGAGAATTCTGGTCATTAATCCCGGTTCTACTTCCACTAAGGTGGCTGTCTTTGATGATGAAAATGAGTTATTCAAGGTTAATATTTCGCATCCAGTTGAGCAAATTCAGCAATTTTCGAGAGTGATTGAGCAATTTAATTTCCGGAAAGAAGTCATTCTGGAGGAATTAGACCGGGCCGGGATTCCGAAAGAATCAATCCAGGCGGTGGTA
>JAKPXU010000094.1 GCA_029571905.1 Acidobacteriota bacterium | reverse complement strand
CTGATCCAGAGCTTCATTCAGTTCATCTAAAACCTCATCACCCTCTTCAGCCAGCTCCAGCAGAACTTCTATTTCTTCCTTTTTGTCATGAAGCTTCCTATAAAGGTTAATTTCTTTTTCCAGCAATTTCTTCTGCTGCTGGATAGCCTGAGATTTTTTCTGGTCAGACCAGGTGGTTGGCTGAGACAGCTCGTTGTTTATTCGTTCTAATTCAAGCTGTTTATTATCCAGGTCAAAGAAACCCTCGAATTTCTTCCAGTTGCTGGAATAAATTCAGAGCTTTCTCTTTTTTCTCTGAGAGTAGTTCAATCAGGTTAACTTCGGTCACTTTTCTTTCTCCTGCTCAGACTCAAAATAGGGGAAAAGATACCGGTTGTCAAGGCAGCCAGCTGATTCGCTCAACCCTGCTTGCAGCTCAGGTTAATTTTAGAGTTGTTTCTACTTTACTGGTGCACAACAAAATAGCCCGGGTTCTTGACGCTTTTTTTAGCCAATTCATCCATCACTTTTCTGGCTTCTTCTCTGGTTGAATAACTCCCGATCCAGACGCGATAAATCGGCCGGCGATCAGAGGGATAAGGGTCCTTAACAACTGTCTTGTAACCCTGCTTGATGAATCTATCAGCGGCCAATCTGGCACTGGACAGATCATTAAAAGCTCCAACCTGGATAAAGTAGCTACCTCCGCTGCCGGCAGCAGGTGAACTGACAGGTCGTTCGACTTTTGTTGTTGTTTCTGCTACAGACTTCTCAGCCTGGACAGCAGATCCGGTGCCAGAAGTTGTAGGGGAAAGGGGAGTGCTAACCTGAGTTTGGGCTGACCTGGTTTCCGTCGTACTGGAAGTGGCAGAAGGGACCGCCGTAGTCGAGGTTTCGGTTTGGCTTAAAGTTTGGGTTTGACCAGAAGCGACAGCTGTTTCCTCGGCTGGAAGTACTGGCTCGTCCTGACTGACTTTTTCTTCAGTTTTGGCGGAAATAAGGCTCTGAGCAGCCAGCTCAGATTGCTTTTTACCGACCTGCACCCCCATGAAGAAAATAACCGTACCAAGAATGATTATGCCTAGAATGATAAATACCAGAATAGTTGTCGAAACCTGGACTTCCCGATATTCTTTCATGATTGTTACTTTTTCTCCTGCCATCTATCAAAGGCCCTGAGAATTTCCATCGGCAGTGGGAAAACAATAGTCGAGTTCTTTTCAGAAGCAATTTCAGTCAACGTGCCCAGAAAGCGAAGCATAATCGTCTGGGGATTCGTAGAAATGATTTCGGCCGCCTGAGCCAGTTTTTCGGCCGATTGATATTCACCTTCGGCGTGGATAACTTTAGCTCTTCTTTCCCGTTCAGCTTCAGCTTGACGGGCAATGGCCCTGATCATATTTTCGGGCAGATCGATATGTTTGATTTCAACCAGTTCTACTTTTATCCCCCAGGGATCAGTGTGCATATCAATGATTTCCTGCAATTGCGCGTTTAATTTTTCTCTTTCTGACAGTAATTCATCGAGTTCGACCTGGCCGAGGACACTGCGCAGAGTTGTCTGGGAAAGTTGAGATGTAGCATAAAGATAGTCCTGGACCTCCAGCACAGCTTTCAGCGGATTTATTACCCTGAAATAAAGAACAGCATTTACCTTGACCGAAACGTTATCCTTGGTGATAACATCCTGAGGTGGTATATCCATGACGATCAACCGCAAACTTATTCTCATCAACCGATCAATGGGTGAGAAAACAAAGATCAAGCCTGGTCCTTTGGGTTTGGGCAGCACCCGCCCCAGCCGGAAAATCACACCGCGCTCATATTCTTTCAAAATCTTGATGCAGTTTAATAGATAAAGAACAATTATAACTACCACAATTATTGAAAAAGTACTCATCAAAACCTCCTTTTGACAGGTTAAACCTGTCGCCCTAAACCTTTTTTACTTTTAAAGTCAGGTGGTCCTGTACTTCCACCACCTGAACTTTATCTCCTTTTTCAATCTTATCTTCAGAAACGGCTCGCCAGATACTGCCATGGACAAAAACTTTTCCATCAGGAGAAACAGGGGTCAAAGCCTGGCCGCTTTCTCCCACCAGACCCTCTTTCCCGGTCATAGCCCGGTGCCTGTGGGCCTTAATAACCAGGTAAACCAGCAAGACAAAGATCAAGGAAATGCCTAGAACGACAGGCACTATAAATTTCAGGCTGGGACGAAGTTCAGGTATAGGCGATTTGATTAATATCACCGATCCTAGAAACAAAGATATAGCTCCACCCACGGCTAAGGCTCCATAACTGGTGATTTTTATTTCCAGAATAAAAAAGACAGTGCCAAGAAGAATCAGCAATAGTCCAACATAATTGACAGGCAAGATTTGAAAAGAGAGGAGAGCCAGCAGCAGGCTGATGCCCCCAATCACACCGGGAAAAATTGCACCGGGATTGGCGAATTCAAAGTATAAGCCAAGCAGGCCCAGCATCAACAAAATATAAGCCAAATTGGGATTGGCTATGGCCATCAATATTTTCTGTCTGAAAGTCAGAGGCAATTCAACCAGTGGCTGATCTTTTAAGTTCAGCACCTGGGCTTCGCCATTAAATCGTTTAATTTCTTTACCATCTAAGGCTTCGATGAGCTCCTGTTCATCCTTAGCGACCAGATCGATCAGCTTCCCCTTCAGGGCTTCCTGCTCGGTATAGCTTAAACTTTTCCTGACCGCATCTTCAGCCATCTGAATGTTTCGCCCTCTTTTTTCGGCCAGCGTCCTGATATAAGCAGCAGCATCTTGCGTCACCTTTTCTTCCATAGTCTTATCCTGCTCCTGGCCAGAACTTCCGATGCTGACCGGATGAGCAGCACCGGTCGAGGTGCCCGGTGCCATAGCAAAGATGTCACAGGCTACTGCAATAAATAAGCCGGCGGAAGCAGCCCGGGCACCAGCCGGGCTAACATAGGCCACAACCGGCACCGGCGAGCCGATGATGGCTTCAATGATCTCTCGCATGGATGAATCAAGTCCTCCGGGCGTATTCAGTTTGATGATAACCAATTCTGCTTTTTCTTGACTGGCTTTTTCGATGGACTTGACTATGATTTCAGCCGTTATGGGATGAATTGGTTCTTTAATGGTAACAGTGAGAATCTCTGCTTCCAGATAAACTGAGCAGGCAGCGATTAGCAACAAACAAAGAACAGGGAAAATAAACCTCTTCACAGCACGATAATTATATGAACTGTGATTCCATTAGTCAACTGATTATTCAAGAGTTACTTACTTGACATTTTAGCTGTTATAAACTAACTTTACACTATTAATTTTGTGTCAAGGAGACTCAGGAGCTGGCTGATGATCAAGAGTGATATTGCCGACCGGCTGGAGAAAAAAGGGAATTTAAGCCGGACGAAAGCAGTTTATTTGGTTGATACTATTTTAGACTCGATTAAAGAAGCTTTGTTAAGAGGAGAAAAGGTCGAAATCAGGGGCTTGGGCAGCTTCCGAGTAGTTCCCAAAAAATCCGGCTACGGACGTGATATAAGGCGGAATAAGCAAATGGCAATTGGCGGTGGTCAAAGAGTTAAGTTTCGCCCTGGTCAGGACTTCAAGGGGCAATTAAAGAAGCGGCCTGACAAATAATGTTCGGCTTGAAATCTGGCTGGTCAGTCCTCACTTAATCTATTTCTCTGATGAGCTTGCCTATCTTTTTTAGTTTAGCATCATGATAGAGCCTGAGATAAAGTTCTTCAGTTTGTTCGACAGTTTCAGTTAACGGGCCGGAGGTGTCTATTAAATAATCAGCCAGCTGGATTTTTTTGTCCAGCGGCCACTGACTTTTAATTTTGAGGCAAGCTTCTTCCCGGGAAAGGCCATCCCGCTTTAAAAGTCTCTCCACCTGGATTTCAAGCTGGCAAAAGGTCAGAACAACCCGGTCGTAAAAGAATTGATAACCGGCTTCGAAGATGAGAGCAGCTTCGGTCACGTATATTTCATAATCTCCTGATTTTTCCAGACTGGCTACTTTTTCCCTGACTTTATTTAAAATCAAAGGGTGGGTTAGATTATTTAACGTCGCTCTTTCTTCGGGTGCATTAAAAATGATTCTACCCAGCTTCTGACGGTCTATCTTTCCATCTTGAGTCAGTATTTCCTGACCAAAGTGATTAACCACAGCCTGGAAGGCTTCTCTTCCTGGCTGCATCAAGCTCTGAGCCAGAAGGTCAGCATTGTCGATATAACAGCCTTTTTCTCGAAGAATATCAGCTACCACTGATTTGCCGGTAGCAATCCCGCCTGTCAGGCCAACGATAAGCATGATAGACCGCAGAAATTAATCCGGTTGTCAGTCTTCAACCTGAAAGCGAAAGTCTCGCTTGAATCTAACTGCCACGCCCTGCTTTCTTCCTTTTCTTTCCTTTTTTTCCAGTCTGACCGTTTCGCCATCAAGGCACAATTTGATTTTTTTACCTTCAGTAAATTCAGGAGGCAGTTCAATGGATAGATTAACTTTAGCTCCGACTACCAGGTCGGAATCAAGAGAAAAATAAGCCCCAGTTGAGGAAATATTTTCCAGAATGGTTTTCTCGGCAAACTTTTTGCCTTCAGGTAGCTGGCCTTCAATTTCAGCCGGCAAAGGAAGCTCAAACCGCCATTCCCGGCGGCGGTTGACCTCGACTGGCGGCTTCTTAGTGCCTTTAACTTTTTTGGAGCCCTTTTTACTTTTTACTTTTTCGATCATAATTCCCCCTGATGATTAACGCTAAAACAAGGCCGAATTGATAGCATAGAGGGCCAGTTGTAACCGGCTGTGAGTGTCCAGCTTGGAATAGATACTCTTGATGTGAGATCGAACAGTATTTTTGCTGATAAACAAAATTTTAGCTATTTCTTCGTTACTCTTGCCCTGACCGATCAGCCGTAAAACCTGAAATTCAGTTGAAGTTAACTGGTCAAGAGTTTTTTCCTTCATATCGCGTCCAACGACGGAGATAATCCTGTCCATGATACTTGACATTTTATCCCTCGGCAGCCAGATTTCTCCGCGATTGACCACCCTGATAGCTTCACCCAGTTGACCGGGTGGATCATTGAGATCAAAATAGCCACGAGCACCGGCGTTAATCAAGTTGATAATCTCCTCCTGAGAAGGGATGTTACCCAGAAGAAGCAGCTGGGTCTTGATCTGCGGCTTAATTAACTCTTTGATAGCTTTACAGATTTCTTTCAAATGGGGTAGAGGTTCAAGATGAGCAAAAAGAATTACCTGGGGCTGAAGTTGTTTAATAGCCTCCATCAGATTTTCAATAGTTCCCTTTTCCACCGCTATGATTTCGATCGACTTGTCCGGTTCAAATGCCTTTAAAATGCCAGTCAAAATAAGGTCAGAAGGACAATAAATCAAGACACCAATTTTTTCAGGTTTAGCCCTCGATGGCTGGCTATTGCTTTTTACCTGTTTCTTTTTCGGCATACCCTTTTACCCCTCAAAAAGATTAGTCATTCCGATAAAATTAATATAATATAAAAAATCAGGTGTCAAGTTAAAGAAGTATTTTTCTCTCGGATGATGGCGAGAATTAGGCAGAAATAAAGGGCAGGGAAAAAGGTAGGGGGCAAGCTTCAGAGGCTGATCAGGGTTGATTTGATTCGAGCTGCGAAGAGCAGATTTGCGACCGAAGCTCGAATTTATGATCAAGCTCAACTGTGACCAGCTGCGTCGATTTTTTTTGTCCGTCGAGCTCGAGACGAGCTACCTGACCTCTAAGTTCAAGTCTAAGAGGATAGATCAAGAAAGCGGTGGCTGGTATATTTATAGCTATTTTCAAAGGACAGCCTATCCTGACCGGCGCCTTAAGTAGAAACGTTACTATCTTTGAATTAATGGTTATCAACTCAGTCTCTTCGCAGAATCTTTGGCCGGAGGCTTTTTCTCCTTGGACCAAAGCTGGAAGGGAGAGCTGAAGCAAACGCTCTCCCCGCCAGTCTCCGGTTGCGTCTTGGATGGAGGATTTATCCTCATTGCGTTTATTTAATTGTTCTTTCATGACATGACGATTATGCCCGCAACTTATCCGGGCAGCAATCGCTCAGCAGGATGAAAAAAAGGGTGATTTTTTCAGCTCATTTCTCACCTGCAATCGATTTAGCTGCCACCTGCCTTGTCACGTCCTGATTAATAAGACGCTGGAGGCAAAAATTTTTCTCATCTGCCAGCTGAACGTTTAATTTTCATCTGCGCCAATAAAATATCTCGACTCTAGTTTCAGTCTGACCCTGGTGCCCTGCCTGCTGGCCAGGGCTGATTCTGATTGGACTGCCTGAAGGACGGTACCTCTCAAAACAAGATTTAGTGGCTGGCCATCGGCCAGTTTGGGGGGAAGGGGGATAACCAGTTTTAAGCTGGATTGCCGGTCAACCTTGGTCTTAAGAAAGAAGACAGCTTCTTCGCTGCTGATCGAAGCCAGCCTGGATTCTTCGCTGAATTCATGCCCGCAGGAGTCAAGACCTGATACTTTCAGGGGCAAGGCCATGGCAAATTCCTTCTGGACAGTTTTTTCCCCGTTGACTTCTGCCCCGTTCAGAGAGGTAGCTTTCTTCTTCATGTTAACCGCTTCCTTTTTCTTTATATTTATTTTTGATATCAGGTTAGCCCATTGAGTTTTATTTTCAATCATCACTCGGGATGAAAAAAAGGGTCATTTTGGCCTCACCCCCCAACCCTCTGTCAGGTCAGGCTGAGGTCTTTTCCTTGACAAAAAATCAGGGGCTGGATAGAATTAGCCGGAGCGCTGGAGGTAAGATTAAATTGGAAGAAGAACGCTTGGTAACTCAAATTACACCAAAAAGTGAGGATTTCTCTCGCTGGTATCTGGATTTAATTCGCCGCACTGAGCTGGCCGATTATGCTCCGATGAAGGGGATGATGGTCATCAGGCCTTATGGTTACGCCATTTGGGAAAACATTCAAAAGCTACTCGACGAAAGGATAAAAGCTACCGGCCATGTGAATGCCTATTTCCCTCTTTTTATTCCAGAGAGCTTTTTGCGTAAAGAGATGGAACATCTGGAGGGTTTTGCGCCGGAAGTGGCCTGGGTAACCCACGGCGGCGATGACGAGCTGGAAGAAAGGCTGGCGGTCAGACCGACTTCCGAAGCTATTATTGGTTTTATGTATTCCAAATGGATCAAATCCTGGCGGGACCTGCCTGTTTTAATCAATCAATGGGCTAATGTCGTCCGCTGGGAGAAAGTGACCAGACCATTCCTCCGGACCACAGAATTTCTCTGGCAGGAAGGGCATACTGCTCATGAATCTTATGATGAGGCTCAAGCTGAAACCATCCGCATTCTTGATATGTATCGGGAGTTTGTCGAAACCGAATTGGCTATACCTGTTATTTCCGGGCGAAAGACTGACCGGGAAAAATTTGCGGGAGCGCTGGCTACCTATGCAATCGAAGCCCTGATGTCAGATGGGAAGGCCCTTCAAATGGGAACATCCCATAATCTTGGCCAGCATTTTGCCCAGGTTTTCAACATCAGGTTTGAGGATCGCAGTCAGAGCCTTCAGTATGTCTGGCAGACTTCCTGGGGCGTTTCTACCAGGTTAATT
>JAKPXU010000084.1 GCA_029571905.1 Acidobacteriota bacterium | reverse complement strand
TGATTTCCCTCGATGTTTATCGGGGATTGGTCATGTTGTTCCTGATTGCTGAAGTCACTGGAATATATGAACTTATGGTAAGTCCGTCCCTCAAAGGAACAGCCCTTTATGCCATCGGCCTCCAATTTCACCACCATCCCTGGCATGGATTAAGATTATGGGATCTGGGCCAGGGGTTGTTCATGTTTATCAGCGGCATTGCTCTGACTTTTTCTTATAACAAACGCTGGTCGCAAGGTGCTTCTCAGAAAAAATGTTTCTGGCAGGCCGTGCAGAGAGCCCTGTTCCTGTTTCTCATCGGCTGGGCACTTTATATAATTTATCCGCCGGAAGGAGCAACCAGCTGGTCTTTTCTCCTTGATATACTTCCAATGCTGGCTTTTGGTAGCCTGGTGGCTTTTTTAATCCTGAAGTGGCCGGCTTGCTGGCAGTTAGCTTTTTCTGGGGGACTTTTAATTATAACTGAGCTCCTTTACCGGCTCTGGCCAGTTTCCGGATTTGACCAGCCGTTTGTCCAGGGCCATAATTTTGGTGCCTACCTGGATCTTAAGCTGTGGGGAAGCAGTTCTCCTGAAGGTTGGGTGACATTCAATATGATTCCGGCTACTGCCTATATTATCTGGGGAGTAATCGCGGGAAACATAATCAGGAGCCAGATACCATCTGCCCGGAAATTGAGAGTTTTTATTCTGGCTGGTTTGGCTGGTATCGTAGCCGGGCTGGCTTTTGATCCGATTACCCCGGTTATAAAGAAAATATCAACCAGCTCCTTTATGCTGATCAGCGGCGGCTTCTGCCTTCTTTTTCTGGCTCTCTCTTATTTCATCGTTGATATATCGAAGAGGCGAAGATGGGCTCTCGTCCCGGTGGCAATCGGTATGAATCCCCTGTTTATCTTCGTTTTTGCCCGTTCCGGCGGAGCCGATTGGTTTATGAATGTTGTCCGGCCTTTTTCCTGGGCAATCCTTGGCTGGGCCGGGAGTGGAGCAGCTGAGACAGGGACCGCCCTGGGCTGTCTGGTTCTGATGTGCAGTCTGTGCCTGGCTTTGTTTAAGAACAGGATATTTTTAAAAATATAGGCAAAAGTCATCGCCTCTTCAGCCAAAAGTCTTATTGACAGCCATCTTGTCAATAATATATATGTTAAATAAGGTAAAACTTTTTGGATCGTCAAGGCTTAAAACGAGGCCACTAGGAATGGAAGAGCCCCGGGTTCAACCTCAGTATAGTTTTTTATTATGGGTACAAATGTTTAATTAACTATGCCAACAAGAGAAGCATATTTTGAAGTTCTTCAATCGGTGAAAGTCCGGCCTTGTCCCCGGCGCTCTATTATAGCTCCCAACCGATTAGAAATTCGCAACGAGGAATTCCTGACTGCTTTTTTAAACCTCAGCTTATCTCGCCCACTTCTCAAATTACGTGAAAAACTCCAGAGTATCACTGGACGAGAAAACATCTTTTTCGCCCCGTCTTGCCGGGCAGCCCTGGCCCAGCTCCTTGCTACACTGCCTCAAAAAGATGTTGTTCTTCCAGCTTATACCTGTCCCGTAGTAAAAAAAGCAGCCATATTAGCCGGTAAAAATATTATTTATGTGGATGTGGCCAAAAACAGTATAAACTCCACTTCAGAAGAATTCGCTAAGGAGATTAAATCAGGCAGGATACTAATCCCAACCCATTTATATGGAATTCCTACAGATGTTGAAGCTATCTGCAACCTGGCGAAAACAAAAAGTTGTCTGACGATTGAAGATGCTGCAGCTGCCTTTGGTTCCAGGCGAATGGGGAAAATGCTTGGAACTTTCGGAGATGCAGGGGTAATCAGTTTTGAACAATCAAAAAGGCTTCCTGCTTTTAGGGGAGCTGCTATTATCATTAATAATGAGAAGGCTTTCGACCTTGAAAAGTTAAGAACCTTCAAGCTATTTGACTTGAAATTCCAACTGCCAATGAGCGAAACAGCCAAAGCTGTTCTCTATAATCTGGCCACTGTTCCCTGGATATATGGCCGGCTCACTTTGCCCTTGATTCTAAAAAAATATAGTAAAGCTAATCAACCTCAGCCACAGAATCTTTTTGAGGCTGCCAGGAACAGCCCTTTTTACCTGAGAGGATTTCATCCTTTTCAGGCAGCCTTGATCCTGGCCATGCTAAAACGGTTTGAGAATATTAGAACAAGAATAGGGCAACTCGTCTCTATCTACAGACAGATTCTTAAGGACAGCAATATAAGGACATTTATACCGGCTGATATTGACGAATCTGGTTTACTTAGATTCCCTATCGCTTTCCCAGGCCGCGAACGGCTTGAAATTTTAAGTCAGGCTTTATTGCGAGGGCTTTTCCTCGAAATAAATTATGATCAACCCTTACCAGAAAAGGAAGACTGGAGTAAATTTCCCAATGCCAGGTGGGCGGCTCAAAATGTTATACTTTTGCCGCTTTATGCTAGACTCTGTCCAGAGAAGGCTGCTGTTTTGGCCAAGGAAGTTGTGCAACTATCACATTGAAAGACATAAAGACAGAGAATAGAGTAAGCGCAGATTTAC
>JAKPXU010000075.1 GCA_029571905.1 Acidobacteriota bacterium | reverse complement strand
GAGGAACAGGTTACAGTTGTAGCTAAAGCGCCGGAAATTGACGTTCAGAAAACCAAGGTGACGACGGCAGTTACTTCTGAACAAATTTCCAGATTACCCCTTAACAGAAGTTTGACCAGCGTCTTGAACATTGTTCCGGCCACTGTTGGTACACTTTCTACTTATTCTGGCAGTGTCCACGGCACAGACTGGAACGGTGTAACATATGAAGTTGATGGTATTAATGCTAACTGCCCGACGACCGGCGGAGCTTTTGGTACGCCTCAGTTTGATGCCATAGAAGAAATCGAAGTGGTGACCGGCGCGCTGCCTGCTCAGGTTGGTACGACCGGTGGTGCTTTCGTTAATATTGTTACCAAGTCAGGCGGTAATACTTTTTCTGGCCAGGCTCAGGTTTATTATACCAATGATGATCTGGCTCAGGTTCTATTCCCTGATGAACAACTAAAATCGATGCAAATTGGCAAACCGAGTTTTAGCCTCTATAGCGTTGATACTTCGGCCATGCTGGGCGGACCGATAATCAAGGACAAACTCTGGTTCTTTACAGACTTCGCTTTTACCAAATCCAGCCGATGGAGCCCCTTCCGGCCAACTACCATTCTCGGTACCCACTATGATCAATACAAAGTGCCAAACCAGAATATCAGAGGCAACATCAAGCTGACAACTGAATTTTCCAAGAAGTTAAGGTTTTACACATATTTTTCTGTTAGCCAGGGTAAGAGTATGTACGAAGCCTGGTCTAACAAAACTGAAGATAGTACCTTTAATGCGAAAACTACACAGTATGTGGGCACAGCCAATCTGACCTGGATTCCCAATTCTGATTCTTTTATTGATTTCAGAATCAACCTGAACCATCTGGACTATCCCATTACGGCCAGAAATGGCTCTGATCATATCGGCTACCAGGATGGTTATACCGGTTATATCTGGGGTGGCATTCAGTCCTGGGAAAGCTTTATGACCAGGCATTCCAGCCAGGCTTCTATTCGTGGAACTCATTTCCATGATAACTTGCTGGGTGGAGATCATGAAATGGGAGCGGGCATTGAATTCCAATATGGCTTTGACCGCTATGCTTATGCCCGGCAGCAGCCAATGCAGTGGTTCTACTGGAATGGCAATCCCTATTACTGGAGAGGCCGTTATAGCACAACTGGCCCAACTGAATTCGGTGATGGCCTTCTGTCTTTTACCAATTGCGGCGGTGGGCCGGACGATAGTTTAAAGGATCTCTATGAGTACAGAATTGGTGGCTATTTGCAGGATAACTGGACAATCAAAAACCGGCTGACCCTGAATTTGGGTTTAAGAATTGACTATTACAATGGCTGGGGTGGCAAAGCCCGAACCACCGGCACAACCGGCCTGGCCTATGAAATAGGTGAGACTCTTGAACCTCAGGTTGGTTTCAATCCTTTTGGACCCTTTGAAGTGCCTGAAATTAAGGATGTTCTTTCTTTTACCAGCATTTCTCCACGAATTGGCTTGAGCTATGACATCTTCGGCAATGGCAAAACTGCCTTAAAATTATCCTATGCTCGTTATTCTGAACAGGTCCCGGTCATGTGGTTCTCGGAAGTTTCGCCGGCGGTCATGGGCCAATATCAATTTAACTGGTGGGACGATAATGGTAATGGTCAGCCTGATTCCCCCGGAATAGATCATTATCAATATCGCTGGAGCCTGGGCGATTTCAAACTGCCTGATCCGGACTATCTCAGAAGACTGGTTGATCCTGATCTTCACGCTCCTGTTCATGATGAGTTCACTGCTGGTATCGAACATCAACTATTTAAGGATTTTGCCGTCAAATTGACCTACGTCCATAAGAAAAAGACGGACGTTTTCGGCTGGGGTAAGTATGATCTGGCCACTGAAAAATACTGGTATACCCTGGAACAGGCTCCAAACTGGTATGTTCCTTTTACCACTACTGTACCCGCTTACGGAGCTTTCCCCGAGCAGACAGTCACTGTTTATTTTATGAGCGCTGATTCTCCTTACGATAGCGCAGTGTATATTAAGACTAATTTCCCTGAAGCTTTTACCAAATATGACGGTCTTGAGTTAAGCTTTGATAAGAGATTTAACGATGGCTGGTCTCTGGGCGGTTCTGCTACTTTCTCCAAGACAACTTCTTTTACGTTGGGTGATAGCCCGAACGATTTCGTTAACACTCCTGGACGTGACGGATATGATGTGCCGTTCATCTTCAAACTCTATGGCACTTTCGATTTACCCTATGGTTTTATCACTTCTTTCTTCCTGAATTATCGGGTTGGGTATCCCTGGGGAAGAAGTGTAAGCATTGTTCCGCCTGAGGATTGGGCAGAAGATAACAACATTGTTCCCTGGTCAGTTTGGGTAATGCTGGAACCGAATGGAACAAGAAGACAACAGGACTATATCAACTTTGATTTTCATCTGGAAAAAGAATTCAAGCTCCCTTTTGGTACTCTTGGCGCATTTGTTGATGTTTACAACTTGTTTGGCAATAGATATGTCAACTATGGTCTTAACCCGATCAGTGAATGGTTCCCCGTGGCTGAGGGCACAAATCAGGGTACATATACTGTGGATTATGATTATGGCCGGGTAACTGGTATTGACGCTACCAGGACCTTCAAGTTCTCCATCAGATACAAGTTCTAAAAATAGCTCCTTTGTTAAATACTTCAAGCGGGGGAAGAGCCAGCCTCTTCCCCCTTTTTCTTTTTCAGGCAAAGGGCCGGATAGGACAATAGTTTTACCAGCGCTCGATGCCTAAAAGCTTTAGCTGATGAAAAGTCATGAAATGTTAGTTTCAAAATTCTCCTAAATGGTTTATAAGAGATAAGAAGAAATATTCTCCTTTGAACGCCAAGGAGGCGCCAGATGATCAAGAAAATCCCCGGAAGGCAGCGAGACTTGCGTTTTTTGACTTTCTGCTTAATCCTGGTCAGTGCCATTGTTTCTTTTCTTCAAGCAGAATCGGTTAGGCCAGACCAATTACTTCAGAGCTTAACTTTTCGGAATATAGGGCCATTTCGGGCTGGTTCCTGGGTGACCTGTTTTGCTGTTCCAGACTATCCAGAACAAGCTCATCTTTATACTTTTTATGTCGGTACAAGAAATGGTGGAATCTGGAAAACAACTAATAATGGAACAACTTTTGAGCCGATATTTGACACCCAGAGTTATCTTTCAATTGGAGCAATAGCCCTGGCTCCATCCAATCCAGAAATAGTCTGGGCTGGAACAGGTGAAGCTTACTGCACCCGCAGTTCAAACAGCGGCGGCGGTGTCTTTCGGTCTGAAGACGGAGGCAGAACCTGGAAGAATATGGGGCTCACCGATTCTCATCATATCTCTAAAATAATTGTTCATCCTGAAAATTCGGATATAGTTTATATAGCCTCAATGGGGCATCTCTTTACGACCAATGCGGAACGCGGGGTATTCAAGACAACCAATGGAGGAAAGACCTGGAGCAAAGTCTTTTATATCGATGACAAAATCGGCATCATTGACCTGGTTATGGATCCGAGCCAGCCGGATATTCTTTATGCTGCCGCTTATGAAAAAGTCAGACTGCCGTGGCACTATGAAGCAGGAGGGGAGGGTAGCGCCATCTATAAAACTACTGATGGCGGCCAGAGCTGGAAAAAACTTAACGGTGGCTTACCTTCGGGAAAAATTGGCCGGATTGGAATAGACATCTATCGACGGAACCCTAAGATCCTTTATGCTGTTTATGAAAACCTGAATTGGAGGCAGCCAGGGCCACAGGAAATTGAGGCAGCCAGAAAAGCAGGAAAAACACTACAGCCAGTGCCGATAGGTGGAGAGGTTTATAGAAGTGATAATGGCGGTGAGACCTGGAAGAAGGTAAATACGGGAAAAGAACCTCTGGCCAGCAAGGCGCCTTATTCCTTTAATCAAATCTATGTTGACCCGAATAATGACCAGAATGTCTTCGTAACCGGGGTTACTCTGGCCAGTTCTATTGACGGAGGGCGAACCTGGCGTGATGCGGACTGGCCAAATACTGTTCTTTTCAGCCGGGCTTTTGGCGATGTCAGGACTTTCTGGATAGATCCAGAAAACTCCAGAAGGATGTTGTTTGGCAGCGATGGTGGAGTCTATATAACTTATGATGGCGGTCAGACCTGCCATCACCTTTATAACCTGCCTCTGGGGGAAATCTATGCCCTGGGGGTCGATATGGATGAGCCATATAACATCTACGCCGGGCTACAGGATCATGATTCCTGGAAAGGGCCATCAAATTCCTGGTCAGGGGCAGTCAACCTGGCTGATTGGGTAACAGTTGGCGGCGGTGATGGTATGTATAATGTTGTTGACCCGGCTGATAGCCGCTGGGTTTATAATAACTCTCAGTTTGGGGGTTTTGGCCGAGTTGACCAGAAAACCGGGCTTAGAAAAAATATCCAGCCGACCAGGGAGGCAGGAAAGGAATCTTACCGATTCAACTGGACACCTCCTATCCATCTTTCGCCCCATAATGGAGCAATAGTTTATATTGGTGCTCAGTGTCTGCTCAGATCGCTTGACCGAGGCGACCACTGGCAGGAGATAAGCCCTGATTTGACTACCAATGACAAAAGTCGGCAGCAGGGAGCTGGTTCTATTACTTTTTGCACCATTACTTCGATCTCTGAATCGCCAGTTAAGCCCGGTGTGATCTGGGTCGGAAGTGATGATGGAAAAGTTCAGGTAACGACTGACGGCGGAGCTAACTGGACAGATTGCACAGCAGCCGTGGCCAGGGCCGGAGGGCCAGCTGAAGTCTGGGTGAGCCGGGTATTGGCTTCTCCTCATGAAGCCGGGACGGCCTTTGTGGCTAAGAGCGGTTTCAGACAGGACAATTTCAAGCCTTATCTTTTTAAGACGACGGATTTTGGCCGAAGCTGGGTTTCAATTTCTGCCAATCTTCCCGATTTTCCAATCAATGTAATTATCCAGGATGCCAGGAACCAGAATCTGTTATTTACTGGCACTGATCATGGGCTCTTTATTTCTCTTAACGGTGGGGTTGAGTGGCAAGAATTCCAGAACAATATGCCCGGGGTAAAGGTCAATGATCTCGTTATCCATCCACGCGAAAGCGATCTGGTCGTAGGTACTTATGGCCGCGGCCTGTGGATAACTAATATCTGGCCGCTCAGAGAATTGAGTCAGGAAGTCTTAAATTCTGAAGTATTTCTGTTTTCCATCAGACCGGCTGTCCAGAAGCAATATCCTGTCTTTGGTAACTATGAGCTTCAAGGTGACAGTCACCTGCTAACTCCCAATGAACCAGAGGAAATGGTGATTTTTTATTATTTAAAGAATGATCTAAAAGACAAACCAGTGGTGAAAATTTATGACGAATCAGGCCATCTTCTTAAGCAACTGGAAGGTAAAAAAGAAGCGGGTTTGCATCGACTTGGCTGGGAGATGAGAAAAGACAGTCAGGGAAGG
Source organism: Acidobacteriota bacterium (assembly GCA_029571905.1). Classification (GTDB taxonomy): domain Bacteria; phylum Acidobacteriota; class Aminicenantia; order Aminicenantales; family Saccharicenantaceae; genus Saccharicenans. The sequence continues at coordinate 11,962 of JAKPXU010000075.1, read as the reverse complement.
AGACGGAGCCAGCTGCTATCCCCCGGCAGGTATAAAATAGTTCTGGAAGCGGGTGAAGCTAAATTAGAGCAAACCGGGCTGATCAAAAAACGCCTGAGCTGGTCGCTTGAGTCCCGGTCGGTAGTCTTGACAGAATTCGGGCCAGGTGAAAGCAATTGAGCCAAAACATTCGTTTAGACCTCGATCATTTGAGGCAAAATGAAGCGAAGAATAAAAGGGGCACCCCTTGGTGGGTGCCCTTTCCATTCAGGGGGATGGTGAGGGGAAAGAGGTTTATAAAAGAGGGAGGGTTATTTTCTGTATTTTGTCTTTATGCTTGGACGAACGTTTCATTTGACTCTATGAATAGATAACATAATCTGGGTGAAATGTCAAATAAAATATATTAGATATCTAATTAACCTTTTCAGGAGGTCAGGATGTTAAAGAGAAATAAGAAAAATCCGGTAGCTATTTTTCTGGGCTTTTTGTTGATAGCCGGACTCAGTCTCCTTCTAGAAAGTTCTGGCGTCAAAAAAGACTATGAGATCAAACCCTCAAAGCTCGAAGCGGTCAAGTTTCAAGATAATTTCTGGCAAAAAAGGATTGAGACCGATATTAAAGTGACAATTCCTCATGTGTTTAAACAGGAAGAAGAAACGGGACGGATTAAAAATTTTGAGCTGGCCAGCCCACAAGGACAGGGGGATTTTTGTTCGAATTACCCTTTTGACGATTCTGATGTCTATAAGGCCATTGAGGCGGCCTCCTATAGCCTGATGCTTCATCCAGATCCCGAACTGGTTAAATATCTGGATAAGATAATTTCGAAAATTGCGGCAGCTCAGGAAAAGGATGGTTATATCTATACAGCCAGAGCTATTAAGGATAAAGGCGGGAAAATTCCTTTTAAGGACTGGGTTGCTTCTAAAAGATGGGAAAACGAGGAAAGTTCTCACGAGTTGTATAATCTCGGCCACCTCTATGAAGCAGCAGTTGCTCATTATCAGGCAACCGGCAAGAAAAACCTGCTGAAGATAGCGCTAAAGAGTGCCGAGCTGATCCTGAAGGAGTTTGGTCCAGGGAAATTAATGGTTCCTCCCGGCCACCAGGAAATAGAAATCGGTCTGGTCAAGCTTTACCGGCTGACCGGCGAAAAAAAATATCTTGACCAGGCGAAATTTTTCCTCGATCAACGTGGTAATAGCCAGGGGCATAAGCTTTATGGTTTTTATTCACAGGATCATTTACCGGTCACCCAGCAAACTGAGGCGGTTGGCCATGCGGTCCGGGCTGCCTATATGTATTCAGGCATGGCCGATGTGGCTGCTTTAACTGGCGATGAGGCCTATCATCAGGCTTTAAAAAAACTATGGGAAGATGTAGTTTTCAGAAAAATGTATCTTACCGGCGGAATTGGCTCAACCGGTGCCTGGGAAGGTTTTGGCCCAGCTTATAACCTGCCTAATGCTTCAGCTTATTGTGAAACCTGCGCTTCGATCGCCAATGCTTTCTGGAATTACCGAATGTTCCTCCTGGAAGGAGACGCTAAATATATTGATGTCTTTGAACGGGTCATTTACAACGGTGTGCTGAGTGGTATCTCGCTTTCTGGTGATAGATTTTTCTATGCCAATCCCTTAGCCTCTTTTGGCCAGCACGAAAGAACGCCCTGGTTTGGTTGTGCTTGCTGTCCGCCCAATGTGGCCCGCTTTTTGCCCCAAATAGGGCAGTATGTTTACGCCACTTCCGGGGACAAGCTTTTTGTCAATCTCTACGGGGCGAGTTCCAGTCAGGTGGAGGTTAATGGATTAAAAGTTAAGCTCGAGCAGCAAACACGTTATCCCTGGGAAGGAGAAATCAAGCTCACAGTTAATCCCGGAAAAGAAGGCAGATTTGTTTTGCTGCTGAGAATTCCTGGCTGGGCTCTGGGGCAACCAGTGCCAGGTGATTTATATTCCTATGCCGGCCCAACGGCAGGGAAACCATCAGTCAAAGTGAACCAGCAGCAGGTTGAATTAAAACTCGACAAGGGTTTTCTTCCTCTTGAACGAACCTGGAAACCAGGTGATACAGTTGAAATCAGCCTTCCACTGGAGCCGCGCCAGGTTCTGGCCAACGAAAAAGTCAAGGATGATATTGGACTGGTAGCGGTGGAAAGAGGTCCAATTGTCTACTGCGCCGAATGGGCTGACAATCAGGGAAGGGTAAGTAATCTGTTACTCCCGGTTGGCGCCAGCCTGCGGGCTGAATATAAATCTGACCTTCTTGGCGGGGTGGTCACAGTCGGCGCCGAAGGGAAAGCCTTTAAATTTGAAAAAGGAAAGGTAAAAAGTGAGACTCGAGCGATCACTCTGATTCCCTATTATGCCTGGGCTCATCGCGGCCGGGGCGAAATGGCGGTCTGGCTGGCGAGAGAAGAAGCCAAAGTGCGACCAGCACCAGAGCCGTCTCTAGCTTCAAAGGCCAAAGTCGAGGCTTCGGAGGGAGCAAAAGGTGCTAAATTTGTCAACGATCAGTATGAACCGCAGAGCTCCAATGATCATTCGGTTGGTTATCTCCACTGGTGGCCTAAAAAAGGGACAACAGAATGGGTAAGTTACGAGTGGGCTTCTCCGGTCAAGGTATCAGAGGTAGCTGTCTACTGGTTTGATGACACGGGCGAAGGCGAATGCCGTGTACCTGAATCCTGGAAGCTTTATTATAAGCAGGGCGATAGGTGGATTGAGGTCAAAAATACAGGGGCCTATGGAGTTGAAAAAGATAAATTCAATGTGGTTAAGTTTTCTCGGGTGACAACCACAGCCCTAAAAATAGAATTGAAAATGCAGAAAGATTATTCGGCTGGTCTCCAGGAATGGAAAGTGAATTAGCCAGGTTTAAGATGCGCTGCAAGAACTAAGGGAGGTTTTTGATGTCAGCTCAGTGGCAATTGGAAAGTTCTAAAAAAATAAACGTTGCCGGTTTAAGACAGATCAAAAGATTCGCTACCGGTAGCGGCCTACTCCTTATTTTTCTCTTTTTTGCTTCTTTAACTTTTCTGGCGGGGCAGGAAACTCAGAAGCAGTTAATAGTTAATCCCTCTTTTGAAGAGCTCAAAGATGGAAAGCCGCTGGGCTGGCGGTCGGTGACCTATCAGCCAAAAGCAGTCTTTGAAGTTGACAGCCTGGCCAGAAGCGGACAGCGAAGTGGCAAAATCAGCTCGGCCGATGGTGCCGATGCTTCCTGGTCAACCATCGTCAAGGTCAAACCATATTCCAGATATCGCTTGACCGGCTGGATAAAGACCAGAGATATAAAGTCAGCTGGTGGAAAAGGTGTCCTTCTCAACATTCATCAGCAGCCTGGGATGGAAACCAGAGCCCTTACCGGGACAAATGACTGGACCAGAATCGAACTGGTGTTTGATAGCGGTTTGAATGATGCTTTACAGATCAATTGTCTTTTTGGTGGTTGGGGAAAAGTCAGTGGTGAAGCCTGGTTTGATGATATTAATCTTGAATATATTTCGGGGCGGGCTTTAAAGCCGCAGGCCACGATTTATGCTAATCAAACCCTGACTCCTGTCTCCAAATATATTTACGGCCAGTTCATTGAACATCTTGGCCGCTGCATCTATCAGGGCATCTGGGCCGAGATGCTGGAAGATCGTAAGTTCTACTTTCCGGTTGGCGGAGCTGAGTCGCCCTGGAAAATTTGTGGTGAGCCCCATTCTGTTCATATGAATCCACTTTTGATCTATGCCGGCGTGCCTGTCCCGGAGATAAGGCTTAAAGGCGATGGGCGGCCGGCGGGGCTGGCTCAGGGCAAACTGGCTCTCAGAGCTGGGAAGAAATATACAGGCAGAGTTGTCCTGGCCGGTGATCCTGGCGTTATTCCTCTAGAAGTGAGACTCGTCAATGGAGAAAATGGCCAGACTATTGGTGAGCGTTTTATCATAGATAAGATAACACCGGATTTTGAAAAATATTATTTCTCTTTTGTTTCCAGTGTCACGACTGATCAGGGTTGTCTGGAAATTGTCAGCAGTGGTCAGGAAGCTTTCAGATTGGCGGCTGTTTCCCTCATGCCAGCTGATAATCTCAATGGTTTTCGGCCGGAAGTAATAAAACTTTTGCGCGAGTTAAACTCGCCCGTCTACCGCTGGCCGGGCGGCAACTTTGTCTCTGGCTATAAATGGAAAGATGGAATCGGTGATTCTGACCGGCGTCCGCCACGCAAAAATCCAGCCTGGGAAGGAATTGAGCTCAACGATGTGGGAATTCATGAGTTTATGACCTTCTGCCGGTTGGTTGAAACTGAGCCTTATATTACAGTTAATAGCGGCCAGGGAAATGAGACATTAGCTGCTGAAGAAGTAGAATATGTCAATGGCCCGGAGGATAGTCCGCTCGGGCAACTCAGAGCTCAAAACGGCCAGAGCGAGCCTTTTAACTGTAAGTTCTGGTCTATCGGCAATGAGATGTATGGAGACTGGCAGCTCGGTCATATGCCGCTTAAAGACTATGTTTTAAAGCATAACCGTTTTGCTCAGGCCATGAAAGCTAAAGACCCGACCATAAAAATTGTCGGAGTGGGGGCAATAGGCGAGTGGAGCCAGAGCATGCTGAAGAATTGTGCCGATTATATGGATTTTATCAGCGAGCACTTTTATGTTGGAGAGCAACCTGGACTTTTGAGCCATGTCTACCAGGTACCACGGGCCATAAAAAGGATAGCTGAGGCACATCGTGCCTATCGGAAAACAATTCCTGAGCTCAAAGGCAAAGATATCAAAATTGCTCTGGATGAGTGGAATTACTGGTATGGGCCATATATTTATGGTGAGCTGGGCACCCAGTACTTTTTAAAGGATGCACTGGGTATAGCTGCCGGCCTGCATGAATATTATCGCCAGGCCGATCTCATCTATATGGCCAATTATGCCCAGACGGTCAATGTGATCGGGGCGATTAAAACCTCCAAGACCGAAGCTGTCTTTGATACTACCGGGCTGGTGCTCAAGCTTTACAGGAATGAGTTTGGCCTTCGCCCGGTGAAAATAACAGGTCAGAGCGAACCGCTGGACATCATGGCTGCCTGGAAAGATGATGGTAAAACTTTGACTGTAGCGGTGATTAATCCGACAGCTGAGGCGCAAGCGCTGGCCATCAACCTCAGAGGCTTGGCTGGCTTCAGGACTGACCGGGTATTCAGGATCACCGGTGCTAATGAAAAAGCTAAAAATGTGCCCGGGCATGAGCCAGAGGTTAAGATAGAAGAAGTTAAAGAAGAGTTTCGGCCCGGCCGGTTGACTCTGCCACCACTCAGCATAACTCTTTACCAGCTAAAGTAAGAGTCGGGCAGAAATATAGACCTCCGAGCGGCATTATTCCTGTGGCTTTGATGAAAGTACCAACGAGCTATTTACAGTCCTGAGAATAGATTTATAATAATCTATGAAGCCAGAAGGCAAGTTTAATTTGGCAGAAAGGAATAGGAGGTTAAAATGAGATCATTATTAATTCTATGGTTAGCAGTTTTTAACCTTGGTTTTTATCCCTATGCCGGTCAGCTGCCGGTCGATCAGACAGGTGAAGCTCAGATTGTCAAACTGCCCGCTCCTCAAACCTCGGGTGGCAAACCTTTGATGGACTGCCTTAAACTCAGGCAGAGTAACCGTTCCTATAGCCAGCAAAAGCTGTCCCTTCAGACCTTATCCAACCTCCTCTGGGCAGCCAATGGCATTAACCGTCCTGAGTCCGGGAAAAGGACTGCTCCTACCGCCGTTAACTGGCAGAATATCGATGTTTATGTGGCTACTGCCGATGGACTTTTCCTCTACGATGCTAAGGAGCAGGCCCTTGTTCAGATTCTAAAGGAGGATATACGAGCCTTAACCGGATCACAGGATTTTGTTAAAACTGCACCTGTTAATTTAGTTTATGTTGCTGACTATGCTAGAATTCCGCGCGGCTCAGATGAAGACAAGCTGTTTTACTCGGCTAACCATGCTGGCTACATTTCTCAGAATGTATATCTTTTTTGTGCTTCTGAGGGATTGTCAACGGTGGTTAGGGCTATGATCAATAAAGAAGAACTGGCCAAGGCGATGAAGCTGCGGCCTGAGCAGCGTATTATGCTGGCTCAGTCGATTGGTTATCCACAAAAATAAGTCTCAGGATAAAGTCGGTCGAGACAAGCTGATATCAGGAAGTCTTTCTGATCAGCCAGACAGCCATTTCCCAGGGGCCGCGGTTAGCCCAGGTGGCATAGGGAATCAGAAAAAGGTTTTGCTTCCGACTTTCCTTGCCCTGTTCGTCAAGAGCCAGACCACTTCCGGTGATTACCTCCACTCCGCCCAATAGATCGTCACGATACCAGGCCTGAAGCCTGCTCGAATCAGGCAAAACCAGATTAAGGGCCGTTCCGCCGTTGTCCAGCCCCTCAGCACAATAAACAATTGGACCTCTTTCTACTGCCACCTTCCCCCGATCTTCTTCTACCTTTTCATGGGCAATGACTCTTTTGATTTCCAGAGGCAAAAGGACTTCTATGGCATCTCCCCTCGTCCATTTTCTCTTTAAACGCAAATAGCCACGATCAACTTCAACTGGTACCAGTTTTCTATTCAGTCTAACTACTATCTGACCGCTCGTTCCTTCCAGATAGCTATAAAGATTTCCAGGCAGAGGCTGGTTCTGGGCCCAGCCAGGTATCCTGAGGCAGACTGTAAATTCTCTGACTCGATTGGGATTAATACCAATCTTAATCGAGCCGAACCAGGGATATCTTGTTTCCTGAACTATCTCTAATTCAGTCCCTTTGAATTCAAAATTGGCAGTTGATTTGACAAAAAGGTTAATGAAGACTTCCTCAGCTGAATGGGCATAAATATAGCCAGGAAAAGTAGCTAGAAAGCGGGCAGCATTGGCCGGGCAGCAGGCCACCTCAAACCAGCTGCTTCTTTCATATTTCCCTCTCGAAGCTAAAGGATTCTGATAGAAAAATTTATCACCCGACAGACCTACCCCCGACAGCAAGCCGTTATAAATGATTCTTTCCAGTACATCAATATATTTGCCATCTCCTTCGTACTGGAACAGACGCTGGTTCCAGAAAGCATTACCGACGGCTGCACAGGTTTCGGCGTAGGCCTGCTCATTGGGCAGTTCATAATCAGCTCCAAAGGCTTCATATTCTCCGGTCGAGCCTATCCCCCCGGTTAAATAAAGTTTCTTATTGACTACATTTTCCCATAGCTTTTCGCTGGCCCTGGCATACTCCGGCCAGCTACCAAGAGCAGCTACCTCTATCATGGCACTGTACATATAGGTGGCCCTGACGGCATGGCCAACGGCTTCAGTTTGCTCCAGCACCGGCCGGTGGTTCTGCAAATATTCTTCAGAATTGTAGATATAAAAAGGTGAATTTTTAGGATAAACTTCACCCCCGTGATAACGCCCTCGTTCATCCAGAAAAAATTTGGCCAGATTCAAATAGTCTTCGTTACCAGTCAACCGATAAAGCTTGACCAGACCGATTTCGACCTCCTGATGGCCGGGGAAAGCCCGTCGTTTATCAGGGCCAAAAGTCCTGACCAGTAGATCGGCACTTCTGGTGGCTATATCTAAAAGATTTTTTTCGCCTGTAGCCTGATAATAGGCAACAGCTGCTTCGTACAGATGGCCGAGATTATAAAGTTCGTGACTGACTCTTAAATTTGACCACCTTTCCTGGCCAGCTCCCGGAGCCGGATTCTCAGGATCAATTGTCCTGGCTGTAAAAAGATAGCCATCCGGTTCCTGGGCTAGTCTGATAAGATCGACCAGATCATCGATCTGCTTTTTAAGTTTTGGATCTGGATTGGTCATTAAAGTGTAGGCAGCGGCCTCAATTGCCTTGTAAACGTCAGAATCGTTGTACCTTTTTCCGGTGTGCTTTCCAGTTTTAAGGCCAGCGGCAATTCTGAAATTATCCACCCGACCGCTTTCCTCATTCATATGAAAGAGATAGGGGATGGTCACCAATCGGTTGGTCTCCATCCTGGGTGCCCAGAAATCATCAGTAACTTTGACCTGCCAGTAATTTACTGGTTCAACAGGAAAGTCAGGCAATTTTCTGGTTTCATTTTGAGGGGCGGAAGTGCAGCTTACTACCAATATCAAAGCCGCTAGCAGTAAAGATAATCCGTCTTTCTTCATAACACTAAACCTCAGCTTTAAACTAATTAAAGTCTACCCTATTTCCTGTCTTTTTTATACAAGAGCTGCTATCTGTCTATAAAAAATCAAAGTGGTTGGACATGAGCTAGTGTCCAGACCTGGATGTCTCTGCCCTGAGAGGAAGGCCCTGAGGGCGGGATTGGCAATTCAATTATTTTCAGCCTTATTAGGCTGCGTTCAGCTGTCTTTGGTTCATTATAGGTAAACAGAGAAATAATAAGATCCAGTCTTGTTTTTGACAGTGGACGATAGAAGCAGAGCTGACTTATCTTTACTGGACAGAAAAAGACACCTGGATATAAGCCTGGGTTTTAGAAGCGCGATCCACACCGTTAACATAAAGGAAGTAATCACCCGGCCTTAGCTCGGGGAGACTGAGATCAAGAACAGCTGTTTCTCCCCGGCTGTGTTTTATAGTTTCCACCAGTCTGGCCTCGACTGGCCTGAGCTGTCCCGTTGAGGCCTCAATAAGCTGGACAGCCAGAGCCACCTGGGCTTCACTCCCTTCAACCGTATTAAAAGGAACAAGCACCCGCAGATGCCTGGTCTGCTTTGAGACCTGTCCTACCAGCGGCACAAAAACTTTCTGGTCAAAGGAATATATCTCAGAAAAGAGTCTGGATAGACGATTATTATCAAATTTAACCTCCAGATAGATACAATCATATCCTTCCTGAAGGAGAAGCGGTGTCCCCAGCTTTAATCCAGATTTCGATGTCGCTGGCACCAGGGCCTTAGCCGAACTCACCGCACTCAAGCCCGTGTCCAGATCACGAATCACCAACCGGCAGGTATATTCACCAGGTTCAAGCGGCATCACCGAGTTAAAAATCACTTCCTTCCCCTGATAGGAGCGCAGATCTGTCTCCAGTCGACGCATTTGCCGAATATCATTCTTCTCATCAAAAATCAATGTCACATACTCTACTTTGTTTCCCTTAAACCTGGAGGTTACCTCATCCGGGACACTGGCTATCATTTTCAGGCCGGAACCTTCAATCAATTGAAGTCCGATACAGGACATTGGAAATCTCACCGGTAGCCTCGAAAAGGACCGCTCGTTGAGAGCCAGATCAAAAAGATGAAGCTTCTTCTCCAGCTCAGTATATTCATTAAAAGGTTTTGGATTAAAATATCCCGACTGAGCGCGCACCTCACACCCGGGACGCTTGACCTCAACCTTCACCTCGTGAAAACGTCCATCCTCTTTTTCGCTGGTATAATAACCAACCACATAATAGGTTCCTGTCATGGCCTGAACCTGCTCCAGGTTCTTATCATAAAAATTGATATTAGAAAAATATTTTCCGCCCGTTAAATCCGTCATCCTCTTCAGCGAGTTACCACCAAGGGTTTTTTCATCCCGGGTAACATCCGTATGATCCTGAAATACTCCCGAAGCGGCAAACATGCCCCGGCTGCGGTCATTCTCTTCAAAGGTAACTCTATCATAGGCGAAGAGATCAACTGCCCTGGCTGATTCTCTCGTATCAAAGGCATAAATGCTGCAGTTGGCAGCAGCCAGTTCTTTATACATGTTTTCGTTTTTTGTCCTGAGCACGTGATCCCCGGCATCAAATTTATGCCGATCATGCAGGTCGTTGGGATTTCCAGCTTGATTCCCGTAAATCATCGAGCTCGGAATACCTGTAGAAAAAACGATAAAGTGTTTTTGCCCGGGTTCATATCGAAGCGCCTGGGCTAAAGCAGTCATTCTCAGGATGTAGTTTTCTGCTATCCGCTTGGCCTCTTGCCGCTCGGCTTCGCGGTTTTGTTCCTTGGCTTTTTCATTTCTGTTATCAACCGAGACAGAACTGGAGAAAACCGAGCTGCTCACCACTGGTTCCTGAGCCATCATCCAGTAATTCTGTTCTATCTCAGAGGCCCGTCCTGCGATGTCCTTGCTGCCAATGGAGTCTATGACCTGACGAACTTTGTCATGATCCCTCGTCAGATACTCGTGAACGGTCAGACCTTTGATCATCGAGTAACTCAAAACACTAAGTTCATCATCGGCCCTTACTATTTTCTCCAGAAAATGTTGAGCTGCTTTCCTGGCTTTTAAAATCCCCTTGGCATGGTTAAAAGCAAAATCAAATAACAAGAAAAACTTCCTTGGCTGAACTGTTACTGCCTGCTCAGCGGGAACGGCTGCCCGAGCTGGCACCCCCATCGCCTGCTCTTCTTTTTGGATGTCTTTGGACTGAGTCGTTTTTAACGTATGTTTCTCAAATTCGGTTAGCTTCACCGCTTGACCATTGTCAGTCACCACAAAATCCTCGAGTCCAAGATCCTCTATTGGATTACCCTTTTTATCAGTCACATAGACCGTAATAAGCTTTAACACCACTGAAACATTGTATTGTAATGATTGGCTAATCTCCTGTTCCTGTTGAGGAACTGACCAGGCTAATGAAAAAGTAAAAAGTAAAATTAAACCCAGGCAGACTACCAATCTAGTCACTCGCCATTGAAAAGAAAAACCCCGACTATTCATCTATTGTCTTCCAGGATAACCTCTGTATATTTCTATTTAAAGTATGGCTTTCAGCCAGAAAATTGTCAATAATCAGACAGTCCACCAGCCATCTGGCCAGGATTCTTTCTTGCCCAAACTCTTGAGCTAAAAACCTGAAGATGGGTTAGTTTCCAGTTGATAAGTGCTAATCTTCAGCCGAAGCCTGATATTTTCAATATATAAGGGCATTTTTAATGAACCACAAAGAGGAAGGTAACTCCTCTCCAGATCAGGAGCCTTTTGACAAAAAGGTAGCTCTGTGTTATTAAAAATTTTCAAGAAAAACCTTAGAGAGGGCAATATGGCGACCGCTGTCGAGAAATGGGTAGAAAAGCAAGCTGAGCTACTTCAACCGAAAAATATTTATTGGTGCGATGGTTCAGAGGGTGAGGCCCGTCGGCTGATTGAGGTTGGGAGCCAGGAAGAAAAAATAGAGGAAAAAAATATTTTTTTAGAGCTTAATCAAAAACTATGGCCCAAAGCTTATCTTCACCGCAGTCATCCAACTGATGTGGCTAGGACCGAGCAATTAACTTACGTTTGTCATTCTGACCGGGAAACAACTGGTCCCAACAACAACTGGATGCAGCCGGAAGAAGCCAAAAGGCTTCTGACCAAACTGTCCCGCGGAGCCATGCGTGGCCGAACCATGTATGTTCTCCCATATATGATGGGCCACCCGGACTCTCCTTACGCCAAAGCCTGTATCCAGATTACTGATGTTTCTTATGTGGCTGTCAGTATGAGGATTATGACCAGGCTGGGCAAAAAGATTCTGGAGAAAATAGGCAGCTCAGAAAACTTTGTCAAAGGAATTCATACAGTTGGTGATTTTAATCCCAATCGGCGCTATATCATGCATTTCCCAGAAGAGGATCTGGTCTGGAGCGTTGGCTCGGGTTATGGTGGGAATGCTCTTCTAGGAAAAAAATGCTTTTCTCTCCGCATTGCTTCCTGGCTCGGCCGGAAATACGGCTGGCTAGCCGAGCATATGATGATTATTGGCGTCGAGGATATTCATGGGCAGGTTACCTATATTGCTGGTGCGTTCCCCTCGGCGTGTGGCAAGACGAATTTTGCCATGCTGGAATCAGCCCTGCCTGAGTACCGTGTCTGGACAGTTGGCGACGATATTGCCTGGTTGAATATTGGTCCGGATGGCCGTCTTTATGCTATTAATCCTGAGTTTGGTTTTTTTGGGGTTGCCCCTGGGACTTCGATGAAAACCAATCCCAACATGATGCGAACGATTCGTAATTCT
>JAKPXU010000034.1 GCA_029571905.1 Acidobacteriota bacterium | reverse complement strand
ATTTCTGGTTACTCCTTTTCCAGGGAAAAATATAGCCAGGCTGCAGCTCGATGGCGTCAATTACCGGGCGAACATCTGGCTTAACGGTCAGAAAGTGGCCGATGCCTCAGAAATATATGGAGCTTTCCGCCGTTTCGATCTCAACGTTACCAGTCTGGTCAAATTTGGCGAAAAAAATGTTCTGGCGATCGAGGTCATACCGCCTGTACCTGGTGAGCCTTCCATCGGCTTTGTCGACTGGAACCCTGCTCCACCTGATCGTAATATGGGTTTGTGGCGGCCTGTCCGCCTTAAACTATCCGGACCTGTAGACATAATTAACCCATTCGTTCAGTCCAGGCTCGATACGGCTGATTTCAAAGAGGCCAGATTGACCATCCAGGCTCAGGTCAGAAATAACTCCGGGCAAGTGGTAAGTGGCAGTCTGGAAGCCCAGATAGAAAAAATCAAAGTTTCCCAAGAGGTAAAACTTGAGCCGGGTGAAATCAAAACTGTCATCTTTACTCCTGAACAGCATAAAGAACTGATCCTGGCCAATCCCAGAATCTGGTGGACACATGATCTGGGCCAGCCAGAACTTTATCAGCTGTTCGTCGCTTTCAGGCTTAAGCCATCTTCTTCCAAAGATAAGTCTCAACCGAAACAAATCAGACCTGATGTCAAGCAGGGTGAAAAAGACAAAGAAAAAGAAGCAGATAAGGATACCATGAAGATTCCTCCTCAGTTCAAATCGCTGGAACCTATTTCGGATTGGACCTCGATTAAATTCGGGCTGCGAGAAATCAAAGATTATTTAACTGATGATGGTAATAAAGGCTATATCTTAAATGGCAGGAAAATTCTGATCAGAGGCGGCGGCTATACGGACGACATCTTCCTCAATACTTCCTCCAGGAAGCTACGAGCGGAGCTGGATTATGCCAGAGCAATGAACCTCAATGCCCTGCGACTGGAAGGTTTCTGGGGGACCAGTCAGGAACTTTACAACCTGTGTGACGAACTTGGCTTGTTATTAATGGTCGGTTGGAGCTGCCACTGGGAATGGGAGAATTACCTGGGCAAGCCGGTTGATCCCATTTATGGAGGAATTATCAGTCAAGAAGATATTCAACTAATTTCCCGGTCATTCCGGGATCAAGTTCTCTGGCTTCGTCATCATCCCAGCATTTTTGTCTGGGCTCTGGCCAGTGATCTTGTCGCTAAGCCGGAGCTGGAAAAGGAATATCACGCCATCTTAAAGGAAATAGATCCAGATCGGCCCTTTCTCAATTCGACCGGCAGCAAGGTCAGTCCTGTTTCCGGCCCGTCTGGTGTCAAGATGAATGGACCTTATGATTGGGTACCGCCCAATTACTGGTATGAAGACAAAAAGAATGGCGGCGCTTTCGGCTTTAACACGGAAACCGGCCCGGGACCACAGGTTCCAGTCCTCGAAAGTCTGAGGAAAATGATTCCGGAAGAACATCTCTGGCCACCGGATGATGTCTGGTACTACCACTGCTGCCGCGGAATGTTTAATAATCTGGACCGTTACCATCAAGCTATGAAGAACAGACTTGGCTGGCCTGAAAATCTGGCCGAGTACGAAAGAAAAGCTCAACTTTTAAATTATGAAGGCGTCAGGGCAATGTTTGAAGCCTTCGTAGCCAGAAGGCCGAGGGCTACCGGAGTGATTCACTGGATGTTTAACTCAGCCTGGCCGAAACTCTGGTGGCAACTTTTCGACTATTATCTCCTGCCGACCGGGGCTTTTTATGGAGCTAAGAAAGCCTGCCAGCCGCTGCACCTGATTTATGATTATGAGACCCGAGAAATAATTGCTTCCAATCTGGGCGGGCAAAAATCAGAAAAATTGAAAGCAACTGTCGTGGTGATGGATACTGAGTCGAGGGAAAAATATAGAGTTGAGTTTCCAGTTGAGCTTTCACCTGATAGCTGGCTCAGCCTGGTTAAACTCCCTGACCATGGAGAGTTGCCCGATGTTTATTTTCTGGATCTGAAGTTATCCGGCCCGAAGGGCGAACTAAAAGATGAAAATTTTTATTGCCTGACCAGGCAACCGGACCAATTGGATTTTGACCAGACCACCTGGTATGTCACACCAGTCAAAAAATACGCTGATCTGACTGCCCTCAATTCTTTGCCTGAAGCTCAGATCAATTATCGCTGGAAAGTAGAAAGCCGAGGTCTGAAGAGAAATCTGACCATTGAACTGACCAACAATTCACCTTACATTGCTTTCAACCTTGAAATTCAGGTCCTTAAAAAAATGAGGGAACAGACAGTAGTTCCTTTGTTTCTGGATGATAACTATTTTTCTCTTCTGCCGGGTGACAAAAGAACTATCAAAGGCTATTTTAATTTCGACGATCTGGAAGGTGATGAAGTAGATTTAAGAATCAGAGGCTGGAATGTCAAGGCCTATGTCAATAAATAGTCGCCAGCTGTATAAATAGAAAGATTATTTTGTACCTTTACCTTTTAATTACTTTTAAGAGATTTGACCAGTTCTTTTAATCTATCTTGACTGCCATCAATGGTTAAAGATTTCTCCCAGATACCCAGAGCCCTGGCTTTATCACCCAGCTGGTAATAGCAAGTTCCCAGATAATTCAATATATCCACACTCAGGCCGAAGCGGCTAAGGTATTGCTCATAATAAACAGCAGCCTGAGTAAACTGGTTAATTGATTGATAGGTGCGGCCCAGGAGCGAAACGACCTCAGCTGGAGCCTCAGGCTGGTCAAAGGGCTTGATGACGTCCAGAACTCGCTTCCAATCGTTTTTTCTGAATAGAGCCTCTCCATAAGCCAGAGCCTGGCTTAGTTCAGGTCGGGCTGCATAGGCCTGAGCGAGCCGGAGGCAGGCTTCCTCCACCCGGTTAGTATTGAGAAGCTGCAGGCCAGTTTGAAATAACTCATCCTCAGGCTTGATCATGGCTTTAGAGACCAGAATGGGCCGCGGCAGACCCGAACCGGTGGCGAGCTCGAACTCAGCTCGAGCCGAGCTTAGAACCTGACCATCATTCACCAGCTCAACCACCAGTGTATAATAGCCCGGACGGCAGCCACTAAGAGGAATTTTGCCGGTCAAGAGGTTGTCGCCGGTCAGGTTGTCCAGCTTTTCTTCCCGGCTCAAAACCAGCTTATTGTCCTGCCTTAACTCATAACGGAGCCTGGCTTTATTTCTTAAGTCAGCTGGAAGTCCTGATAATTGGGAACAAAAGACAAGATTATCAGACGTGACATAAGACTTTCTGGACTGAACCAGGATCTGAGCTGACTCAATCATAAAAGGAGCCACCCCACCCTCCTGGTCCCCAGTCGGCTGAAGATCATAAGCCAGCAGAATTTTTCCCAGCTTTGGTTTCTGACTTTCGGCTGGGAGATTCAGCAGGCACGAATAGCTGGAAAATTCCTTCGACAGAGGGTTTTTGACCAGCAGATCAAAGTTATAATCTCCCGGGATAATTGGAAAGACATCCTGAAAGGAGATGGATCTTTTTCCGATTTCACTCAGCTCTTCACGGCTGATGGTCAGAGGCAGAGTCTTTTCATACTGGTAGACTGTTCTACCCTGATTATCAGAGACCCGACCGTTAAAGATGAATTTGACCAGGTAATTTGAACCATCAGGTTCGACTGATAATTTAGCTGGCTCAAACGAATAGTTAACCAGAAAATTGCCCTGGCTATCCTTTATGGCCCAGATCTCAAAATCAGCTTTAAGATAATTGGTGCTGTACTCAACTTCAATTGAATCTTTGAATTTAAACCAGGCCTGGGCATAGGTATCTTCAATTTTTCTTTGAGGCAAAGACAAAACGGTGGCCAGCAATTTATTGGAAGCCAGATTGATGATGCCAGGCGCCATTCTTTCCGAAGGAATTAAACTTAATGATTGCTCAGCCAGATTAGGAGACAGCTGATAGAGTTTCTGATAGGCGTCACGGGCATCGCGAGCATTATACATATAGTCGGCGACCAGCGCCTGTGGCCCATAATCAGAGGGCGAATACAGAATATATTCACCCGTTCCTTCTTTTTTGAAAAAAATGATATTAAAAGCAGGCGGTAAATTAAGCTGCGGGTCACCATAATAAAACCAGACCTGAGTCGGATAGACACCATCAATATCCTCATACTTTTCAATATTGTTAGGCGGCCCGAGAATAATATAAATGCGGCCCTGGTCAGTTTGCCAGCCGGGTTTGCCTGTTCCCCGTCCAAGATACTGATTGGCATAATTCAGCCGGCGATAGTGTTCCTCTCTGAACTCATTGCGAGGTGTCTCAGGAGTGGGATCACGTTGTTTCCAGAAAGCTTCAATAAAAATTTCTCGTTCGCGGTCAGTTTGAAGCTGTAAAAAAACCTCCTTTTCTCTGGGAGTAATAAGATAGACCACCTCCTCTTCCAGCCACTTCCGATATCTTTCCGGAACGTCAGAAGCTATTAAAAAAAGACAAGAAAAGAAAACCAAGACCAGGCAGACCGGCACATTAAATCTGGCAATTTTAAGCAATTTAAATTTAACAGGCATTGGCTAATACTTGACCTGTCTCGTCCTTCTGGTCAGGCTGGCCTCAACATTTTAGATTCTTTCTTCTTCCCTGGATTTAAATTATATCTCTTTTGCCGGCCTGAGGCAAAAAAAGGCGCCCGGGAAGCTCCCGGGCGCCTTTTCGACCTCTAACTTCGAATCGCCTTCAGTATTCGTAACTAAAGCTCAGACGAATCATGCGTGAGGGGTAAGTTATACCAGAAACCCGTCCGATTTCCGGTTCAATAGCTCCACCATAGCCAGCGTTGGTAACCGCATGTTCATTAAACAGGTTAAGAATATCCACGGCCAATCTGATCTGACCAGCTCTCCTCAGGCTGAAGGCCCGATCCAATCTCAAATCAACTACCATCTCATGAGGCAAGTACCAGGGCTCGTTCGGATCAATAGATACAATATAGTTGTCTCCGGTATTGACAACCAGACCCTGAGGATAGCCCCATTGAGTCACCACCGGATAAGTTTCCAGCGGCCAGAGCGGACGGCCGGAGTTATACCTTATTCTCCAGCCGAGGTCGGTTTCAATCACTGGAATCCGGTATGAACCCGACAGCTTGAACTCGAATTTTTGAGTATGAGGCAGCGGCCCTTCCATGTTGTTAATCGTCTGGTTAAGCCCGGCCAGAAAGGTCGTGTCCATCACCATTGGTCCATCAAAATTAAAATCCTGCCGGACAGGTCTCATAGCGAAACCATCTGACCAGGAGAAAACAGCTGAGGCCATTAATTGCCAGCGGTTGGAGTAACGCTTATTCAGCGTAAACTGCAAGCCCTGATATAACCGCTTGGCCTTCTGGCCATCGACAGTCGACATATTCTGAACCATATAATCGGTATTGGTACCAATCCAGCCGATGTCACCGCCATTAATAACACCATCCTCATTGAAATCATCCATGACAATGCTGTAAAGAGAAACAACCTGACCATAGCGTGTGGTATATTCTTTTCTTTCATATTCAAACGGTTCCTGTGTCTGACGGTTTAATGGCCAGTTAACGAAAATATTAGCAGTTCTTTTCCAGATATAGGTCGTACTAAACGACAAATCCTTGATGATTTCTCTTTCCAGATTAAGTGTTATCTGATCAGTATGCTGGTCTTTGGTCCCGTCTTTGACCTTTAACTGCCAGGAATAATCCTGAGTGGTATCCTGCATCCAATCAGGCCTGGCCTCTGGTGTGATATAAGTTGAATCAGCTAAGAGGCGGGCAGCATTAACCGTCTCGGCTGAAGAAATGAGATTGTCTCCATCCAGGTCTACGAGGTCAAAGGGAATGGTATAAAAGATATACTTGATATCAGCCATGGGCATATCAGGACCAAATCGTCTCAGGTACTCAACGCTCAAAGGCAGATAATA
>JAKPXU010000016.1 GCA_029571905.1 Acidobacteriota bacterium | reverse complement strand
GAAGAATTAGGCCACCACGGCTACCGGCTGAGTCCAGGAACACTTTATCCGCTGCTCCATTCTTTAGAAAAAGAAAACTATTTAAAGTGCCAGAAAAAGGTCATCGAGGGCAAGATCAGAAAATATTACCGGACAACAGCTAAGGGCCGGAAAGCTTTAAGTCAGGCTAAAGATAAGATCAGGGAATTAATCGAAGAGGTCGTGTCATGATCGCCAGAGAGGCGTTGCAGCAGAGATTTAAGGTTTTTATTTTTCTATCTTCGTTTATTTTACTGATGGAGGTGGCCGGCTCTATTTTTACCAGGAGCCTGGCCCTGTTGAGTGATGCCGGTCATGTTCTGGTCGATTTGCTGGCTATGCTGTTAACCTATTTTTCAGTCCGTCTATCGCAGAAAAAAGCCAGCCGCAAATTTTCCTATGGCTATTACCGGGGAGAAATTTTTTCAGCCATTATCAACGGCGTGGCCCTGGTCTTGATTACTCTTTATATTTTTTATGAATCCTATCAGCGGTTTCTCTCGCCCCGGGCCGTTAAGGGGCCGGAAATGCTCGTCATCGCCATGATCGGCCTGGCCGCCAACCTGTATGTGGTCATTAAAATGCACGGCTATGAGCAGGAGAATCTCAATGTCAGAGGTGCCTACCTTCATGTTCTGAGCGATACCCTGACCTCGGTCGGTGTTATCCTGGCCGCCATCTTGATTATCATTACCGGCAATAATATTTTTGACCTGCTGATCAGCGCTTTGATTGGGGTCTTTATTCTGGTCAGCTCGTTTCGGCTCATCAAAGAATCAATTGACATCTTCATGGAAGCCACACCCAGGAACATTGATTTAGAAAATCTGGCTAAAGATATTGAGTCTATAAAAGGGGTCAACGGAATTCATGACCTCCATGTCTGGAGCCTGTCCTCTGACCTTTATGCTCTAAGTACGCATGTCTTAATAGACAGAAATGATATTGATTCGATTAACCAGATAGTCTCTGAGATAAATGAGATGGTTAAATCTAAATACAATATTAGTCATACGGTCATTCAATCTGAATGTGAAATTTGTGCCGATAATGGCTATGAGCACCTTCATTAGTCAATTCTGGTTTCGAATAAGCCTGAAGATAATCTATTTTTGGCCGGCCTGGCGTTCGAGCCTGAATTCCCATTGATAAATCAGGTCTTTCGCCTCACGGGCTTTTTGATCCTCTGGAGCCAGGGTGAGAAAAGTTTTCATCTGTTCAACTGCCTGGCTATATTGCCTGAGGTTGGCTAAGAGTATTGCCTGATTATAAAAGATGACAGGGCAAAACGGGGCTAAGTCTGAAGCCCGGTTATATTCTTCAACTGCCCCGCGCAGATCTTTCTCTTTGATTAGAACCTCAGCCCGGAGAGAGTGCTTGCGGGCTTCTTCGGGGAGTTCAGCTAATTCCGGATGACTTTTAAAGAGAGCACTGACTGTGGAGAGGAGTTCCTGCCTTCCGGCCTGGTTACTAATTCTCAGGGCGGCAGCATATTCATTCAGGGCTTCTGTCCAGTTTGACCCGGCAACTAAGGAAGCTGCTTTATCAAGATGAGCCTGGCGGACGGGTTCGAGCAGGCCAAGCAGAATGCCGGCGTTGCGGATGACAAGAGCATTAGTTGAGGAGGCAACATTTCTGCTGATCGAGCTAAAAGCTGACTCAGCTCCAGCCAGGTCGCCTTTTCTGGCAACAGCCACAACCTTAAGGACAGCGGCCACCATATTTTCCGGGTCTTTGATCGCTGAAATTTCATTCAGAGCCAGGTCATTATCTCCGCGATCCGAAGCGACGGCCGCCCGGGCTATATGTGTCCAGTCCTGAGCCGGATCGATGGCAGCTGCTTTATCAGCATCAGCGGCGGCTTCATCGAGAAGACCTTTCTCCCGGTAAAGAAAGCTTCTAAGACCGAGCACTTCTCCGCTGTCTTTAGTCTGAAGCTTGGTAAGGAGGGTGCTGGCTGCGGAGATGGCCTCGTCGTATTTTCCGGCTCGAGCGGCGACGTTCATCACACTTCTCAGAGGTGAAAGCTCGTCCGGGGCGAGCTCTGAGGCAGAGCGAAAATGGTTGATGGCTTGGTCATAGTTTCCCAGGTTGAAGAAAATATTTCCCAACCGCATCTGCACCCAAGGATTTTTAGGATTAAGGGAAACGGCTTTGTTGAGCGAATTAATCGCTCCGGGGTAATCCCCGGTTGCGGCTAAGGTATCGGCCAGAGCCTGGAGGGCATCTATATTATCCGGAGCCAGCTTCAGGGCTGCTTCGGCCGCGGCCTGGGCCTCGTCATATTTTTTTATGGCCAGATCAGAAAAGGCCAGCCAGACGTAGTTTTGCGGTTCTCGCGGGTCAGACTGAATCCGGGCCCTGAAGGCAGCGGCTGCTTTCTCGTACTGACCGGAGGCATAATAAGCCTGCCCGGCACGTTTTTGAATTAACATTGCCCCTTGACTTAATTTCTGGTCAAGGTTGTTTCCAAGACTGCGGGCCCATTCGGCCCAGGTCTTCATTCCCTGCATGGCTTGCTCAACATCAGCCCCCTTGCTGATTAAAAGGTCAACTATTTTACTGTGGCCTTCGGCAGCAGCACAGCCCAGGGCTGTCCAGCCATTCTGACCGATCATATTCAGATTGGCTCCACGCTCAATGAGGAGCTTGGCTATCTCCAGCTGGCCGGATGAGGCAGCCATGATTAAAGGCGTGCCAAAGTTCCATTCATCAATATTAGCCCCTTTATTTAAAAGCTCAGTGACTTTTTTAATGTCTCCTTTCTGAATGGCTTTCTGAAGGGGTGTCAGCCCGGCGGCCAGAGCCGAGACAGCCAAAAGGATTAATGTTAATAGAGCTACAGAAATACTCACCGGCCTTGACCATTTCATCTGATCCTCCTTAAAGCCCACATGACTTTTTCGTTAGCCGTCAAAATTCTAAATCTTGGCCTCGTCGCTGTCAAATTCAAGTCTGGTGGCCAGAATAGCTACATCTTTAATCTGGATTAACTCGGTTTACACTTTTGCCAGCTAAGAATGCAGTAATTCATTGCCTGACGAGAAAATCTACACGAAAGTAGCTTCTACCTCCCGAAGAAAGTCCGGGCCAAAGCGATTTGTTGTCTAAAAGTCCATAATCCTGATAGGAAGCTGGCTAAATGAGCTTTATCCTGGAAGCGATGTCCAGGAAAAAGTCCTTTGACCAGACGGCTAAGGAAGCCGGATCTTTGACGAACGGTTCCACCTCCTGCTTGATTTGCTCGATGTTTACCTTCTCGATTCGTTGCGCCAGCAGAAAAGGATAAAAGTTTGCTTTTTGTTTGTTCTACTCTTGAGCGAGCTTCTTTATGACTATTCCTCCCCCTGGCTATTTTCAGAGTGCATAAATCGCGGCTTCGGCCGAGTCCTTAGTGGAGATGGGCCAGAGCGCCTTCTAGAGCATGCAGAGGGAACAAACCTCAAGACTTGGGTTTGTTTTTTCTAATTGTTTACTATCTACTAATTTTCAAGATGGTTAACGGCTCTTAATAGTTTTCCGCACAAAAGATGCAGAGCATCTTGATTCCCGTGGCTAAATATATCTAATATGAACAAAATAAAACTGATACGATTTTCCTTGAAATTATAGAGAAATAGAAGTATGTTTTTCACAAATGGAGGTTGACAGGAGGAAAAAGAAAGTTTTGGGACTCGGCTTAGTGCTAAGTCTGTTACTATTCACTTTTTTGCTTTTACCACTCAGCTCGAACGCACCTATCAAAAAGCGGGGGCAGACAACAATAACCGACATTATGGGACACTCGATTTGGACTTGCGATTGTACAAAAACAGAAGACACTGATTGTTCTTGTATTATTAATGAAGGCGATTAGGAGGGTAACTATGCACGGTATAAAAAAATCGGTGATCTCGATTGTGCTAATTGTAATCTGCTCTCTAATAATCTTTTTTTCATTGTCGATAACAGCTGAGTCAATCCCATCGTTTGGTCCTATATTAAGCAGGGGATTTATGAGTACGAGCGGGCCAGATTGGGAATGTCACTGCCCAGCTCCAATTATAGAATGGGATTGTATTTGCAAGTATAATAATTGAATTTCATGGAATAATTTATTTTTAAAATGCGGAAAAGGAGCGTGGTCTATATTGGAATTGTGTCTACATGTCTTTTATTATCACCTCTGATTTATTCCCAAAGGCTCCGCATCGAGAGAACCTATATTTTAAATCTACCTCCTGTTAATAAAGAGGCCACTAGTGTCATGTGGAAAGAGGACTTTGCCCCACCTGAAATTTTTGAGGGCTTGAAGGGTGAGTTAATTTTAAATAGGTTTTCCTATCTTCAAGTATACACGCCAGAAGGCCAGATGAAGCAGGCAGTTGGTGGTTATGGACAAGGGCCGGGAGAATTCTATGCGATAGGCATGGTGCAGAAAAATACTAGTAATTATTTCATTTTAGATCCTCTCCAGGGTAAAGTAAGTCTCTTCGATGATAATCTTATCTTCAAAAGACGTATTCTCTTATTTCATGAAGGTTTATCAAATATCATTCAGGGAATCTCTATAAACAACAATTATCTAGCGAGCGCTCAATTTAAAAGAGAAGTAGCAAAAAATATCAGCAAAAACCTCGCCATAAACCTCTACGATCTAAATGGAAAATGGATAAAAGCCCTGTTCGACATGAGCGGAGTTCAAACCAAACTGAGAAATTATCCTGAAATTCTCTTAAGAGGTCGTATTCTCCTGGACGAACAAAGTATTTATTTCTGCTTAACACCGATAAATTATATCTGGAAACTCAATCTTGATGGCCGAATTCTTCGAGAAAAGCGATTTGGCCAAAAATGGTGGAAATATATTGAATATGATTATGAGGAAAAACGCAAATTTTCTGTAAAAAAGCCCGCGTGGTTGTATGATATTCAAGCCGAAGAAACAGGATATAGAATAATGCACATTTTCAAGTATAAAGATTATATCTGTCTCCAGATTTCAATGGGTAATGATGATATCCTAAATTATTGTTATGTTTTAATAGATAAAGAATTTTCCTGGGAATCTAAACCTTTCTTTCTTAAGGGTTATTTCCCTGCAGGTAACGGGAATGACTGCCTATATCTAGCCAGAATGCTTGAGTTCTCATCTCCTTTTGAACCATCTAAGGGAGAGGTTATAAAATGCCAGATCGAAAAAGAAGATTAATTTTTCTCTTGCTTCCTTTTAGTATTTTTCTGATCCTTTCAAGGACAGGTAATCTGTTAGCTTCGCAGCCAGATAGAACTTTGGTAGAGGTTGATAAATGGAGCTTTCCAGAGATTAAATTGCATGGCTATATATTTGATGCACGAATAGATGATGATGATAATTTAATTATAATGTTTTTCAAAGATGGGATATTTGCCGTTTCAAAATCAGCCGCTTATCCGATATCTCGCTATGGAGAAGGACCTGGCGAAATAAGACATTGGAAAACTATGTGTCTTAACCAGACTCATCTTGTCGATGTGGAAACTACGGGTAAGCTTTTGTTTTTTAAAAAAGTTGGAAGCCTATACCAATATGATAAAGTTGAGTGGATAAAAGGATTGAATAATGTTTTTGTTGAATCAGCCGAACAACATAATGGCCGATGGTTTTTTGCCGGCTTCTGTTATGACCATGAAGCTAGTTCGAAAAAAAGAAAGGCAGCCGGGCACTTTATCTCTGTATTTGAAAACGGAGAATTGAAGGTAAAACTCTTATACAGAGAGTTTCCTCAAAACTATTATGCCCACCTGATTAGAAGTTTTATAAGAAAGAAAGATGATCGTTTTTATGTAATGATTGAGACTGAACCAAAAATTTACGAACTGGACCCAGAAAAGCTAAAAATTACCAAAGAAATTAAGCTCAAAACTCCCGCTAATTTTGTACCAGCTAAAGAAGGAACGTTTCTAAAGAGACCAGATAAACCTACTCCTTATTTATATGAAGAATGGGAACTCTCCTATTCCAGAGTAGAAAAGTTTTTAATAAGCAAAGATTATCTGATAGTGCAAATAAGAAACCCGATGGAACAACAGGGTAGATTTGAGCTCTTGTTTTATAATCCCGGATCGTTTGTTTTAGAAAAGTCTCTTTTCATCAATGATGTTTTACTTGCAGAGAAAAATGGATTTTATTATTTTCTGGAGAACGGAGACCCTGGTCTGGATGAAGAAGCTGATAAATTAGTTATAAATATTTATAAATTGAGATGAAAAAGAAAGCAGAGTGGCTCAGAATTGTAGACCTAATAATTGTGGTTTTACTTTTGGCCAATTTGCTTTTCCTTATAAAGAACCACCTTGATCTTACCGCAAGAAAGGATGTCTTAATAGACTTTGAAAAATTGAAACTGCTTAAGTTAACCTCTTCTGATGGCTCCCTGATTGGTGGTGCAGAATTATTGAGAAATAAGGAAAATTATATCCTATTTTTCAAATTAACGGATTGCCCGGCATGCATATACAGGGGGCTTGAGCAGGCACAAAGATTAAGGCTGGCTGGTAAATCCGTTGTTGTCATAACCATACATGACTGGTTTGATGAGCGGGCTCGCCTGAATTCCTTGTTGAACCTTTTAGTTCACTGAACAAGATAATCCAAGTTCAGAGAGTAATAATCGAGTCTTATCAGGAATTGTTCAGGCTTTCGGACCTGGCAAGAATAGCAGAATGGTCTCCATCCTGGCTTTCCTATAAATTCAGAGACTTAACGGGGATATCGCTACAGAAATTCCTGGTCAAATCGAGGTGTTGCCGGGCACTGTGGCAACTTATCTCCACGGGCAAACCGGTAAAGACTATTGCCCGGGAATCTGGCTATCAACCTTTGTATTTTTCCGAGCTTTTCCATAAAGCTTTTGATGAACCGCCCTCCGCCATCAGGAACCGCCTGGCCCAGGGTCATCTCATTGGTTAATTTGCCTACAAGAAAAAAATGTTAATTTTCATGATTTAATATCCAGTTTGAAAGTCTATGTCTGCCGTTTATAGATGTTAAGAGGGGTGATATTCTACCAGAGGATCAGTCGATAGATTTAACAGTGTTAGCTTTCGGATTTTTAGATAGGGATGGTGTGATGGGGATAAGACAAAAAGATTGGGCCTGATAAATTCAGGAAGGGGGGCACTCTTTCCTTTAAGACATCTTGAAACTGAAAGAAGACATGCATATTGCAGCCAAGACTTTCGTCTGAGCAGATAGGTATTATTATGCAGGTAAGGAAAGTGTAATGTTCGAGTTGACTCATCCTATGCTTAATTATCAGCTTTGTCGAGCCATGCAAGGCTCTTCAGCTAAAAGTGAGGTTGAAAATCAATAAACACGAACCGCATAAATACGGCGGTAAAAAGAAATTATTTAAATCAAGTTTTCCTTTAATAGTCCAGCTTATACATGGCTACTTTGGGAATATCTCCCTCAATCTCAAGCGCCCAAAGCACGTCATTACTGACATTTAGCGGCCTGGCAAAATTCTCAGCCAGTTCTTCCTGGTAAAGCAACTTACCAGAGCTTTTGTCTATGACCAGTAAATAATGTTTCTCTTCGGTAACCTGATTTAGCTCATATCTTATTATCCAGTAATCCAGAAGAATTCTTTGGGTGCCCAAAAAGTGCATAGCCCAAATACTCAGATGAGTGCTCTTGTCTGGATGTTTGGGTGGCCAGTGAAGCCTGAATTCAGGGAACTTATATTTGATAAGATGACTCGTCTCTATTTTATTCTTGAATTTTCCTTCTTTGGTATAAAAGAATATTTCTATCTTATCCCCAGGGTTGACAAAGGTGACGGCAATTTCCTTGGATGCCTGGTTAGTAGCCATAACCAACCCTGAAAATGCCATCCAGACTGCATAATCTTCTTTACTAAAAGTGCGGCCTTCAAAAAATCAGGTCGCTCATTGAAAAAACTCGAAACAAAATCACCCTGAGTGGGGCTAATTAATCTACAGGTTCTCTCTGCTTCAGACGGGCTCAAAGTAATCACGGTCGAGATGACTGACCTGCTTGATTTTTTTCTGTTGTAAGAGCTTCTGAATTTGGAGGCTTAATTCTTCTCTGGTCTGGCCGAGGGAGTTTTCGAGATCTTCAAGGCTGACCGGCCGCCGTCGCACTATGGCCAGAATAGCTTCGGCAATATCTGGCGGGGCTTTTTCCTGCTCTTTCTTTCTGAAGCTGGCTACGACTTCCGCCTTTTCTCCAAAAAATTCTCTGATTTTATTCATTTCTTCCGGCGTCAGAGGCCTGGCCGTTTTTTCGGCGGGAGGCCTGACCACGGTGTTCAGATGGATTTTATCCGGATTTATTCTGTCAACTGCTTCCTTTAATTTTTTAAGATGAGCCGGTGAGTCGTTGACTCCCTTGACGAGCATGATCTCGAGCCAGATCTGGCCCTTAAACTCTTTTCTAAATTTGACCAGTCCATCTATGATCTTTTCAACCTTGAGTGAAGGATGCGGGCGGTTAATCTTTTCGAAAACTGGCTGTGTTGCAGCATCAAGCGAAGGGACAACCACCTCAGCCGCGGCCAGCTGTTTTCTCACCTCGGCCCGAGAGAGGAGAGTGCTGTTGGTCAGAACCGCCACCGGAATTTTGGTGATTTTTTTTATCTCTCTAATCAGCCAGCCGATTGATTTATTAAGAGTTGGCTCCCCCGAGCCTGAGAAAGTGATGAAGTCAACCCGGGCTCCAGTTTTAAGAAACTCTTTTATCTCATCCAGTATCTTTTTTTCAGAAAAAGGATTTATCCTTCTGATGGTAGTTTTCTGGCTTCTGCCGAGCTGGCAATAGATGCAGCTCAGGCTGCAGGTCTTAAAGGGAAGAAGGTCAACTCCCAGAGAATACCCAAGGCGTCTGGAAGGCACCGGGCCATATAGATGCGGGAAATTTTTCTCTTTTTTCATCTGATTTCCTTTTTCTTCAATTACCTTTATTTACATTACCGTTTAACCGCCCGAAAAATCAAGCCGGCCGGTTTCTTCTTCTGTAAATAGAATAAGGTTCAGTCTAAAATCCAGCAAAAGTTGATTCGTTGCCCCACCAAAAAAAATACGCGATAATATTTTGACTTCTGGCTTCCGACTATTTTCAGGTGCTAGAAGCTTAAAGAGGATTAAGTTCTTTTCCTGCCCCATCATCTTTTTAGCAGGATAGTTTTATGGGTGTATATTATCGAAACGCAATGCGCACTTACGCTTAGTCTCACCTGAGGTCAAGGAGTCTGGGCGTCGATTTATCATCCATATATTGTTTTATTCGTCTTTCGGCTAAGCGGACATAGTCTTGGTTGATGTCATAGCCCACAAAATGGCGCCCTGATTTGAGGGCGGCAATGGCTGTTTGCCCGCTTCCCATAAATGGGTCCAAAACAATTTCGTCTGCAAAGGTATATAACTGGATTAATCTGTACGGTAACTCGACGGGAAAAGGTGCTGGATGACCGATTTTGGTGGCCGATTCAGCCGGAAAGGTCCAGATACTTTTGGTAAATTCTAAAAATTCCTCTTTGGAGATGGTATTTTTTCGGTTCTTCGGAGCTTTTCTGGTAAAAGTTTTTTTTGAAAAGACCAGGATATACTCATGAATGTCTCTGAGGATTGGGTTTTTAGCTGACTGCCATGTTCCCCAGGCTGTCGAGGGACTGACGCTTGTGCCCTTATTCCAGATGATTTCCCCTCTCATTAGAAAACCAAGGTCTATCATGTCCTTTATCAGGAAAATGTGCAGCGGCAGATAAGGTTTCCGGCCTAAATTAGCTAAATTTACGCAGGCCCTGCCTCCAGGAACCAGGACTCTATAAACCTCTTTCCAGACTCGCTTTAAAAATTCTCGGTATTCGTTGAGGGTTAGATCCTGATCATATTCTTTTCCCACGTTATAAGGAGGAGAGGTAACCATCAAGTGGACACTATTTTCAGGCAGCTCTTCCATGCTTTCGCTTGAACGGCAAAAAACCCTATTGAGACAATCAGTGCTGACCGGGTTTTCCATATATTCTGTCTGCTCTTCCCTCGGCAAGCCTTCATATAATCGGCTCCCATAGAATTTGCTTGAATCATGATTAATCCGCCCGGGAGAACCAAAGGCACTGGTAGTGGTCCCCGCTGATTTTCGTTTGGCAGTTGGAAATTTCAGTCTTCTTTCCATAGGTCAACCCACCTTTTATATGGACTTCTGGCGGCGGGCCCACTTATCGAACTGGACCTGCCGCCGGTAGAGAAACCTGCTGTTTTTAGCTGACTGGTAATTAAGCTCCAGCTCAATTTCATCGTAGAGCCTGGCGGAGGGGGTCTGATTGATAACGTCGAGCAGGTTTTTGATGGAATATGTTCTGTATGGATTTTCTATCTTTCTCCAGGTCTCAATGGCCTTTTCCTTCTCGGTCATGCGGTCATCCATAATCAGAATGTTTTGAGCTAATTCCGGCAGTTTCTTTTCTTCAAGTTCTTCCATCAATCTGGCCAGCTGCTTGTCGAGCCCTATTTCTTTGTTGAGCTCGTCAACGGCGCGGGCAAAAAGTTCAAAATCGCTGCCCACTGCAGGTTGGCCGCCTGAAGACCCCGCCTCGCCATTGCCCGCCACTGAACGAGGATAATAAGCCACAGCCGTCACCGTCAGAAGAAAAGCTAAGAATAAATGGAAGGCAGTGGAAAGAAGCAAAGCTCCGGAAAATCCGCTGGCTGTCTGTTTGATAACTAACCAGCCCTTCTGGATTCTCTGCCCGCATGACCTCTTGGCCCTGGGCTCCTCAGGCGGGAAAAGAGTAATCAGACTCATAATTAGCTGCGGGTATCCCCTAAATATTTATCAAACGAAGATATTATATATAAAATTATGAGAAAGTTCCTGAAAATAGACTATGGAGCCGGTCTCTTCCATCTTCAAGAAAAGAAGGGCTGGCCTCTGGTTAGAGTAAAAACTGCCAGCCAGGATTAAACCTCCAAACCACGGGGGAAGGCGCTTCATCACTCCTCAATTCCAGCTGGATAACATCTGCCAGGCTGAATAAGGGTCATTTCTTGCTGCCGGGGAGCTTTTGGGCTATCATTTATAAAATTAATATAAGATTAAAAGCAGGATTCTTAAGATCACAGGATGAAAACGAGAAAGGCCATGCCAGAAAAAAAGAAAATAACATCTGGAAAATATGGTGAAAAAGAAGCCAGAGCGGGGCTTAAAGCCAAGTTGCCAGCCATAGAAACTTTTCCCAATCAGTTTCCTGATTATGAAATTACGATTGAAATTCCTGAATATACTTCGGTTTGCCCCAAAACCGGCCTGCCTGATTTTGGCATAATT
>JAKPXU010000194.1 GCA_029571905.1 Acidobacteriota bacterium | reverse complement strand
AGTAGCAGAAAAGCTATTATAATAACTGGTGGCACTAAAGACGGCAGATGATAGCAAAATCAGATCATAGCCAAATAAAAAAGGAGCGTAGATAGTGTCCTTAGCTGAGATTCTCCAGATTACCTGGCTCAGCCTGACTGTTTCTGGCCTGGCTGTCTTGCTGGCTTTTCTAACAGGCTTGCCTTCAGCTATCTGGTTGTATTTAAGAGAGTTCCGGGGGAAAAGATTTATTATTTCGCTGATTAACACCGGGATGGGTTTGCCGCCAGTAGTTATCGGCCTGTTTATTGCCCTCCTTTTCTGGCGGAATGGACCTCTTGGCTTTCTTCAATTAATCTATACGCCAGCAGCTATGGTCATTGCCCAGTTCATTATCGCTTTTCCAGTCGTAGCCGGCCTGTCATTTGTGGCCTTTGAGCAAGTTGAGACTGAACTTCTTCTTCAGGCCCGGGCTTTAGGGGCTTCCCGTCTGCAGATGATTAAAATTCTCATCAATGAGTCCCGGCTGGGGCAGCTGGCTGCCCTGATAGCCGCTTTTGGTGGAGTGATTTCTGAAGTTGGAGCAGTCATGATGGTTGGCGGGAACCTCAAAGGCTATACCCGGGTTCTGACCACCTCCATTGTTCAGGAAACAAGAATGGGTAATTTCAGCGCCGCCATCTATTTGAGCCTGGTTCTTTTAGCTCTGAGTTTTACAGTTAACTGGCTCCTGACTTCGATTCAGCACCGGGGAGAAACAAGGTGGAAAAGACCGAACTGGAAGTAAAAGGTCTGAGACTGACCAGGGGCTCAAACTGGGTTCTTAATGTCCCGTCGTTTGAGTTAAGAAAAGGAGAGTGCCTGGTTCTGTTTGGACCAAATGGAGCCGGGAAAAGCACTTTTCTGAGGATAGTTGCCCTGTTGGAGGAAGCAGATAGTGGTGAAATATATTATCAAGGTTTGGCGGTTACAGATAACAACCGGACGGAGCTTGGCCGCCGGGCAGTTTATTTGCTGCAGAAGCCAGTTTTTTTCAAAGGAACGGTCAGAGACAATTTATTACTAGGGCTAAAATTCCGCCGGTTTGAACCCTCTGAACAGCTAAAAAGACTGGAGACAATTTCTTGCCTTTTTCAGCTTGAACCTTATCTTGATCGTTCACCGTTTGAACTCTCTGGTGGCGAAAAACAGCGGGTTCACTTAGCCCGGGCTTTCATTATTCAGCCAGACTTTCTCTTTCTGGATGAGCCGTTTAACGGACTGGATGTGGACCTAAAAGATCTTCTCCTTGAAGATTTTTCCCGCATCAGGAAATCAATCGGGACAACGACCATTCTGGTTACTCATAACCGCGATGAAGCCGCCTTTTTGGCGGACCGAATAATGGTCATGATTGACGGGCAAATAGTTCAGGCCGGGCCGGTGGAGGAAGTCTTCTCCAGGCCAGCCACGCCTGATGTCTCACGGCTGGTTGGTCATGAGACTCTGGTGGAAGGAGTAGCGGCCGGAGAAGAGGAGGGTCTGCTTAAAATTTTGGCTCATGGACAGACTATCCGGGCATGTGGTTCGGCTCGAGCGGGGCAGCGGGTAATTTTAACCTTCAGGCCGGAGGAAGTCATTCTTACCAGGGAAAAGCCCAGAACAAGTGTCAGAAACTGGTTTTACGGCCCGGTCGAAGAAATTAAGTCTTTTGACCGGATGATCCTGGTCAGTGTTAATTGTGGGTTTAACCTGAAAGCTCTTATCTCCAGAGCCTCTCTGGAAGAGCTTAATTTACAGCCAGGAGAACAGGTTTGGGCCGGAATTAAGGCCTCAGCTCTGACGGTGGCGGCGCCTTGAACTGGTGGGCCTGGAAGGCCAGGAAAACAGTTATCTGGTTTAAAAAAAATAAGATGAGAAGAATAAAATAATGAAGGGAAACGATAATGATACCTTATGAACAGGCCAGGAAGCTGGTTATAGAGAAGGCGAAGCCTTTGGGACAGGAAGTAGTCACCCTTGATGAAGCTCTGGGGCGGGTAGTAGCTAAGGATATCAGCTCGAAAATAAATGTCCCACCTTTCAGAAATTCAGCCATGGACGGTTATGCTGTCCGCAGTGAAGATACGAAACAAGCAAAAAGGGAGAATTATGTAAGTCTGAAGCTGGTAGCAGCTCAACCAGCCGGCGACTATTTTAGAAAAAAGATTAAGAGTGGGGAGACGGTTAAAGTCATGACCGGTGCCCCGGTGCCAGCCGGCGCCGATGCGGTTGTGCCTCTGGAAGAGGTAGAGCAACGGGGCGGTCAAATCTTGATTAAAAGAGAAATCAACCCAGGAGAAAATATCAGAGAGGCGGGCGAGGACATAAAGAGAGGGAAAATTATTGTCAGGAAGGGGAGTAGGCTAAAGACGCCGGAGCTTGGTCTTTTAGCCGCCTGTGGTTTTAATCGGGTGAGTGTTTACCGGCTGCCCCAGGTAGCAGTCATAATCACTGGTAATGAATTATGCGAGCCAGGGGAGAAACTCCTGCCTGGGAAAATCTATAATTCCAATGCGGTCATTCTTAAGGCTTTATTAAAGTCAAGCGGGGTTAAACTGGTCAGCCTGGAAAAAGTAGAAGACAACCTCAAGTCTTTGATGTCTGCTTTGAAGCGGGCGGTAAAAAAGGCTGACCTGATTATAACTACCGGCGGAGTTTCGGTTGGAGATTATGACCTGGTAAAAGAGGCAATGGAAAAAATTTCGGCCAGAAAAATTTTCTGGCAGGTGGCTCAGAAACCAGCCAAACCCTTAGCTTTCTATTTTCTCCGCCAGGGTCAGAAGCCGCGCTGGCTCTTTGGCTTGCCCGGCAATCCAGGAGCAGTCATGATTGCCTTTGAAGAATATGTCAGGCCTCTGATTAAAAAAGTTTCAGGACAGGAAGATTTCTGGCCAGTTGAAATTGAAGCCGGCCTGACCGGACCCGTTAAGAAAAAAGCCGGCCGGCTGAACTTTTTAAGGGTGAATCTCGAGAACAAAAACGGCCAGTGGCTGGCCAGTCCCCTGGACAAACAGGAATCAGGTATGATAACCAGCTTTCGAATGACCATGGGACTGGCCCTTATTCCGGCTGAAGCTGAATTTCTACCCGTCGGCACCAAAGTCAAAGTTCATCTGGTGGAGTGGTAAAGCATCTTTAGCGAGTAACAGAGTCACAGAGTCAGAGAAAAAGAATGGCGTTTAAAAATTTCTGGATGCTTCGTCGTTTACCGGCTAAACCAAGATTATAACAGATAGGTTTCAATCTTGAAGCGTGTTCAGCTAAAGAGTTGCCGATCTATAAGATAATTTACAACTGTTTTTTGATCTTGGCCTGGCTTTAAGCTAACTTATACAGAGCGTTAGACTTAGAGTATAGTATAGGTTGAGGTTCAGGTAGATGCTCGATAAATTAAATCGCCAGATAAATTACCTCAGAATTTCACTGACTGATAGATGCAATCTGCGCTGCTTCTATTGCCGTGGCGTCAGTGATTTCAGTTTCATTGACCACAGTCAAATCTTAACTTATGAGGAATTCTTACATCTGGCCAGGTTGGCCTTGAAGCTGGGAGTTGA
The DNA here is from genome assembly GCA_029571905.1 of Acidobacteriota bacterium. Classification (GTDB taxonomy): domain Bacteria; phylum Acidobacteriota; class Aminicenantia; order Aminicenantales; family Saccharicenantaceae; genus Saccharicenans. The sequence goes on along the minus strand of JAKPXU010000194.1, from coordinate 2,974 downwards.
CCGTTTTCGCCTGACCGGTGGTGAACCGCTGGTCAGAAAAGGTGTCCCCTGGTTTATCAGCCAGATAAATTCTCTTCCTGGTGTCAAGGACGTTTCTCTTACCACCAATGGAATTCTTCTTGAAAAATACATCAGCGAGTTAAAAGAGGCTGGTTTGCGGAGGATTAATATTTCTCTCGATACCCTTGACCGCCATAAATATCAGAAGATTACCGGCTACGATGGTTTGAGCCAGGTTCTAACCGGCCTTGAGTTGGCAGTCCAGGCAGCTTTTGATCCAGTCAAGGTCAATACCGTTATTCTTAAAGACTTTAATGATGACCGGGAGAGCCTGAGTCGATTTATTAATTTAGCCTTTAAGTTGCCAGTTCATCTCAGGTTTATTGAACTCATGGATTTTTCACCGGTTAAAGGTCTATTTGTTTCAGCTACAGAGATCTTTAAGAAACTTAAGGGCAGCGGTCTGATTAGAGAAGCTGAACTTGAACCTGTTTTTGTCGAGGGCTCGGGCCCGGCTGCCCATTACTACCAGTTGCCTGGCATGAAAGGGAGTTTTGGTTTTATTGCTCCCTACAGTCATCATTTTTGTGGGACCTGTAACCGCTTAAGGCTAACTGCTGATGGACAGCTTCGAACCTGCCTCTTTTCTACCAGGTCTTATGATATAAAAGCGGTGCTAAGGCGTGGGGCCGGTGATGAGGAAGTTATCGCTCTTCTGAAGAAGGCCCTGGGGGAAAAGCCAGGTAGCTGGCAGGAAGCCGATGGCCAGATGAACGGCAAGGGATTGAGGAGTGTCGGAGGGTGAGTGGCAAATTTCAGTCAAGGTGATAAACCTTTAAAAAAATTATTTTAATACAATGCAGTCTGTAAACTCAGATGAAAAAGGAGAATCAGGAGAAAGCAATGAGCAGGAAAAAAGAAGGGCTGATAGAAAATAAAAATTTACCTGAGACCAGAATAATCAAGATGGTGGAGGTGGCGGAAAAACCAGAAACTCTTCGCCAGGCTGAAGCCAGAGGCGAAGTTATGGTTTCGGCTGAGGTTATGGGGTTAATCACCGAAAATAGACTACCCAAGGGTGATGTTCTGACTGCTGCCCGCCTGGCCGGCATTCAGGCAGCTAAAAAGACCTCCGAATTAATTCCGCTCTGCCACCCTTTGAGAATTACTTCAGTTGAAGTCGAAGTTAATCCCCGGCCGGTGAGAAATTTGGTCGAGGTTAAAAGCTTGGTACGAGCTGTGGATAGAACGGGAGTCGAAATGGAAGCTCTGACCGCCGTGGCTGTTGCCTGCCTGACTGTCTATGATATGTGTAAGGCCTTCGATAAAAGAATGGTCATAGGTGAGATCCATTTAATTACCAAATCCGGTGGGAAAAGTGGCGATTTCCAATGGTAAAGAAAAAATAATCAGCCGAGAGGAGATCTGACTGAAAAAGGCTGGTTGAGCAAATAAATCAGGAGACAAATATGGATTTAGATAGAGAATCTGGCCAGAATAATAAAACAAAAGAAGTACAGCCAAATTCAGAGAAAGGTAGAGAGAGGCCATCAGGCCTGATTGTTTCGGTCAATATCAGCCGGCGAAAGAGTGTGCGCAAAAAGCCTGGCCAGGAAGGTGTTTTAATTGAAGACCAGGGCCTGGAAGGTGATGCTCATGCGGGACCAGGTCTCCGGCAGGTGAGCCTTCTGGCCATGGAAAGCATTGACAAGATGAAACAAATGGGTCTTGAGGTTGGCCCTGGTGATTTTGCTGAAAATATCACCACTTCCGGCCTCGATCTGCCTCATCTTCCAATAGGGACAATCCTTGAAACTGATGGGGGCATTGTTCTAGAGGTGACTCAGATCGGCAAGACCTGCCATACGAAATGTGCCATTTTCAGACAGGTTGGGGAATGTGTTATGCCTCAGGAAGGAATATTTGTGAAAGTTATAAAAGGCGGTAAAATCAAAGCGGGAGACAGAATCTATGTTAGACAGAGTGAATGAAGATAGAGGTTTGCTTTTGGCTATTCTGACTGTCTCTGACCGTTCGGCCCGCAGAGAAAGGGCTGATTTAACCGGCCCTGAACTCAAAAATTTTGTGACTCAGCGAGGCGGTGAGGTGGTGGCTATGGCCATCGTGTCTGATGAGAAAGAGGCCATCAGACAAAAACTTATTGAGTGGTGCGACGGTCAAGACTCGCCAGAGATAATTTTAACTACTGGTGGAACCGGTCTTTCACCCCGAGATGTGACTCCAGAAGCGACACTTGAGGTAATAGAAAAGGAAGTTCCGGGCCTGGCTGAAGCCATGCGGGCCGAAAGCTTAAAGAAAACTCCGATGGCCATGCTCAGCCGGGCGGTCTGCGGCCTCAGAAAGCAAACGCTCATTATCAATTTGCCGGGAAGTGTTCGCGGGGCGCTCGAGAATCTGGAGGCAGTTTGGCCGGCTCTCGGACATGCGGTAGAAATTCTTCGTCAGAAAATCTCAGACTGTCAGCAATCGGCTCATAGCCATTTTAAGGATAAAACCTGAGGGGGCAGCGAAGGAGAAAGCCATGAAAGCAGTCGCTATTGTTGGCAATTCAGACTCGGGTAAGACCAGGCTGATCACAGCTTTGATCAAGGAATTAAACCAGCGAGGGCTGAAATGTGGCGTGTTAAAAAAAGCCAATGAGGAAGTCGAGCTTGATAAAGAGGGTAAGGATTCCTGGCAGTTCATGGCGGCCGGGGCAGAAGCGGCGACGGTTTTAACGCCGGAAAAAATCTTTACCATTGAAAAAAAGAAGGCCAGTCAAACTCTGCTGAGCCTGGCTCTCGACCGATTCTCGGAGGTAGATATTCTGCTGGTTGAGGGCGGCCAAAAAGAAAGTGCTTTTAAAAAAATCTGGAGGCTTCAAAAGGCGCCTGACTTTGATGAAAAAATGGCGCCAGAAGACTTGCTGGCGGTCGTAGCCGATGAGTCATTTCCCGTTTCGCCCGGCTATCCT
>JAKPXU010000029.1 GCA_029571905.1 Acidobacteriota bacterium | reverse complement strand
GCCGCTTTTGACATCCACTACAGCCGCTTTCCGGCTGAGGTATTCCTCACCAAGGAGCCAGCCACTCAGCAAAATGTTATCTTCGGGATAAAAGGCTACAACCTTTCTTTCCATTTTAGTAGAACCAGGCGCCCAGGTGTCGAAGGCCAGACTTTGATTGAAAAGAGCAGCTGCTTCTTCATCGAGTCCGTAGCCAAGCGGTGTATTATTATCAACTTTAAGTCTAAGAATTGAAACGGGGCAGAAAAATTTGTTGCGGTCAAGCCCGGTAAGAGAGTTTCTAGCCGGGGCTCCCAGTTCATTCATAGCCAGCTCGCTGGCCTGATTTAGCGTGATCAGGATACCGCCGGCCTCGACAAATGCTTTCAGGGCATCGACTCCCTCCTGCCCGATGCCTCCCTCATATTCAGGCGGCATCTGACTCATAACAAAGCGTGCCGGTTGCCCTGGTCGCTGAAAGCGGCCGGTTTTAATAATTTCCGGATTCTCACTGGCTAAAAGGATGACATCAAAATTGGCTTTGAGATCGATTTTTTTAGTTTTTGTGCTTCTAAAATCCTGGTTGTGAAGAATAGTATAGGTAAAACCTAAATCGTCCAGCATATACCTGGTCCAGCCTTCATCGGCATTACCTCGCCAGGATTGGTAAATAGCAATTCGCGGAAATTTAATGGAAGCCTTATCAATAGAAGATATATCCGTAACAGATTGAACTGGCACCGGCCATTTCTCGAGAAGCGTAGAGAGCGCCTGGCTGGTCGCAGGGGAATTTTTGATTAAAAAAGTGCCGGCCGGTAGCTCTGTATCTCCAGCCTTGATTGCGCTTTTTGTTCTCCACATTTCGGCTTTATTTTTAAGTAGCCCAAAAGCTACCGAGTAAGAAGCATTCATTCTGGGGTCAAGCGCCAGATAAGCTATCTCAGGTATATTAGCCTCAGGATATTGAACCCTATCAACTTTATTTAGTGGCACTTCAAATGGCCTGTCAATCTGGTCGCAGCGGACCCCCATCTGAAGAGGCAGAGTCCAACCCGCATTATCGTAAGGCGGGATAGGCGGGCCTCCCGGATACTGGCGTAAATCTGGATATTTTTGCCTCTCAAGAAGCGCCCAGGTATAGGCTTTATTAGGCTGGGCAACCAGGACAACGAAGGAGCCAGCCGGATAAAACCTTCCATCAGCCACGAAATCCCTGGTGGCCTGATGCACTTCTACTCCACCGAGCTGCAGGATTTCAATCATCTTCAAGGTGGTGAGATAATCCGGTTGCTCTTTGGTGATAACAAAAGCATAGGGCTGATTCCGGTCCTTAACCTCGATACTCTGCATTGACATCAAATAAGAGTTATAGAGAAAATCCTCTTTATTCAGCCAGGCTGTCTTGACCAGGCTTTTAGACAGAATCAGCTCATAGTCAACTATATCACGCAGACGCCACCAGCCACCCGGCCAGGGATCAAGGAAATCCATTCTTTTTTCATAGTAGTCTTTTGAAACTTCCGTTGGTTCAATATAAATCGGAGTAGCCACTCTGACCGAGGCCGCCTCACTCAACAGACCAACTACATTATGGAGCCAGGAAGTATCGTCACAGGAACCGATCCACCAGCCAGTGTAGCTACGGCCATTAACCACACCTTTATAGCCATGCTTTTGCAAATCATAGGCCATATTAACCCCGCAGAGATTAACACTTCGCCAGAGCAAGGGCTGAATATTGGGCAGAGGGGGATCCATAAAGGGTGGGACAAAGAGACGAGCGCCATTTGAGCCCATCTGATGTTCATCAATGTGAATCTGAGGAAACCACTCATGATAAAGAACCTTGGTAACGGCCCTGGTTTCGGCCAGATTCAGCATGAAGAAATCGCGATTATTGTCATGGCCAGCATAATGATGGTAAAGCCAGGGCATATTGCTCCCTTCGTACTCAGTCCCGAGATACTTGCGGTACCAATCAACAACCATCTGCTGGCCATCAGGATTAATCGAAGGACAGATAAGCACGATAACGTCATGGAGAGCCTGGTTCACATCGAAAAATCCCTGACCGGTGATAAGGTCATAAGCCAGCTCCATGGCCATTTGAGAAGCAGCTATTTCGGTCGAATGGATATTACAGGTAATGAGCAAAATGGCCTTACCTTCTTTAGCCAGCTGACGAGCCTCATCTGGACTGAGCTCTCGAGCTCCTTTCAGGCGGCGGGCAATTTGGCGGTAGCGGTCAAGGTTCTTCAAATTATCTTCATTGGAAATAACGGCCATGATCATGTCTCTGCCGAGCGTGGTTTTACCAATGTTAAGCACAGTCAGCCTGGGCGATTCTTTGTCCAGCAGCTCAAAGTAGGCTTTAATCTGATTGTAATCAGCCAGTTTTCTATCCTCCCCAACTCTGAAACCAAGAAATTTATCGGGCGGCGTCTGAGCTGAAAGAAAGGATACACTGAGACACACTACCAGTAACGGAATCAAAAATAGCATTGCCTTTAAACGAGACAACTTTTTATCTGACATGATTTCCTCCTTACTGTCCTTTGATAACTTTTTACTATTCTGACCGGGCCAAGTCAATCAAAATGGGGTCGGGCCAGCCGATTTCTTTTATTATCAATCAGTTATCAACCTTTCTTTAAGTACTCATATATTAAACCACACTCATGATTAATATTCTGATCAGTCAACTTACTTCTTTACATTGGCAGGAAAAGACATAAAATCAGTAAACAACATTCTTCGGCAGGCTAACCGGATTCGACAGCTCAAGCTCCGGCTCCTGCCTTAAGCCCTCGGCTTCCAATTATAGAAAAAAGGCCAGAAACATATGAAGAAAAGGTGGAAATATCTAACAAAGAGGAAATATAAAAAGGCCAATTGCTAAGGCAAAAGTGAAGCGATAGAAGTAAAGCAATAAAGGGCGTAAAAATCGAAAGATATGGCCATGATAATTATCAGGGTTTAATTAAAGCTCCTGAGGTAATCAGACTGAGACTACTGGCTCTATATTTGTTAAGTTGTTGATAATAAAGAAAATGCGCTGGCCCGACCCCATTAGTCACGGGAATTGCGGATGAGGATCATTCGCAGCAGCTGGATAGCAGCCATGGCCGTAGAAGCCACATAAGTCATAGCAGCCGCTTTCAGCACACTCCTGGCTCCATCAATTTCCTTAGCATTAAGAAAACCTCTTTCTTGAAGAATGCCCAGCGCTCGATGAGAGGCGTTAAATTCAACCGGTAGAGTAATCACTGTAAAGAAAACCGCAGCGCTGAAAAGCAGAATACCAATATCCATTAAAACACTCGGACCGTGTCCGCTAAACAGCAGCCCGATGAAAAAAAGTGGAAAAGCCAGATTTGAGCCCAAACTGGCAATGGGATAAATAGCATTACGCAGGGCCAGAAAAGCATAGCCCTGAGCATGCTGAATAGCATGGCCAGCTTCGTGAGCAGCCACACCCAGCGCAGCAATGGATGGGCTATCATAAACGCTCTCAGACAGCCTGAGCACTTTTGCTTTCGGATCATAATGGTCAGTTAAATGGCCGCGAATTTTCTCAATACGCACATTGCTGGCCGGACTGTATTTTAAGATCTCGGCAACCGCTTCAGCTGCCGTCATTCTGGATGATGAGATTACCTGGCTATAACGGGCAAAGGTAGATTTCACCTTACTCTGAGCATAAATAGCAAAAATCAGAACTGGTAGCAGCAGCCAGATAGTGTAATCGAAATAAAACATCTCAATTCCTCCTGATTTTTATATTGTAGCTGAAAAATCGCAGTTGTAAATACACCTTGGACCAGAAAGTAACTCAGGTCTTTTTTCTACTGCGGCCTGGCAGACTAACAACCTGCCTGCCGTGCTTTTAAATCTGCTGGGCTTAGCCCACCTGATTATTCCTGTAAGACTTTGATCGCCGCTTCAATGTTGGAAACATCCATAATGACCGAAATTTTATCAGCTATCTTACTCAGTGTTCCATAGCAGTATTCAACATTGATGCCTTCATCGCCTAACTTAGTCGCCACTTCAGCTAAGGCCCCGGGTTTATTTTCCAGGTGAATAAGCAAAACATCACGGAGTTCGGTAGTATAATTCAGCTTGCTCAAGATTTTAACCGCTTTAGTGACGTTTTTAACATAAATTTTAGCTGTATCCTGGAAAACGCCAATCGCTTCAACATTAATCTCATTTTCAGCCAGCTGACTCAGCATTTCCCCCAGAACCGATGGCTTGTTTTCCAGGATAACGAAAATTTCGGTAATTCTTTCAAAGTCCATAGAACCCTCCGCTATCGTCTAATTTGTCCCCGAAAACTCTCATCATATTAAAAACAAGCTTATAATTAATTATTAAATCATTAAGAAAAATATTTCAACCAAAATGTTAACCGGCCAGGCTGTTACCTTAATCTTTTTATATTTTCAAAATATTTTTCCCGGGTTGAGAATGCCCAGAGGATCAGCGGCCTGCTTGATTTTCTTCATCAGTTCAATCTGGCCTGCCTCCATGGTCAAAGGGAAATAATTCTTTTTATAAAGGCCAATACCATGCTCGCCCGAGATAACTCCGCCTCGCCTGGCTGCATCCTGGAACAGCTCCTGCCTGGCCATTTCCAGTTTGTCTTTTATCTCATCAACATTAATCGGCACCATCCGCCCATCTTCATATTTAGCCTTCATCAGATGAGTGTGGACATTGCCGTCGCCAGCATGGCCGAAAACAGGCAGCCACAGGCCATATTTTTGAGCAACTTCGTGAATTTTCCTGACATGCCCGGCTATTTCCGAGCGGGGCACACTCGTATCCAGGATGTCAATGGTCTCCTTTTTTATAGCTTCATAAATCTCCGAGCGAATCTTCAGCACCTCATCCTGTTTAGCCGTCGTATCAGCCACAAAAACATCCAGGGCTCCATTTTCAAGCACAATATCAGCTATCTCGTCTGTCATTTTCCCCAGATCATCTTCCGAGCCAGCATCAACAATGATCATGAGGTGCATGTCTCCTGAATGAGTTGGCCAGTTGAGATGAAGATGCTCTTCTGTCAGCCGGAGAACATCCAGACCGGCAAATTCGACGGCCATGGGCAAAATGCCGCGATCAAAAATGAGCGGCACATTATCTATGGCTTGCTCGATGCCATTGAAGGGAATAACCATCGTCCGCAGAAAAGTCGGCCTGCTCATCACCTGAACGATAGCTCTGGTGATGACGCCAAGCGTGCCCTCTGAGCCGATAAACAAATTCACCAGATTATAACCCGAAGAATTTTTGATAAGCTTACCGCCTGGATGAATGACCTGCCCATCGGCCAGGACGACTTCCAGCCCTTTGATATAGTTGCGAATTACCCCGTATTTGACCGCCCGGCTGCCGCCGGCGTTGGTGGCTATCATCCCACCGAACATGGCTCCCTCATCTCCTGGATGAGGCGGAAAATAAAATCCCTGCTTTTCGACCTGCTGAATAAACTCGCCCAGGGTTAGCCCGGCTTCGACCACTGCCACCTGATTTTTACGGTCAAGCTCTAAAAACCTGTTCATTCTCTGGAGACTTAACACCACGCCTCCATAGATCGGCACACAGCCTCCAGCCAGACCGGTCCCTCCGCCCCGCGGCGTAACCGGCAGCCGGTGCTCGCTGGCCAGCTTTAAAATAGCCGAGACTTCTTCTACTTTCCCTGGCCTGACCACCGCTTCCGGTTGGCAGCCTTCCTGCCTGCAGACATACTCGTCATTAGCATAGACACAGACTTCCTCCGGAGAAGTAATCACGTTATTGGCGCCGGCTATTGATTTCAGCTGGCTAAGGATTTCCTCATTAATTTTTCCATACATGGCTGACCTGCCTCTTAAATAATAAAAATAATTGCTCCAGCCAGTCGCTGATTACATCCACATTCTACCCTTTTTGGATTCAGTCCGGTTAGCTTTTTCTATTAATTATGTTTTTCTAAATTTTCGTTTTAAATTTTTGTCCCGCTATCAACTGAACCTGCAGTCAGGCCAGCAAAGATTTAACTGCGGTCACGATAGCGGCCGCATCTATCCCATATTTAGCCATGAGCTCCTCCGGTCGTCCAGAACGAGGCAGCTCTCTTATACAGAGATGTTTCCAGAACTTTTTCTCAGGTAGAAGCAGAGCCACTGCTGTGCCCAGCCCTCCTTGTTCGAAATGATCTTCAGCCACCACCACCCGGTTGCCAGTCTCGGCAGCTGATTTGACAATTGTCTCTACATCCAGCGGCTTGACCGAGTAAGCATCTATGACTCTTATCCTTATTCCTTCTTTTTCGAGAAGCTCAGCTGCTCGGAGCGCTTCATGGAGAGTAATGCCAGCGGCAATCACTGTGACCGCATCCTGATCACTCTTCTTTAGCACCTTGGATCCGCCAATCGGGAATTCTTCCTCAGGTGCATACAGAATCGGCGTAGCCGGCCTGGTGGTCCGGATATAAACCATCCCGTTGTGCCTGGCTGCTTCTTTAACGCATTTTTCGGTTGATACAGCATCGGAAGGATAAAGCACGGTGCAATCCGGAATTGGTAAGAACATGGCTAAATCTTCCAGCCCCATCTGGGATGGACCGTCTTCACCAATGCTGACTCCGACATGAGACCCGCACAGCTTGATGTTGGAAAAGGAATAAGCTGCCATTCTGATTTGATCATGAGCCCTGGTTAAAAAGGCAGCAAAAGTGGCGGCAAAGGGCAAGAAACCTCTGGCCGCCAGCCCGATAGCCATGCCAATCATATTCTGTTCGGCTATGTATGATTCAAAAGATCTCCCGGGGAAAGCAGCAAAAAATTTATCCGTATATGTTGAATTTTTTACGTCGCCATCAATGACCACTACCCGGTCATTAACCCGGCCAAGCTTTTGGAGAGCCAGTCCATAAGCCAGTCTGGTGGCTGTTTTTTCTTTATAGGAAGGAAGCTCAAACTCAAAACTATTTTTCCATTTTGGCCCCTGGACCCGATGGCGACTTCTAACATATTTTTTGGCGTCAACTTCAGGCATTGGACCGAGCTCGGCCAGGGCTTTGCTTAGTTCCTCTGGTTTAAGCGGCTTGCCATGCCAGCCATTTTTATCCTCAATAAAGGACACACCCTTGCCTTTTATCGTTCGGGCTAAAATGACTTTTGGCTTAGTTCCCAGGCGAGTCCTGGCCAGAACCTCGACAATTTTTTCAATTTTGTGACCATCAACCTGATAGACTTCCCAGCCAAAGGCCTGAAACTTTTTCGCATAGGCCTTTAAGTCATGTTGATGCATGGTCGGTTCAGATTGACCCAGCCGGTTCACATCGACAATAGCCACCAGGTTTCCCAGTTTAAACTCACGTCCGGCATTGGCCGCTTCCCAGACCGCCCCCTCGGCACATTCTCCATCGCCCATCAGAACAAAAGTCCTGGCTTTGACCCCGGCCAGCTTCTGAGCCAGAGCCAGTCCTACCCCGATAGACAGCCCCTGGCCAAGGGAGCCAGTGGCCGCTTTGACCCACGGCATACGGGGTGTTGGATGGCCTTCCAGATCGCTGGTGATTTTTCTCAAACCAAGAAGTGAATTTTGAGGAATAATTCCGGCCTCGGCATAAGCCGCCCAGAGAATGGGAGCAGCATGCCCTTTGGACAGAACAAATTCATCATTTTCCCAGGCCTCGGGGTCGTGGGGGTTAAAACGCATTTCATGGAAAAAAAGACAGGCCATGATCTCGGCACAGGACAGGCAGGTAGAAGGATGACCCGAGCCAGCGGCGGTCGTCATCTGCAGTGAATGGATTCTGAGGCGTTTGGCAATTTTTTCTAAGACAGAAATTGAAGACATTTTTTAACTCCAGAAAAAAATTAGCTTTTATTATATGGTTAATAAGAGCTACTCTCAAGAGACGAATTTTCCCTGGATAAATTTTCGGACAACCAGGTTAAGCTGGCCAGCATAGTAACTGCTGCCTTTCCATCCAGCCAGAGCTTTTTTAAAATATTTTATTCTCCCATATGAACCAGCAGACCCTTAACCCTAACTGCTTTAAACATACGGAAAAAGAACAGAAGAACCAGGATAAGATAAATAAGGTTTAAAGTCATAGCTCTGACCAGATAGCCAGCAGGAAAACTCTGCCCCATGATCACGGCCCTCATTCCTTCAAAGACATAAGAAGCAGGCACAAAACGGGCAGCCACTTGAAGAAAATCTGGCAGGACAGAAAGCGGGTAAAAAACAGCTGATACTGGTTGAAATAGAAAAGCAATGCCCCAGGCTAAGACCTCTGCTTGCTGACCGAATCTCAAGATAAAGGCCGTGGTTAAAAGCCCAATTGACCAGCCCAGAATGATCAGGTTAATCATAAAGGGTAAGAGATAAATGCCGATAATAAAAAGATTAAAAGAATAGAGCAGCCAGGCCAGAAGTGAGCTGACCAGAAAAACTACCACTACTTTAAAGAGGGAAACCAGCATCAAAGAAACAATATATTCACCGATGGTCAGTGGGCTGACAAAAAGATTGAGGAAATTTCTGGCCCAGACTTCTTCCAGAAAAGAGACAGATATACCCTGCTGGGAGCGGAAGAGAATATCCCAGAGAATGAGCGCCCCGAGGAAGATAGCTAAAAAATTGGGTGCAGTTTGCCCTTCTGAAGTAAGTTTGGTGATATAAACGCTGACAAATCCCCAGAGGAGAAGATCGAGCAGCGGCCAGTAAACTATCTCAATCAATCTGGTAAAACTATGGCGATAAAGATAAGTATGGCGCAGAAACATGGCCGAGATGCGACGGAAGCTCATACTTCTACCTCCCGGGCAATCTTTAAAAAGACTTCTTCCAGATTTTCGCTCCTAAATTGCCTGACCACCTCGGCCGGTGTCCCACGGGCAATAATTTCTCCATGATGAAGAAACAGCAAATGGTCAGAGATTGCCTCCATTTCCTTCATATTATGAGAAGTATAAAGGATGGCCATGTTTTTTATTTTCTTGACCTCTATCAGATAGTTTCTGGTCCGATCGGCAATATCCGGGTCAAGACTGGCAGTGGGCTCGTCCAGAAGCAGGATTTCAGGGTCATTGATAAAAGCCTTGGCCAGGTTTAATCTCGTCATCTGGCCAGAGGACAATGTTCTGACTGCTTTGTTGGCTGAATCCTTTAAATCAAATTGCTCAATAAGGGCGTCTATTTTCTGCCTAGGTTTTTTAACTCCATAGAGCCCGGCAAAAACCATCAAGGATTCTCGGACCTTAAGTGAATAAGGCAAGGCAACATAAGTCGAGGAAAAATTCATCCTGCCCAGAATCTTTTCTCTCTGTCTTGATTTTTCCGGATTGAGACCAAATATTCTTATCTCGCCGGAAGTAGGCAGGGTTAAACCAAGTAACATATGAATAATGGTGGTCTTCCCCGCACCATTTGGGCCGAGGAGGCCAAGAATTTCCCCACGGTAAAGCTCAAAGCTAACTTCTTTAACTGCCCGAAAAGAATTAAATGATTTTGATAATTTATTTACTTCAAGAACTGGTGAACCTTCCGGTCTCATTTTTAGCCTCCGGCTGAACAGCCCGATTATAAATGGCGAGGGAATAAGTATTAATAGTATAGCAAACCCATAGGGATTTGTCTAATGGGGTCGGGCCAGCCGATATGTTTTATTTTCAACACTTTAGCAGCCAGTGATTTCTCTTGTTAAGTTCCGGTCAGAGACCTGTGCCGGCGAGGATAATTCCAGGTTCAATCAATCTCCTGGCCCCTAACTTCTTCATTTAACTTCGCTTTCGCTGCCCCTGCTGAGGGTCAGGGACTGAGGCCGCCATCCGAAAAACTCCCGTCAATGGTGTGCTCTCGGGCGGGGCGATTCCGGTTGAAGGTTTGATGAGAAACATTTCTCGAAACTGGTAAGCACTTTAAGATAAGAGATAGGATAAGAGAAATGATACTTTTATAATTTATTTATTATCAATGACATCCCGAGGCCCGACCCCATTTTAAAACCGGATGCGGGGAAGGAAAATTTTTTCATACAGAGCCAGCGCATAGCTATCGGTCATACCGGCTATAAAATCGGCTACTCTCCTCTCGAGTGGATCTCCTCTGGGGTAGTCTCTAACCCCATCGCCTGGATTTTTGAGCAAATATTCATAGAGTTCTTTAACTACTTTTCTGGTTTTATTCAGTTCTTCCCTGGCCTCGGAATTAAGATAGACCCGGTCATAAAGAAAATTCCTCAGATCAAGCAAAGCCTGATAAATTCTCTGGCTCATAGCGATTCGTTCCAGCTCAACTTTGAGGCTGCTTTCAACTACATCGGTAACCAGACGATCTATCCGGGTAGCATGAAGTTTGCCCAGGATTTCGGTAATTTTAGAGGGAATATCTTCCTCTCTGATAATGCCCGCTCGAAGGGCGTCATCAATATCGTGGTTAACATAAGCAATCACGTCTGACACCCTGACAATTTGTCCTTCCAGGGTAGCTGGCCGGCCTTCGGGGTCATCATTTAATATCTCTCCTCGCCCCTTAGAATGCCTCAGGATTCCATCGCGGACCTCATAGCTTAAATTAAGGCCTTTACCTTCATATTCCAGCTTATCAACCACCCTGAGACTTTGCTCTGAATGACGAAAGCCGCCAGTCAGGAGCTCGTTTAAGACCTCTTCCCCGGCATGGCCAAAAGGCGTATGTCCAAGGTCATGGCCCAGGGCTATAGCTTCAGTCAGGTCTTCATTCAGGCGAAGAGAGCGGGCAATGGTGCGGGCAATCTGAGACACTTCCAGCGTATGCGTTAATCTCGTACGAAAATGATCGCCAAAAGGTGACAGAAAGACTTGAGTCTTATGTTTTAATCGGCGAAATGATTTCGAGTGAATAATTCTATCCCGATCCCGCTGAAAAGCAGTCCGCAGGGGATGAGGTTGTTCTGGTCTAGACCTTCCCTGGCTGGCCGTGCTCAGGCAGGCTTGAGGAGAAAGAACTCTTCTTTCCAGATCCTCAATCTGTTCTCTTATATTCATCAACCTGTTGCCTCCAGTTCCGGGTTCTTTTTCCCCGGTCTGTTTTATACTTAGTAGAACTACAAGTTCCTTGGTTTTATTTTTTGATTTTATCTTATCTTAAAGTTAAAATCACTACCTGTCCAGACATCCGGCTACCCAGCACGTCGTGACCAAACCTTCTTACTCCCCCATTTACTATGGATACTAGGCCTTAACCTGATTTAGTTTCTGCCTTGACCATTCCTCCGACAAAGTAGTATGGTGGAGAGAGTCTTTTATTCTATCCAAGCTCTGAATTTTAATTGAGGAGAAATAGATGATTGGAACTATTAAAGCTAAAATGCAACCGCTGGCCAGAGTTTTGTCCCTGCTGTTTGTTTTTCTGTTACTCACCTGTCTGTGCTTAGTGCCCTCACTTGAGGCCAGCCCGAAACAGGAAGCGGTTAAACCGCTTGCTCTCCGTCCACTGGAAATTAAAGACATTCTGGCCTGGAAGAATATCTCTTCAGCCCAGATATCGTCCGATGGAAAATGGTTTGTTCATTCACTCACTCCCAATGAAGGCGATAGCGAACTGGTTATCAAAGAAATTGATGGAACCAAGGAATACCGCTTTAGTCTCGGTGATGCCCCCCGAAATGTCTCTTCTCTTATCCTGATTTCTGACGATTCGCGCTGGGTTGCTTTCATGTCCTATCCTTCTTTTGAAGAAACCAAAAAACTGCGCAAAGACAAGAAAAGGATTGAGCCAAAAGCTTCCCTGGTGGAACTAACTACCGGTCAGAAAACGGATTGGCCAGGTGTGCGGAAAATTGCCTTTTCTGGCGATAGTTCGCTCTATCTCGCCATCCAACGGTTAGCTCCTGAAAGCCAGGAAAAAGATAAGGATAGATGGGCAGGTTCAGACCTGGTTTTAAAAAATCTTCAATCCGGTCAGGAGTTGAGTCTGGGCAACGTCTCTGAATTTTCTTTTAATCGCCCGGGTGATTGGCTGGCCTGGCTGGTTGATGCCCGGGATATGGCCGGTAATGGTTTAATGCTCAAGAATCTCAGAAGCAATGAACTGCAGGTCCTTGATTCGGGTCATTTCTTCTACAAAAATTTGAAGTGGGACGATAAAGGCCAGGCTCTGTCAGTACTCAAAGGCCGCCAGGACGACAAATACGAAGACAAACTTTATGGCTTGCTGGCCTTTAAATTTGAAAAAAATTCAAAGCAGCCACAAAAAATTGAATACGAACCGGAAAAAGATAAGGCCTTCCCGCCTGGTTTTACCCTTAGCCCGGATTTTACCCCTTACTGGCTGGAAGATTACCAGGCTCTAGCTCTTGGAATCAAGCAGATTAAAGTTAAATCTTCACCCTCTGCTTCTCCGGAGAAAAAAGAACAAGGGGATAAGGAAACCTCCCCTGCCGCCAAACTCGATGATATTGATGAAAGCGAGCTCCCCGACCTCATTCTCTGGCACTGGCAGGATCCCAGACTCCAGTCCCAGCAGCAGGTTGAAGAAGTCTGGGACGCCTCCTACAGCTATTTATCGCTTTATCGCCCGCTGGAAAAAAAGTTTGTGCGTCTGGCTGATGATAATCTGCGGCGGGTAACTTTAGGCAGCAAATCTGATCTGGCCATTGGCCGCGATCAATCTCCTTATGAGCTGGAATTCAGTCTGACTGGAGCCAGTTATCAGGATATTTATATCATTGACCTCAAGACTGGAGAAAGGAAACTGGCTCTCAAGAAAAATCGCTGGTCATTCGGCCTTTCTCCCGACACACGGTATTTGCTTTATTATCAGGATGGCCACTTTTTTAGCTATGAGCTGGCTACTGGCCAGAGCTTTAACCTGACTGCTGGTCTCCCTGCTTCTTTTGCAGATGAGGATGTGGATTACAATGTGAAGCTACAACCCGATATACCTTTCGGCTGGTCAAAAGATAGCCGCTATGTCCTGCTCTCGGATGGCTGGGATGTCTGGCAGGCAGAGGCCCGCGGGCGCAGTGGCCTCAATCTGACTGGAAATGGAGCTAAGGACGAAATCCATTACCAGCGGCGTTTCCTCCTGGATCCGGAAGAAAAGGGCATCGATCTCAGCCAACCCCAATATTTTCTGACCTATGGCGAATGGAACAAAAAACAGGGCATAACCCGAATAGAAGCCGCCAGAAAAGTGTCCAGACTTCTTTTCTTCGAAGATGCCCAGTTTAATCGTCTGCTTAAAGCTAAAAAGGCAGAACGCTATCTTTTCACCCGGGAGACTTACCGCGATTTCCCCGACTTTTATGCCGCTGATGCCTTTCTCGGAAAAGCAACCAGAATCACAGAAGCCAATCCCCAGCAGAAGGAATTTCTCTGGTCATCCGGGGTGAGGCTTATAGACTACGTCAGCGCTAAGGGGAAAAAGCTTCAGGCTGCTCTGTTTCTGCCTGCCGGCTATGAGGAAGGCAAAAAATATCCAACCATAGTTTATATTTATGAGAAGCTGTCGCAGAACCTGAACCGCTAT
>JAKPXU010000027.1 GCA_029571905.1 Acidobacteriota bacterium | reverse complement strand
CTCGAAAGATTTCACCAGGTAATCCCGATTGAAGCTGATGAGTTTGCCTATATCAGACTTCTAGAAGAAAAACCAGATCTGGTTTTTAATATGGCCGAAAGGCTGTTCGGCCCAAATCGCGAATCGCATATTCCAACTATCTGCGAGATTTTAAATATTCCTTACACCGGCTCAGATCCTTTGACTCTTGGCCTGTGTCTCGACAAAGCCAGAGCGAAGGAAATCATGGGTTATCATCGAATTCCCACTCCGTCCTTCCGGGTTGTAGATGACGAACAGGAACTGCCGACAGCTATTACTTATCCCTGCCTGGTCAAGCCTTTGTATGAGGGTTCGAGCAAGGGCATAAAAAACGATTCGGTGGTTACCAATCGCCGCGAGTTGAGAAAAAAAGTTAGCGAGATAAAAGACCTCTACAAGCAGCCGGCTATTATCGAAAAATTTTTGACCGGTCGGGAATTCACGGTCGGTGTGCTGGGCAATTATCCCGAACTCGAAATTCTACCCATTGTTGAAATTGATCACAGTCAGCTGCCAGCTGGCGCCAGACCGATTTATTCTTATGAAGCTAAATGGGTCTGGGACACACCTGAGAAGCCTCTGAATATTTTCCGCTGCCCGGCCGAGATCTCTTCAGAGCTCAAGAAAAAAATAGAACAGGTCATTGTTAAAACCTGTCGCCTCTTTCGGATAAGAGATTGGGCACGAATAGATGTCAGATTGGATGAGAAAGGCGAACCCAATATCATTGAGATCAATCCGTTGCCTGGCATTTTGCCCAGGCCTGAAGATAATTCCTGTCTGCCCAAGGCGGCTCGAGCCGCCGGTTATAGCTATGAGCAGCTTATCAACCGGGTGGTTTTCGAGGCTTCTAGGCGCTATGGTTTGTTCCAGAAGTTAGCTGGCAATGCGGCTTATGATTTTTCTGTCGATGGTGGAGGAAATCATGGCCGCTGATAGCCTGAAAGTCGGCGTGGCTTTTAATACCCACGAGCCATTTATTTACCGCCGCGAAAAAGTTTCGGAAGATTCGGTCGCCAAGGTAGCTGAGATCGTCTGTCAGACTCTTAATCAATCGGGTGTCGAGGCTGTGCTGATTCCACTTCAGCGGAGCATGTTTAATTTTCTGCGGAAAATTAAGGAACTCAACGTTCAGGTGGTGGTTAATCTATGTGAAGGCTTTTTCGGCAACCCGCACTGGGAATCAAATGTGGCGGCGGTTATGGAAGTCCTTCATATTCCTTTTACTGGCAATGGGGCCAGAACCCTGGCTCTCTGTCAGGATAAACATCAAGCCAAAGCAATTCTGAGTTCTTTTAATCTGCCGGTTGCTCCCAGTCAGTTAATCACTTCGGCTGATGAAATTGTTGAGCTTCGTTTTCCGATGATCATCAAGCCCAACTCAGAGGATGCCAGCCTGGGAGTCCATCCGGAGTCAGTTGTTTATGACCGACAGTCTCTGGCTGACCAGATAAAAAGAGTTATTGAAACTTATGAACAGCCAGCCATAGTTGAAGAATATATTGAAGGCCGGGAGTTCAATGTGGCTATTCTTGATGATGGAGAGCCGAAAGCTCTGCCTGTCTCTGAGATAGATTTTTCCACCATGCCTCCTGGTTTTCCTCACATCTGCAGTTACGAAGCAAAATGGTATCCGGAACATGTTCTATACGAGACGACCAAGCCGGTCTGCCCGGCCAGGATCGAGAGCGAGCTGGAAGCTCGATTACAAGCTATAGCAATCAGTGCTTTCAAGGTTATGGGTTGTCGCGATTATGCCCGGGCAGATATCAGGATGAATGAGGCTGGAGAATTGTTCATTCTGGAAGTGAATCCCAATCCGGACGTCAGTCTTGACGCCGGCTATGCCCGAGCCCTCAAGGCCGCCGGCATAGATTATGCTGATTTCTGGAAACTGATGATCAGTAATGCTTTGAAAAGGAAGGAAACCGATGGTACGGCCACTGACAAGCGTTGACCGTGAACGGGTCATGGAAATAATCAGGGCTACCCGCTTTTTCCTTCCGGAAGAGATAAAGGTGGCTGAAGAGCTAATTGATATCTACCTCAACCAGCCTGACCAGAAGGATTATCAGATCGTGGTGGCGGAGGACGAGAACGGGCAAGTTGTTGGTTATATGACCTATGGTCCGACTCCGCTTACCGAAGGCACCTGGGATCTTTACTGGATAGCGGTTTCGCCTGAAGTCCAGGGCCAGGGCTATGGCCAGCTGCTGGTTCGCTATCTCGAGAATGAGGTTAAAAAGAACAAAGGTCACCTCGTTATAATTGAAACCTCTTCTCAGCCCAAATATCTACCAACCAGAAAATTTTATGAAAAATTAGGTTATCGAGAAATGGCCCGCATTCCTGACTTTTACCGGCCAGGCGATGACCGGGTCATTTTCGGGCAATATCTCGGGGAAAAGGAGTGAAAAAAGGAGAAAATGGACGACTGGCAACAAATTTTGCAGCACAGTTTGAGAACTCCAGAAGAAATAGCTCAGCGTTTTGGCCTGGATGTTAATGAGGTCAGAAAAATAGGTCAGGCTTTTAAGATTCAGATTACTCCTTATTACGCCAGCCTGATCAAAAGGAAAGGCGATCCGCTTTATCGACAGGTTGTGCCTGATCTGGCCGAGCTGGCTGAAAACTCAGGCGAGGACGATCCCCTGGAAGAGGATCTTGATTCGCCGGTGCCCAGCATTGTGCATCGCTATCCTGATCGTGTTCTTTTTCTGGTAGCTCATAGCTGTGCTTCTTACTGTCGTTTCTGCACCAGAAAGAGGAAAGTCGGCGATATTTCGAAGATTCACCCTCGTTACATTGAAGATGGAATAAATTACATAAGAGAACACCCGGAGGTGCGGGATGTCATTGTTTCGGGCGGTGATCCGCTTATTCTGAGCGATGACCGGCTGGAAAGTATTCTGAGCCAGCTCCGCTCGATCCCCCATGTAGAAATTATAAGAATTGGAACCAGAATGCCCTGTTATCTTCCACAGAGAATCACCGAAGAATTAACATCGATGCTAAAAAAGTATCACCCGCTCTATTTGAATGTTCATTTCAATCATCCGGACGAAATTACGGCGGAGGCAGCCAGAGCCCTCAACCTTCTGGCTGATGCCGGTATTCCTCTTGGCAACCAGACTGTTCTTCTTAAAGGTGTCAACGATGACGTTGAGACAATGAGAAAGCTCATGCAGAAGCTCCTGACGGTACGAGTCAGGCCCTACTACATCTATCAGGCCGATTATGTCCGGGGAACTGATCATTTCCGGACCACAGTTGAAAAAGGGCTGGAAATTTATCAGGGCTTGCGAGGCTGGACATCCGGTCTGGCTGTGCCCCAGTATGTGATTGATGCTCCTGGCGGCGGTGGCAAGATTCCACTTATTCCTGAATATGTTCAGTCAATCTCCGATGAGAAAGTTGTCCTGAGAAATTATACCGGTGAACTTTTTGTTTATCCTCAGGTGAAGACGCCAAAACGGAGAAGGAGCCGTCCGCAGCCGCCCTGTTTTGTCTCCAGCAGCCAGCGGGTCTAAAATCAGGTTTGATCTATTGCAGCCAGGTAGTTGGCCAGACCTTGCTGCTGAACAATGGCCAGAGCTTCATCGTTGGTTATCCCCCGTTTCTGCCGTAGCGATTCAAGAATTCTAATGATTGATAGGGCCACTTCTGCTGTCTGACCGGCCACATCTTCTTTGTCCCTGAGGTAGGCAATTGAATCGAAGAGAACAGCATTAGCTTCGCCATAACTTATT
Organism: Acidobacteriota bacterium; assembly: GCA_029571905.1. Classification (GTDB taxonomy): domain Bacteria; phylum Acidobacteriota; class Aminicenantia; order Aminicenantales; family Saccharicenantaceae; genus Saccharicenans. Next base: position 93 of record JAKPXU010000027.1, on the reverse strand, counting down.
GGCTCGCGGCGTCCATACTTTTTGATCCAGCCCGGCCTCTTCAGACAATCATTGACGTGGGACTGAATTAAGTAGGTGGCCCGCCCGATTAAT
>JAKPXU010000159.1 GCA_029571905.1 Acidobacteriota bacterium | reverse complement strand
GGTGACCAGAAGGTTAAGCCCTGATAAATACCACGCTCACCGCGGCGGGCAGCCTCGTGGTGTTTAGCCCTGGCTTCATCCGAGATAGCGGTGGCCACCTCGAACAACAGGTCGGTATCCCAGGTGGCGGCCAGACCGATTGCCTGGGGAAAGACAGTGGCCAGACCAGCCCGAGCCACTCCATGAAGGCACTCATTCCACCAGTTATAGGCCGGGATGCCCAGGCGGTCTATGGCTGGTGCCTCATTCATCAGCTGACCGATTTTTTCTTCAAGTGTCAATCGTCCGACCAGATCAGAAACCCTGACTTCAAGCGGTAAGTCCGGATTTAAAAAGGGCAGAATGGTAGCGCTTTTCTCGTCACTGTTCTCTTGAATCTGACTGTCCTTTTCAGCTTTGCTCAGTCCCGGGAAAAAAATCAGTCCAGAAATTATGAGCAGGGCTAAAAAGCGAAAAGACATTAGTCCCCTGATATTTAAAATACCTTGTCTTCTTTTATTCTTCACCACCCAGCCTCTTTCCGGCCTTTACTTCACCGGCTCAATAATGAATGACCAGGAATAGTCCTGTGGCTTAATCAAGTACTGCGGGTGTGGTTTTGCTCCCCAGGAATCATCTCCTCCCACGCCCATCTGAGCCAGATCGATGTTGACATAAAGATGACTTCGTCTGGGCACATCAATAAAGTGTTTTTCTCCACGCCAGTTTTGAGTCAGATCCTCAGGCGTGTAGGGAACAGCTGAAAATTCAAAAAGAGGCAGCCCGCTCAATTTCAATCCACGCCCCTCTTTATTGCTGATAATGAGCCACCTGGTAGCGGTCCGCTGTCCAAACTCCTGAGCGCAGACATATGGAATGATCTGTTCAGCCATGGTTGTTTTATAAATTCCAGCGAAGGCCGAAGTCTGGCGGTCGCAGTAATTCTCATGTGGCCCGCGGCCATAGTAATCAATATTTTCAAAGCCCTCGGGCATAGCCAGCAGCAATCCGACCCGGGGAATTTCTGGCAGCTTTTCTGGATTCTGCGGCTTAAACTCATTATCCACCCGGATGACTCCATCTCTGGCCACGGTGTAAGTAATAGCATAAGTCGCCTCAACTGCTGGCAGATAGAATTCAATTTTGACCACGGCCTGTCCGGCTTTATTCTTGCTCACCGTGAAAGTTTTTACTTCCCGTTTCTGGCTGGCCTCTCTCCAGGCTTTTAACCTCTCCGGCATTCTGTTTCCAAAGTCATTATCGGTCGGTGCCCTCCAGAAATTGGGGAGAGGTCCTTCTTTTAGAAGTTCAAGATTCTGTAATCTATATGAGGTTAAACGGCCCTCAGCCCGATTGAAGATCAGCTCGAAATTCTGGCTGCTGATGATGATCTGGTTCCGGTTGTTTTTGTTTTCTTTTATGTTTAATTTGGGCAGCTTGGCCTGAGTTCTAGAGACTTGGGCGAGCACCTGGTTCGCTTTTTCACCGGCGATTTTTACCTGCTCGGCAGCCAGACTGTGTCCGACCGGAATCAGACCCTGAGCCATCTCTTTCCCCGCTCTCAATTCTACATTTAGAAAAACCTCCTCATCCGGCTTGATAGTCTCAGCCGGAAAAACCACCCTGATTTCAGCTGAAGCCCGGGGTTTAATAGCCGGGCAGGGAAGAGTGCCTTCCGCTGCTTTTCGTCCATTGGTTAAAAGCTCCCAGTGGAGGCTAAAATTATCTCGATCGAGAGCGAGAAAATCATATTTATTGGTGATTCTGATTTTAGCTTCCGT
>JAKPXU010000155.1 GCA_029571905.1 Acidobacteriota bacterium | reverse complement strand
ACCATGGCCAGGAAATTCTGGTCGGCCGTGATCTGACCTTTCTTCGGCAGATGTTAAATGAAAAAGCCAGAAAGTCACTGGAGGAAGATTCGCCTGGGTGGCTTGAGGCCAGAAGCAGATGGGAAAGAGAAGAGCTGGCTGGCTGGCCCGAAGATCTTCCTGAAATTCCGCAAGAAATAATCATTGATGATTTTTTAAAAGGCTACCCTGCTTTCCAGACAAGCGGTCAGAAAATAAGTTTGAAGCTCTTTAAAAATAAAAATCAGGCCAAACAGAACCATCTCCAGGCACTGGAAGCCATGCTAAGCAGACGGTTCGAAAAAGATATAAGTTTCATCAAAAGAAGTTATGCCCTGTCCGAAGAGCTAAAACCGGTTTTCCTCTTTTTCAGAGGAGAAGCAGCAATCAAAGAAGAAATAGTCAGTCGGGTAAAAAAAGAAGTTTTCCAGAAAGATTTTCGTCGGCAGGAGGATTTTGTTCGTTTTTTCGAAGAAAAAGCACTTAAAGAACTATTTGAAAAAAGTCATGAGGTCTTTGTAGCCGTAGAAGCAGTTCTTCAAGAATATCAGAAGGCCTACCGGTTGATTAAAAATATGGAAGAGGAACAGAAAGCGGCCAGGATAAGTTCATCATTGCCTGACAGCTTAAAGGAGGAGCTGGGGCGGCTGGTGCCCGGAGACTTTATACGGCTTTACCCTCTGGCTTTTCTTCGAGAGTTGTCACGCCTGGTGCATGCTTTTGGTATCAGAGTAGAGAGAGCTCGATTCTCAGCCGAAAAAGACCGGGCCAAAGCAGCTCAAGTTGAACCATTCGAGTCTGAGTATGGGCGGTTAAAAAACCTGCTCAGGACAAAAAATTTGTCAGAAAATGAAGATAAACTTTTTGAGCTGCGCTGGATGATAGAAGAATTTAAAGTCTCGGTATTTGCTCCGGAGATAAAAACAGCCTTTCCAGTTAGCGCCAAAAGACTGACCGCGAAAATTAAAGAAATAGAAGAAAGCCTGGAACTCAAAAAATCAAGAGAAACCAGATAAGAAACTTCACCCGGAAGCCAGTTCTTTAAGAATCGAAATTGTCCGGTCAATTTCCTCAAAGGAATTGTAAATATGAGTTGACTGGCGGACTCCATAGATATCCCCCATCGAGCGCGGTCGCAATCGCCCGCGACGCCAGAGTTCATCCTGAATAAAATCGCCGGTCAAACCTTCAATATTATAAACAGTGATGCCGGCTGTCATCGAAGATTCAAGCGGTGTAAAGATTTTTATTCCAGGAATTTCCTTAAGTCTCATTCTCAAATAATCGCCCAGAGATTTAATACGGTTATAAACTCTTTCCGGTCCGAGTTCAAAATGAAAATCCAGGGCCTCATCGAGACCCATGAGAAGCGACAGATTGCCCGTGCCTCGCTGGCTGAGGCGAAAGCCATCATCTTCATGATTATCCCACTGAGTGCTGGCCAGCGTCGTCCAGACCCGAGGAGCTTTTTCCTTTTTGAGGTAAAGAAAGCCATTGCCGGCGGGAGCGCAAAGCCACTTGTGAAGACTGCCGTAATAAGCATCGCAACCAAGTTCTCTGACATCTATCTTGATCTGCCCGGCCGTCTGGGCACCGTCTATAACGGTAAAGACACCGCGCCTGGCAGCTTCTGCACAGATTTCTTTGACTGGCAGAACAGCACCGCTGCCAGTGACGATATGAGGGATAGCTATAACTCTGGTCCTCGGCCCCATGGCTCTGGTCAAGGTTTCGATAACCTCTCCTGGAGATTGAATCGGCTTATCTAAAGCCAGCTGGCGATAGGCAAGGCCACAGCGTTTAGCTTTAAGCTTCCAGCCACACTCACCCCCTGGATGCTCCTGGTCTGTCCCCAGCACCTCATCGCCGGGCTGAAGGTCCAGACCATTGGAAATATAATTCATTCCGGCCGTAGCATTTTCGGTCAGGGCGACTTCCGTCACTTCAGAATTAATCAAGCGGGCAACTTTTCCTCTTATTTCGGTCCAGGGTTGGTAACCTGCAATCCAGTCAGCACCATAGTAATCCCATTCGGCAATTTTTTCGGCGCAAAGACGCAGGTGGTCAACGACACGGTCAAAAACACGACGGGGCATGGCTCCCAGAGTACCTGTATTAAAAAAAGTCATCTGCGGATCAAGCATAAACTCCTGGCGCACCTGCCGCCAGAACTTTTCATCTCCAGTCTCTTTAGCCATTTTTTCTCCTTCTCTAAACGGGGTCGGGCCAGCGCTTTTTCTTTACTATCAATAACTTAACTTTCTGCCCTTAACCACCTTGATTAGCTTCATCACAAATTGCTTTATCTTTATAAATTAGCAGGCCAGAAAAATTTGACACCTACAGCTGGCCCAATTTTGAGCTATTTTTAGGCTAACCCATTTATTATGATTTATTTACTGAGGCCCGACCCCATTTACAATAGACTGGTAAACCAGAGTCCGGAACTTGTCCTGGAGGTCGGTCAGGTTAGCCGGAACAGGCAACAATTGAATCATAAAAACGGCCGTTAGCTTTTCAACCGGATCAACCCAATAAGTGGTAAAATACGCACCACTCCAGCCAAAGGCGCCAACAGTCCCCGGGATACCAGAGGCTCCCAGATCCTTAACAATAGAAAAGCCCAGGCCAAAACCGACCGAACCGCCCGAATAAAGCCGCCCAACCTGATCAGAAGTCATCAGCTCGACTGATTTCGGGCTGAGAATTCTCGATCCACCCAGCTCGCCGCCGTTCTGCAGCATGAGAAGAAACCGAGTATAGTCTTCGGCCGTCGAGACCAGCCCAGCCCCGCCCGAGTAACACTTTTTGGGGCCATAGATATAAGGACTGGTGGCTGGGTCTTCTATCATTTTTATCTGGCCATCTTCACTCAAACCATAAGCAGGCGTGAACCTGGAGGCCTTGGTTTCAGGTAAGAAGAAATGGGTATCTTTCATGCCGAGTGGTCCGGTAATTCTTTTTTCGACAAATTCAGCCAGGGTCTGACCCGAAACGACTTCTACCAGGTAGCCAAGAATATCGATATTGTAGCCATAAACAAACCGCTCTCCAGGTTGAGCATCGAAAGGCAGTTTGACCAGTTTTTTTACCAGTTCACCTATGGTCATATTTTTATCGGTAAGATACCAGCCATGAATTCCAGCCTGAAGATATTCATCGCGGGCCGGTCCATCGCCATAAGAAATACCGGCCGTGTGAGTCAGGAGATCGCGAATGGTAATCGGCCGTCTGGCGGGAACAAGGCTGTAGCCTTTAACCTCCCGGCCCTCAGCTTTTACCGCCACATAAGTTTCCTTAAACTCGGGGATATAGCGGCTCACCGGATCATCAAGGAGAAGCTTGCCTTCCTCCATAAGCATCATGATGGCCACCGAAGTCACCGCTTTCGATTGAGAGGCAATGCGGAAGATTGCGTTAACCGGCATAGGATCCATTTTGTCCAGACGAAACTTCCCAAAGCTGCGCTCATAGGCAATTCGCCCCTTCCGGGCGACCAGAACCACCATCCCGGGCGCACCCTGCTGGTCGCAGTAGCTCTGCATCACGCTGGCCAGGCGCTCAAGTCTCTCTGAAGATAAACCGATCTCCTCTGGTCTAGCTCTAGGCACGTCATAGCTAAAGGCGGTAATAACATCAAGCGTCAGAACAAGAAAAAACAGACAAACGAGGAATAGAGCCCTTTCAGGTCTGGCTCTCTGGAGGCGTGAAACTATTTCACTCTTCGTGGCGACTGACAATTGCCTACACGTTGTTAGTTTTAATTTCTTCATAATTATCGCTGGAGACATTAATCTTCTCCTACCAGTCTTGTTACGGTGAGGATTCTATTAAATAAGTGACGTCAATTCAACTTGGTTATCTAAAGTTCTGAGGTTAAATTTCTCTTTCTTTTTTTTTTGGCCTTCATTTGACCACCTTTACTCACAAAGGATATACTCCAGCTATGACAAAATCAGACAGCAGGGCCAGGATCTGGGAAATAGATTTTCTTCGCGGCCTGGCGATTATCTTGATGGTCGGCTATCATCTTCTCTATGATCTCGGGGATTTTGTCGGGATAAAAAAATTTCTGGGCTTTTCGACTGATCTTTCTTCTCCTGCCTGGCTGGTAGCCCAGAACTTTTTCTCCGGGCTTTTTGTTGTTCTATCTGGTATTTCCTCGACCTTTAGCCGGAACAATTTTCGTCGTTTTGTTAAATTTGCGGTGGTCGCACTTCTGATTACCGTTGTGACTTACCTTTTTGACCCAGCTTCAGCTATTTTTTTCGGGATCATCCATTGTCTGGCTGTTTCGGTTCTTATTTATGCCCTGGTCTTCTATAAAACCAGACCAACCACCAGAGCCATCTGGGGAGCAGTGGTTCTCTCCGGCGCTTTTTTTATGCCTGCCTTGAGAAGAATCCTGGCGGTCAAAACTAACTGGCTTATTCCTTTTGGCCTTTTTAGCCCTTCCTTTGCCTCGCTTGATTATTTTCCGCTAATCCCCTGGTTTGGAATTTTCCTGATTGGAACTGCCCTGGGAAAATGGCTTTATGCTCAGCCCAAAAGCCTCCTCCGGCGCCAGCTTCCTGATAACTTCATTAACTGGTGCGGCCGCCATTCACTTCTGATCTATCTAATCCACCAGCCGGTTATCATAGTGATTCTTTACCTTCTTGGTTACGTAAGTTTTTAGAATGGGGTCGGGCCAGCGCATTTTCTTTATTATCAAGAAGATACTAAAATATATCTGCTTGCGATCGCCACTGCCACTCGTCTCGTTAGATTAGGCTTACTTACTTGATTTGTTTAATGATATGAAGCTCAGCGGTGTTAAGAAATTCCCCTCGGCCTTATCTATCTCATTAATAATAAATGGAATCCGCTGGCCCGACCCCATTTAGGCATTTAATAGCTTCTGGAAGGTGCCTTTTTTAAGCAGCTTCTCCATTTCAAAAAACTGCTTTAGGAGTTGATTGACCTCCTGCACTGGCCGACCACTCCCCCTGGCAATTCTGGCCCGCCGCCGTCCATCTATAATTCTGGGGTTTTCCCTTTCTTCCCTCGTCATCGAGTTAATTATGGCCTCAAAATAAATCAATTTCTTGTCATCAATGTCCAGGTTGCCGAGGTTTTTAAACGGGCCAACCTTCGGCAAGAAATTCATCAAGCCTGATAGGCTGCCCATCTTCTTTAACTGTACCAACTGCTGCCGAAAATCTTCCAGAGTGAACTGATTTTTCTTGAGCTTGCGGGCCATTTCTTCAGCTTGCTTGAGATCCGTTTCTTCCTCGGCTTTCTCGATTAAACTCAGAATATCGCCCATTCCCAGGATGCGCGAAGCCATTCTGTCCGGATGGAAAACCTCCAGCTTATCAAGCTTTTCTCCGACCCCGATGAATTTAATCGGACGATGGGTGACATAGGTAATCGACAAGGCCGCTCCTCCCCGGGCATCGCCATCCAGCTTGGTCAGAATGATGGAAGTCAACCCGATTTTTTCCTCAAAAGCCTGAGCGCTCCTGACCGCATCCTGACCGGTCATGGCATCGCCGACATAAATCACCTCGGCCGGCCGGAGAATATCCCTGGCCAGGCGAAGCTCGGCCATTAGCTCATCATCGATGTGGAGCCGCCCGGCAGTATCGACAATTAGCGGCTCATAGCCCCGGTTTCTGGAATAGGTCAAAAGTTCTTTAAGGGCTTCTTCCGGCTTTTTCATCCTGTCGGCAGTCATTTCATAAAACGGCAGATCAAGTGACCGGGCGATGATTCTCAGCTGATCCTGAGCGGCCAGTCTTTTCAGGTCAAAGGAGACCAGTAGTGGGTTTTTCCCCTGGCCCTGGACATAACGCCCCAGCTTGCCAGCAGTGGTAGTCTTACCGCTGCCCTGAAGTCCAACCAGCATAAACACTGATGGCGGGTGGCTGGCCCAGGTCAGCCCCCTGGCTTCCTGCCCCAGAATTTCTGTCAGCTCATCCCTGACTATCTTTATAAATTGCTGACCGGGAGACAGGCTCATCATTACTTCCTGATTTAAGGCTCTGGACTTAACTTTTTCTTCAAATTCTTTGACGACTTTATAATTAACATCAGCCTCAAGAAAGGCCAGCCTGAGCATTTTCAGGGCTTCGGCTATGTTTTTCTCCGTAATTTTGCCTTCACCCCTGATATATTTCAGGGTCTTTTGCAATTTTTCTGTCAATTGCTCAAACATGTTTGGGCCCTACCTGTGATAAATCTCTGTCTTTTTTATCTTACCCCACGGGTGGAGAGAGGTCAACGAGCTCGGCAAATCGGTCTCGATAAATTGACCGGCAAATCGCCAGCTTGACAATTTGCCAGTAGATTAGTAAAGTTTTAGTTAATTTTCAGGAAGGTGCGTTATGACCCAGAAAAATGGAAAAAACTCAGATTCAGGCCAGGAGAATCTTTTCAAGTCAAAAATCGATTATGAAGAATT
>JAKPXU010000125.1 GCA_029571905.1 Acidobacteriota bacterium | reverse complement strand
CCACCCCGGCTTAAGGCAGTCATCAAAACTCTTTTCAGAAGGGCGGTATTTAGCTGAAAGGGAACAGGACAGATAGAATTCATCGCCAGTCGCTTCTTCATGGTTATTTATACCCAGAACAAAAAATTAAAAGCAATTCTGGCACAAATTTGCTCGATAATCAAGAGGAGCGGGTGGCGGGGCAGTAGCCTGGAGTTTAATTGACTCAGTACCTAACTATTTCTATAATCAACCTATTATGGATATAAACCAAAAAAAGCTTGATAATTTGATTGTCCTTGCTCTTGAAGAAGATTTGCCAGCTGGCGATATCACCACTGAGGCTATTGTGCCAGCCAGTCTTGAGACTTCAGCCATTTTTCTGGCCAAAGAAAAGGGAGTGCTGGCTGGTCTGCAAATTGCAGTCAGGGTTCTGTCGGCGGTAGATGAAGAAGTCAAGTTGACAGCAGCAAAAAATGATGGCTATCAGTTTTCTCCTGGAGACATTCTGGCTGAAATTTCAGGTCGAGCTAACTCCATTTTAAAAGCCGAAAGAACAGCCCTAAATTTTCTCCAGCGATTATCAGGCATTGCCACCATGACCAGAGCCTTTGTTGAGGAAGTCAAGGGAACAGGAGCCGCTATTCTTGATACCAGAAAAACAACTCCCGGCTGGCGGGAACTGGAGAAATATGCAGTGAGAGTTGGAGGAGGCAAAAATCACCGAATGAGCTTGTCTGATATGATGCTTATTAAAGATAACCATATTAGAATAGCTGGAGGTATAACGGCTGCCCTGGAAAAGGCTAAAGAAAAGGTCCGCCCAGGCGTAAAAATAGAAATTGAAGCCACTAATCTACAAGAAGTGGAGGAAGCCCTGAAGGGCGGAGCGGATATTATCATGCTTGATAACATGAAGCTGGAGGCGATCAGACAGGCTGTGGAAATGGTTTCTGGCCGGGTTGCGCTGGAAGTTTCGGGCAAAGTTAATATAAAAACAGTCAGAGAAATTGCTCTGACTGGAGTCAACTTTATTTCAGTCGGGGCGTTGACTCATTCTTTTCGTTCATCTGATATTTCCCTTGAATTTACATGAAAGAGATAACGATGGGTAAAGTAACTGAGGAAGAAATTTATTCAGACGTTCTGGTGGTTGGCAGCGGACTGGCTGGAGGGATTACTGCTCTGGAAGCGGCCAGACAGGGGTTGGAAGTAAATGTGGTCGTCAAATCGCCTGGAATAGAAGGTTCTAATACCTACTGGGCTCAGGGGGGGATAGTTTCCTTTGGCCAGGATGATAAACCAGAACTGCTAAAAGATGACATTCTCAAGGCGGGTGATTATATTAACAATCCCGAAGCAGTTGATCTGCTGGTGACCGAAGGGAAAAAGGCTATAGATAGAATCCTGATTCAGGAGCTTAAAATACCATTTGCCCGATCTTCACCTGATAAGCTGGATTATGCCCTGGAAGGTGGGCATTCTCGACGGCGAATTCTTCATGTAGCAGATGCCACAGGCCGAACGATTGCTACCGCCTTGTATAACCGCCTGAAAGATTTCCCCAATATTCACCTTTATTTTGACCACACTGCGGTTGATTTACTGACCAGTCCTCATCATCTGACCGATCCTTTAGCCTCTTATCGGGAACCCTTTTGTCTGGGAGCTTATGTTCTTGATAATAAATCCCATCTGGTTAAAAAGTTTATAGCCAATTACACTGTTCTGGCTACAGGTGGCTGCGGAGCAATTTTTGAATTTACTTCCAACCCTAAAACAGCCATCGGTTCCGGCTATGCCATGGCTCAAAGGGCCGGGGCCAGAATTGTCAACATGGAATATATTCAATTTCACCCGACAGCTCTCTATAACCGTGAGGCTGACAACTTCTTGATCTCGGAGTCGGTCAGAGGGGAGGGGGCCAGATTGAAGACCAGAGATGGTCGGGCCTTTATGGACAGATACAGCCCGCTTAAAGATCTGGCTCCGCGGGATGAAGTTACCAGAGCTATCTATCAAGAGATGATTAATACCAAATCAAAGTTTGTTCTGCTTGATCTGGCCGGACATACTAAGGTCGATATTAAGAAGAGATTTCCTTATATTTACCGCACCTGCTTAAATTATGGCCTGGATATTACCAAGGAGCCAATCCCGGTGGTCCCAGCGGCTCACTTTTCTTGCGGAGGAGTTCTGGTTGATACCTGGGGACGTTCCTCACTCGCCGGACTTTATGCAGTGGGCGAGGTATCATGCACCGGGCTTCATGGAGCCAACCGTCTTGGTTCAACTTCTCTTCTGGAAGGACTGGTCTGGGGTATCAGGGCGGCCAGAGACATAAGCGAAAATTTTCAGCCCCAGCTGAGATGCAATCCTGGTCTTATCCGTTCCTGGCGCTATCCTGAAAGGGAAGAAGCTATTGATCCAGCCTTAATATATCAAGACTGGGCTACTATTCGTTCGACCATGTGGAATTATGCTGGCATTATAAGGACTACGAAACGTCTGGAAAGAGCCAGGGCTGACCTGGAATATCTGCAGCACCGTGTTGATAAATTTTATCAAGAGGCACCCATGGATCCCGAGCTGGTGGATCTCCGTCATGGACTGCAAGTGGCTTTACTGATAACTCGCGCCGCCCTGGCCAATCCAGAGAGCCGGGGAGCCCATTTTCGCCTTAACTGAGAAGAAGTAACAGGCCACCACCCGACTTCTTCCAAAAAGTCCCTTCAGGATATAGCAGTTTCACTTGACCTGTTTTATAATAGAAAAAATTTAGTAACCGCTGGAGAGAAGCCAATGGCTGATAAAAATGACCTGAAAAAAACACTTAATCTGCCCCAGACTCGATTTGCCATGAAAGCCCAACTGGTTCAAAAAGAGCCTGAGATTCAAAAAAAATGGGACAGTCTGAATCTATATGATAGAATTATAGCTAATCGAAAGGGCCAGCCAGTTTTTATTCTTCATGATGGACCACCTTATGCCAATGGACATATACATTTAGGTACAGCTCTTAACAAAATTCTTAAAGATTTTATTGTTAAATCTAAAACAATGCGGGGTTATTTGTCGCCTTACATTCCCGGCTGGGATTGTCATGGTTTGCCGATTGAAATTAGAGTTGACCAGCTGCTGGGGCCTAAAAAGAAAGAAATGTCAATTATCGAAATAAGGGAGGAATGCCGGAAATATGCACTGAAATTTATTGACATCCAGAGGGAAGAATTCAAGCGCCTGGGTGTTTTTGGAGAATGGGCAAAGCCATATTTGACCATGAATCCCGAATATGAAGCTGACATTCTGAGATTATTATCGGCTTTTTTTGCTTCCGGCAATGTTTACAAAGGGAAAAGACCGGTTCACTGGTGTTTACACTGCCAGACTGCCCTGGCTGAAGCCGAGATTGAATATAAAGAGAAAAAGTCGCCCTCTATTTATGTTAAGTTTCCTTTGATTTCCGATCTGTCCGCGGAGTTTCCGGCTCTCAAAGGGAAAAAAGTCTCAATTATCATCTGGACAACGACTCCCTGGACTCTGCCGGCTAATCTGGCTATTGCTTTTCATCCTGAATATGAGTATGTCGCAGCCCAGGTAGGCCAGGGTGATGAGGTCTATATCGTTGCCCGCCGGTTACTGCCGGTTGTGGCCCAGCAACTTGGCCTCGAAAACTACCAGGAACTGGCTGTTTTCCCTGGACGGAGGTTAGAAGGCCTCAAGGCGAGGCATCCTTTCCTGGAGCGCGAATCCAGGCTGGTCCTGGCTGATTACGTAACTCTTGAGGAAGGCACCGGCTGCGTCCATACTGCTCCAGGCCATGGATATGACGATTATTTGACCGGGCTGGCTTACGGACTTGGTATTTATACACCAGTTGATGAAGAAGGTAAATTTTTTCCTCAAGTGGAAAGATATGGCGGGTTGAATGTCTTTGAGGCTAATCCCAGAATTGTTGAAGACATGAAAGGGGAGGGTAGCCTGCTTAAAGCTGATGAAATCAGCCATTCTTATCCACATTGCTGGCGATGTAAAAGTCCAGTCATTTTTAGAGCTACCGAACAATGGTTCATTTCGATGGATAAGAATGAGCTTCGAAAGAAGGTTCTCGATGAGATTAAAAGGGTCAGATGGATTCCTTACTGGGGTGAAGAGAGAATTGCCAATATGATGTCCAGTCGACCAGACTGGTGCATTTCCAGGCAAAGATCCTGGGGGGTACCCATTCCAGCTTTTTATTGTGAGAATTGCGGTCATATCCTGGCTGATGAGCGAACCACCAGCTATGTTGCCGATATTTTCGAAAAGGAAGGCTCGAACGCCTGGTTTAAGAAAGAAGCAGAAGATCTACTACCTCCTGGGATCAAATGTCCTGTTTGCCAGTCGAAGCGCTTTAAAAAAGAAAACAACATTCTTGACGTTTGGTTCGAGTCCGGGGCCAGTCACAGTTTGCTGGGCAAAAGTCCTGAGCTGCCCTGGCCAGCTGATCTTTATGTAGAAGGTCACGACCAGTACCGCGGTTGGTTTAACAGTTCGCTGGTCATCGGGGTTGGAGCCCGTCACGGGTCGCCCTTTAAGACCTGCCTGACGCATGGCTTTGTTCTCGACGAACAGGGAAGAGCTATGTCCAAATCTCTCGGAAATGTTATTGAGCCGGAGCAAATTATCAAACAACATGGCGCTGAGATTTTGAGGCTGTGGGTAGCTATGCTCAATTATAAAGAAGATGCCCGTTTTGGCCAGGAAATACTGCAGCGATTGGTTGAGGCCTATCGGAAAATTCGCAATACCTGGCGCTTTCTTCTCGGTAATTTATTTGATTTTAATCCTACTACCGATCTCGTTCCTCCTGGTGAGCTTCACTGGCTTGACCGATGGATTCTGGAAAGAGGACGACAGGTGGCCAGTCGGGTAATTGAAGCTTATGATGAGTATGAGTTTCATATTGTTTTCCATTCGCTTTATAATTTTTTCACTGTTGATCTGAGTGCCTTTTACCTTGATGTTATCAAAGACAGGATGTATTGTTCGGGCGCCAGATCGCAGGAAAGAAGGTCCGGGCAAACAGCTATTTTCCAGGTTCTCAACAATACTCTCCGCCTGATGGCTCCTATCTTGCCTTTTACCTGTGAAGAGGCCTGGGAAGTTATGCCAGATTACCCGGGCAAAGAGGAATCTGTCCATCTCTGCACCTTCCCAGAAGAGAAAGAAGCCTGGCTGGCTGAAGACAAAGTAAAGAAAATAGAAAGGCTGCTTCAAATAAGGGCTGAAGTTCAAAAAGAGCTGGAAAAGGCCAGGGAGACCAAGCTGGTTGGCAATTCGCTGGAGGCTCAGCTTATAATCGAATCGCCACTTGAAGATTTTGATCTGCTGGCCGAATTTCGTCCCGACCTGCCCATGATTTTCATTGTTTCGGCGGTAAGAGTTGAGCCGTCTGCCGGTTCTGAATTGAAGATCAGGGTGGAAAAAGCCGAAGGCGAGAAATGTGAACGCTGCTGGAATTATTCCACCAGTGTTGGCCAGAGTTCTGATTACCCCCGGGTCTGTGCTCGCTGTCTTGAGGTTCTCCAGGCGGATAGTAATCAATGAAGTTAAAAAATCATTTTTATTATCTGTTTATTTTAGTCTGGATAGCACTGGATCAACTGACCAAATACCTGGTAGCCAGATCTATTTCCCTTTATGAGGTCGTTCCGGTTATTCCTGGTTTTTTTAATTTAACCCGGGTCCACAATCGTGGCGCAATTTTTGGTTTTCTGAGTAATAGTCAGTATCCTGCAGCCAGAATTCTGCTTAATCTCGGGGCTATCCTGGCTCTGGGAGTGGTAGTTTATTATTTCTTTAAGACTCCGGCTGAGCTGGTTCTTTCTCGCCTGTCACTTTCTTTAATTATCGGTGGGGCAATTGGAAACATTCTAGACCGTCTTTTCCGTGGCTATGTTATTGATTTTCTTGACTTTTATGCTGGCAGTTTTCACTGGCCATTTTTTAATCTGGCTGATAGCTGCATCACGGTTGGTGTTATTCTGTTATTGTTCGATCTTTTGAGGAGTAAAGGACGTGTATCCCATCCTGCTTAAAATCGGGCCACTGACCATCCATACCTATGGCTTTTTTATGGCTTTAGGAGTAGCGGCCGGGCTGTGGTTTGTCTATGTTCAGGGGAAAAAAGCCGGCTTTGATCCTAACCAGCTGATTGATGCTGCCTTCTGGATAATTCTGGTCTCATTAATCGGAGCCAAACTGTTTCTTCTTTTCGGCCATTTTTCTTTTTATATCCATAACCCGTCAGAACTCATCAGCCTGGCCCGCTCGGGCGGCGTCTTTCAGGGGGGCCTGACGTTTGGGGTGATTTTTGCCATTCTTTATTTCAGGAAAAAGAAGATTCCCCTCTGGCCGGTGTCTGACCTTATTGCTCCAGCCATTGCTCTGGGACATGGCTTTGGCCGGCTGGGCTGTTTTTCAGCTGGTTGTTGTTATGGCCGGACCTGCTCGCTGCCCTGGGGTACAGTTTTTAAAAACACTTATGCCCATGAACTAACTGGTATTCCTCTTAATGTGCCTTTGCATCCAGTCCAGCTCTATGAGGCCGCTCTCAATTTTTTAAATTTTCTGGTTTTGCTGGCAATTTATAAGAAAAAAACTTTCAACGGTCAGGTCTTTTGCTTTTATATTATGAATTATTCTGTCATCCGCTTTTTTACAGAGTATTTCCGTGGAGATCATGATGTGAGCACTTACCTTATACTCGGAGAAAGTGCTCTGACCAGCCTGTCCTTATCCCAGCTTTATTGCCTGATTGGCCTGGCAGTCGGGCTGGCTTTATATCTCATTTTAAAACAGAGAAAGAATGATCAGGTCTAGGTTTCAGGTTGCCCCTGGTGAAATAAAGAGATTAGATCTTTTTCTCAGGGAGAAAATACCGCAGCTCAGCCGGTCCAGAATTCAGAAAGCTATTAAAGATGGCCAGGTGAAGGTCAATGGCCTGATCGCTCGGCCCGGGCAGAAATTAAAGCCGCAGGAAGTGGTGGAAATTTCAGTCGAAGAAAAGGCGGCCACTAGCGATCTTGAAGCACAGCCGATAGAACTTGAGGTCATTTATGAGGATGAGCAAATTCTGGTGATCAATAAACCGTTCGGTCTGGTTGTCCATCCTGGAGCTGGCTTGACTGGCGGAACCCTGGCTAACGGCCTGATTTTTTACTATCCTGAGATCAAAGAGGTTGGTTCCCCGCTAAGGCCAGGTATTGTTCATCGCCTCGATAAAGACACTTCCGGATTGATAGTCGTGGCCAGAACTCAGGCTGCTTATAATTCCTTAAGACAGCAATTTGAGGATCGGACGGTTGAAAAAATTTATTTAGGTCTGGCCAGAGGACGATTTAAAGAAAAAGAGGGGATAATTGACCTGCCGGTTGGCCGTCATCCAGCTCTGCGGCAAAAAATGTCGGTTAAAAGCAAAAAGCCCCGGTTGGCCTTAACCAGATATGAGGTCCTCCGGGAATTCCGGCATTCCACCTTTTTAGCCCTGAAGCCTTTGACCGGAAGAACCCATCAATTGAGAGTTCATCTGGCTGCTATCGGTCATCCGCTGGTCGGTGACAGTCGCTATGGTCAGACTCAAGGGAACAGACGACGACAGGAGCGGAGATTGTTTCTTCATGCCTTTCGGCTATCGTTCAGACACCCATTGAGTGGAGAGAAGGTAGAATTCGAAAGTCCTTTACCTCCAGCTCTCGAGGCCAGATTAGAAAGAGAAGCGAAGGAAAAATAATCGGCTGTTGTCCTTGAGTCTCTAAATTATTTTTACTATTATATATGCCTGTAAGCCAAGAATTGCTTCTTGAGCTGGAAAAGCCAATCACTGGAGGAACTAGGATGAAGGATTATAGTCCAGAACAGCTAAGGAATGTAGCCATCGTCGGACATGGATCTTCCGGTAAGACATCTTTGACTGCGGCCATGCTTTTTGAGGCCGGGGTGACCAGCCGGTTGACCAAAGTCGATAAAGGCAACACGATTACTGATTACGACCCGGAAGAGATAGAGCGGAAGATTTCTATAAATTCTACTCCCTGTTTTGTGGAATGGAAAGATCACAAAATCAATATCATTGATACACCCGGCTATTCCAGTTTTCTCTGGGATACGCGGGCCGGTTTAAGAGCAGTAGACTCAGCCCTGCTGATAGTCTGCGGTGTGGCTGGTGTCGAGGTTGGTACTGAAAAAGTCTGGGAAATGCTGGAAGAACTGAAACTCCCCAGGATTATAGCCATCAATAAACTCGATCGTGAAAATTCGAGTTTTAATCGGGCAGTAGAACAGATTCAGCAATTTTTTGGCCGGCAGGCTATTCCGGTACAAATTCCAATTGGGGAAGAAAAGAATTTCAGCGGAGTTGTAGATCTATTACAGCAGAAGGCTTACATCTTCGAAAAAGATGAAAGCGGTCAGTTTAAAGAAAGTGAAATTCCAGCTGAACTTCAGGCTGAAGTGCAGAAACGTTATACCCAGCTGGTGGAAACGGTGGCCGAAAGCGATGAGCAGTTAATGGAAAAATATTTCGAACAAGGAGAATTAAGTCGCGACGAGCTTGTCCAGGGGTTGAGAAAAAGTGTTTTTCAACACCAGCTATTTCCAATCTATGCTGTTTCTGCTCTGGCCAACATCGGGGCTCAACTTGTTATGGACGGGCTGGTTGATTATCTGCCATCGCCACTGGACAAAGGCAAAATAAAAGCCAGGATTAACGGTCAGGAAGGGGAATTAGATCTGTCATTGGAAGGGCCACTGGCTGCTCTGGTCTTTAAGACATTATCAGATCCTTATACAGGTCGTATTACTCTAATGAGAATTTTTGCTGGCAAGGTCAGCTCAGATGCGACTGTTTATAATCCGAATAAAGAGACTGAAGAAAAATTAGGTGGGCTATTTTTTCTGCAGGGTAAAGAGCAGATTCCGGCTGGCCAGGCTAAAGCTGGCGACATTGTGGCCACCGCCAAGCTCAAAGCTACCTTAACCGGCGATACTTTATGTGCTAAGGGTACGAATATTGAATTTGAACCAATTAAGTTTCCAGAGCCTTCTATTTCTTTTGCCATTGAGCCCAAGACCAGGGCTGATGAGGATAAAATTTCACAGGCTACCCACCGGATAACTGAAGAAGATCCAACTATCAGAATAGAGAGAGATCCTGAAACTAATCAATTGCTGATTTCAGGTAATGGCGAATTACATGTCAGAATCGTGACTGAAAAATTAAAAAAGCGTTACAATGTGGATGTTGAGCTGAAGCCGCCTAAAATTCCTTATCGAGAAACGATTAAGGGCAGGTCTGATGTTCAAGGCAAGTATAAAAAGCAGACAGGGGGACGCGGTCAGTACGGCGACGTCAAGATTAAAATGGAACCTTTGCCGCGAGGTAAAGATTTTGAATTTGAAGATAAGATTTTCGGTGGAGCAATTCCCAAGAACTATATTCCCTCGATTGAAAAGGGAATTCAGGAGGCCAGAAAGAAGGGAGTCCTGGCTGGCTATCCGGTAGTTGATTTTAAGGTCATTCTCTATGATGGATCTTACCATGAGGTGGACTCTTCCGATATTGCTTTTAAGATTGCGGCCTCCATGGCATTCAAAAAAGCCATGAAAGAAGCCAGACCGACTATCCTCGAGCCAATTATGAATGTTGAGATCTATACTCCAGAAGCCTATATGGGTGATATCATGGGGGCTTTGAACAGCCGTCGTGGGAAAGTTCAGGGTATGGAACAAAAGGGAAATATGAGGATTTTAAGGGCTCAAGTTCCCATGTCGGAAATGCTGGATTTTGAGCCAACTTTAACTTCCATTACCGGTGGCCGCGGGTCCTTTTTGATGGAATTCTCCCATTATGAAGAAGTTCCAGCTCAGATCCAGCAGAAAATTATTGCCGAGGCAGTAAAAGAAGGGCGGATAAAACCAGAGGAAGAATAAAGCAGTTGCTGCTGGCCTCTATGATCGGGCGGCCACAGGCTGAGTGAGGACAGGTGGTTTAAAACTAGCTGTTTTGCCTTCCATCTGTAGCTAACTTTAAAAAGATGGAAGGAAATAACTTAAATATACTGACTCAAAAATTCTGCTCATCAGAGCTCCTCCAGTCAGGGAAGATTAGTTTGGGCTTCTGTCTGTTTCTTTTTCTGGCTCTGATCCTGCCAATAATGTTATCATGATTTAAAAAAATCAGGAGTAATTGTTATGAGAAGAAGAAAAGCTTTGTTTTTTATTTTATTATCTCTGGCGCTGGTCTTTATTCAACCGGTCGGGGAGAGGGCTTCTGCTTGCACCCTGATCGTAGCTTCTGGCCGGGCGACAGCCAATGGACGGCCATTGCTCTGGAAAAATCGCGATGCTCCTGATGTCTTTAATAAACTAATGTATTTTCATGGTAAAAAATATAACTTCATTGGCCTGATCAATTCAGCTGATGCCTCCGGCCAGGAAATCTGGGGTGGGTTAAATGAAAAGGGCCTGGCCATAATCAATTCGCAAGCTGATGATCTGGCTCTCAGCCAAAAAAAGTTTGATGGGGCCGATAATGGACTTTTTATGAAGCTGGCTTTGGGAGAATGTGCCACAGTTGATGAGGTCGAAAAGCTATTGCAACGGGAAAAAGGCCGGCACGATCTGGCTGCTAATTTTGGGGTAATTGATGCCCTCGGTGGGGCTGTCTTTTTTGAGACATCCAGTGAATTTTATACCCGCTTTGACACAGCTGACAGGAAAGTGGCCCCTTTTGGCTATCTGGTCAGAACAAATTTTGCTTATACTTCACCTGATTATCACCAGGGTGGCGGATTCATAAGAGCGGAGAGAATGTCTCATCTGGCTGAGATGGCTCAGGCTACCGGGCAGCTTGATGTGCGTTTTATTCTGCAGCAGGCGGCCAGAGACCTCAATCAGGAAAAGCTTCACTCTTATCCTCTGGTGGTCAGCTTGCCTCAAGATCCAGCCAGACCGTTGTATATCAATACCAATGACACTATAAACCGTAATAGTTCGGTGGCAGCTATTGTTTTCTCCGGTGCTCCCTCTCCGCAGAGAGCCGATCTGGCTACCATGTGGGTTATACTTGGCCAGCCAATAACTTCAGTGGCCATTCCTGTCTGGCCTTATGCGGGTCAGGTACCGGAGGTGGCTTCTGCTCCGGGCCAGGAAACCTGTCAGCTGAATGCTCACTCAAGGAAAGTCGTAGAATTTCTATATCCTGATAAAAGAGGTCGGATGCCACAGTATCTTAATGTGACTCGCCTGAGAACTTATGGAGGAGAAGGATTGCTGACCAAAATTCTGCGGATCGAAAACCAGGTACTGGAAAGGACGGCGGCCCAACTGGCTTTCTGGGAAAAGAAAATGGAACCGGCTGAAAAAGTTGCCCGCTTTCAGTCAGAAATAGCTGATTTTGTCTGGCAATCTTTACTGCTGGAATTTTCGGATTTAAAATGAGCTGGAGACTGAATATCTAGCCGAAAGATTTCAGTCCCGGGTAGAAAAAATGACTTATATAATTGAGATTTAAATGATTTAAATTATGAGCGGAGGGAAGCCGGCATGAGCTTTAAAAAACAAGTTATCTTTGGTTTTATTTTTGTTTGTAACCTGGTTGCTTTGCTCGGAGCTGCTGACCTTAAAACACCAGCAGAAGAAGTAAGATATGTCAGCTATAGCCAGAACGAAGATATTGCCAGATTTCTTTCCAGGCTGCAGAGTCAATCAGGGGTGCTGAAAGTCAGGCTGGTGGGGCGAACAAAAGAGGTGGACAATTATCCTTCTAAAGATCTTTACCTTTGTTTGCTGACTGAGGAAGGGATAGTTGAGCCTCAGGCCCTGAATCGCCAGAAGCCAACTATTCTTTATATTGCTTCGCAGCATGGCAACGAACAATCAGCCAAGGAAGCAGCCTTGCGTCTGATCAGAGATCTGGCTGTCGGTGATCTAAAGCCACTTCTCAAAAAGGTAAACGTACTGGTCATACCGCAAGCCAATCCTTACGGCAACTTTTACAATGTGAGGCAAAATGAAATTGGCCTTGATCTTAATCGTGACCACGTAAAACTTGAGGGAGAAAGCACCCGGACAATTCACCGAGTTTTTAACCTATATCGGCCTGAAGTGACGATGGATATCCATGAAAAAGGTGACGATTACTATCGGGTGTCTGTTGGTTGTGTTTCTAACCTCAATATTAATCAATCGCTTCAGGATTATTCTCGCCGGGTCATATTGTCGGCGATCGAGCGGAAGCTCCAATCAAAGAATATAACCTTTCATGAATACCTGGTGAGCGATTATATCGGCCTTGACACTTCATCCGGGGCTAGATTAACTCCCGGGCAAGAACGAGAACTGATGTGGCGTTACAGCACAACTGACCTGAATGATGGCCGAAACAGCCTTGGCATTTATGAAACCTTAGCTTTTATTCAGGAAGGCGCCTCGCGACATGATCTGGAAACGCTGGAAGCCAGGACTAACTGGCAATATCAGGGAATCAGAGCTCTGGCTGAAATTGTAGCAGACCGGGCCAGTGAGATAGTCAACCTGGTGAAGGAACTAAGGGACAGCCTTCAAAAGAGAGCTGAGGCCAGAGCGACTGACGACCCTGTTCATTTAAGAATGGATTATGTCCGCGATCCAGAACAACCTCAACTGGTTGTCAAGTCCTTCGTTCGCTCTGAATCCCCGATCAGGGGGATCCTTAAGGTTGATAAAAAGGCTGGCGATTTTTTAACAGCTGAGGACATCACTCCTTATCGTGGCCCTTCCAATTTAAAAGTTGTCACCAGGGTGGAGAAAAACTGGTTTCCACGAGTTGAATCGAGGCTGGTAGTGAGCCGGCCGCTTGGTTATATCATTCCCGGTGATAGACAGGAGGTGATAGATGTCCTTCTAGCTCATGGAATCAGGGTTCAGATGATCGATAAGGCCACCCCGGTTAAAATAGCTGCTTACCGGATTACTGATCTGGTACCGGCCAGAGCTGATTATCTGGCACCCGAGAAAATTGAAGTACAAAAGGAAGAGCAAAGCCTGTTGCTAAAGAGGGGAGATTTTTTTGTTTCGTGCCTTCAGCCGGCGGCTAACCTGATTCCCTGCTTGCTGGAACCGCAGTCAGATTATGGTTTGATTCGCTACTTTAAATTTAAGTTGGTCCCTGCCAGTGGCGACTATTTCGCTTTCTACCGCCTGGAGAATCCTTATCATCTGGAGCTTGTGGATTATAAGCCCTGGAAATAATCTTGGGCTTTACAATAGTTTTTCAAGTTGAGGCTTAAAGGCGTCGGGCAGCCTGGGTTTTTCTTTAACAAGTTCAGCTGGGCTCTTCTGACCAATTTTGACCAGGGCATAAGTGTAAAAACAGGCATAAGGTCCCTGGGGGTATTTCTGACTATATTCAATGATATCAATGTATTTTTGATGGGCCTCTTCTTTTTGACCGAGATGCTCAAGGCAGATGGCTTCCAGATAATCCTGCATTCTCTCGTCTGGAGCAAAAGGCCGCCCTGTTCCCAGCTGGACCGGGTATTCTCTCGAGCGGGCTATTTCTTCTATAGCTGTTTTCCAATTGCCTTCCAGCATGTTATCAAGAGCCAGATGCAGGTGGGTCCTGGCAAAGAGATCATGAACTTCACTGGCTCCCTCATAGGGCAGAACATTCATTCGATCCAGAAGTTTTGAGGCTGACTGGAATTCATTGCTGACCATCAGAGCTTTAACCATATCAGATTGAAGATAAATATTTTCAGGGAATTTTTCGAGTCCGGCCATAGAATGATTTAAAGCCTCTTTTTCCAGACGATTGGTTAGTTCAAAGTTTATAAGATGATGCCAGGTGCGCCAGGCCTCCGGAGAAAGAGCGTTGGCCCGTTTAAAGTCATCGTAGCCTTTTCCCTTCTGGTCAGGATTAAGGTAAGCCCGAGCAATAAACACTGGATAATAATCAGCCTCATCCAGAGTCTTGAATAAACCTTTAGCTTCTTCTATCCGGTTTTTATGCCAGAAAATCAAGCCCAGATAATATCTAAATTTCCAGCAGTCAGGCTTCGCGCTGGCAGCCCATTCAAAAACAGGGATTGATTCCTGTCGGAAGGGGAAAACCAGATAAGGAGAAGCGGAACCGGCCTTTTCCAGATAGTCCTGGCTTTGTTCTCTGGCTACTTCTCGGGTAAGAAAAGCCAGCCAGGTTAAAATTTCAGGATTGGGCGGAGAGAGCTGAAGCAGTTCGAGGGCATTCTCTTCTTGACCAATGCTCAGATAATGGAGGGCCAGCTCAAGATAAGTTTCGCCTGGGAATTCATTTTTAATCGATAAAACAAAATTTTCGAGCAGCCGGTCTGAAGGTTCCAGAAGATAGGATTCATAGCGGGCCAGATGACTGAGTGGATCAAGTTCTACCAGTTGATCTATAAATTTTTTGGCTATTTCCTTCTTACCTTGAAGTCGGCTGACCGTAGCCAGAAGTTCGAAAGGCAGGGGATTGTCCTGCCCAAAGCTGGCTGCCCGCCGGGCATATTCATCTCCCAGGATGTAATCTCTTTCAGCCACAGCCAGCTCGGCCAGCTGGAGGTAAGCAGGCAGGGCATGGGTAGCTTGACGGGCTGCCCAGCCTAAGGCTTCTTTGGCTCCAGTGAGCTTATTTAATTTTCTTAGGGTCAGACCATAGATGAAGTTAGCCTCAGGGTCATACATAGAAACTTCCAGAGCCTTATGGCCGTATTCCATGGCTTTTTCTGGCTCACCACGCCACAGATAGAGCTCAGCCAGCCGGCTTAAAGCCCGAACATGCCGTGGCTCTTTTTTAATAACCTCAAGGTATTTTTCCAGAGCCCCGGCCGGTTCTCGTTCATTTTGCAGCAACTCCCCAGCCAGGTAGAGGGACTCAGCCGAATCACCCGTTGGTCGATGGAAATTAAAAGGGCGGCTTAAGACTTTGGTTTTTTGATCATGCTGGTGGATTATTTTTTTGCCCAGAAATACCACCAGTTTTTCTGGCTCGGAAATGTTATTGAGCTGAAAGAGTTTCTTTTCCGTGGGATTGAGCTGGATTTTCTCGCTCAATATTTCTTTTTTATCTTCTTTGACCAGCAGATTGTCCTTAATCTTTTCCAGAGCAAAAATACCCAACTCATAGCCATTACCCCGCGGATGAAGGCTCACAACAACCGGTGGATTGACCCCGGTCATTTCGCCAATTCCATAATATGGAAACCAGATTTCCGGCCAGCGGTCAGAAGAGGCCGGGGTAAAAGTCCCGTGATCAGACTGATTAAATAGCCGGCCAGTCTGGGGCTCGCTGTACTGACCATCGTTATCAGTCAAAAGGTTAACCCAGATTTCACCTGCTTGACTCAAATCCCAGATCCAGATCTTTTTCCCGGGCATATCTGAATATAGAGACCAGTGACCATAACCGGCGTCCGAATTAAGGTAATAAGCACCAAAAAAATTATCATACTGACCAACTACAAAATAACTCTTTGAACCGTCAAAGGCATTGTTTTTGTACCAGGCAAGATCTCTGCTCTCGCGGTCTACCGGCCAGGTATCCAGAGGAACCGAGTAATCATGTCCGATATAATAGCGTCCAGGAACAACATAATGCAGATCTTCAGCTACCGGAATGGCAGCGTTCATCCAGGCGTAATAAGATTGATGGAAAGGACCTGGATTGGTCCAGCGGGTTTTTGTTTCAAAATAGGCCCGATCGGGGTGAACAATAATAGTTACTTCCCATCGGCTACGGGAAGGCCAGTCATAATTGCCGACGGTGCAGGCTACACTGCCATCGGGCTTCTTCTCCAGGTGATAATCAACTGGAGTAGCTGTGGCTGGCGAATGTCCGATCACTCCAAAATTAAACTCAATTCCGCCTGAGACCCAGGGACCACGCAGAGCTATTTCCCGGAATTTTAAGACCTTATTGGTATATATAAATTCCCGTCCTGTTTTTAAATCTTTTGCTCCCCAGACTTTGCCGCCAACTTCTGGCAAAATCGAGACTTCCAGATATTTATTTTTGAGGCGGACAACAGTCCACTCCTGTGGTCTGGATTCGTGGCTGAAGCCGTTGAAAACAAAGTAGGGATAAATTTTAGCACCTGCTCCCGAGATTGAGGAGCGAGCAAAGACCGGAATCGGATCCGGATCGGAAAATGGGTAAGTGATGATACTTTCCTTCTTTATAGAATAGGTTACCTCACTCGGTCTGGAACAGGCCGAAGTGAAAATCAAAAACAGAATAATTACTGGAATTGACCAGATCAACAGGCTTCGCCCTCTGTTTTCATTTAATATTACAGACATCTTATTGCTCCAGAAATTTTATTTTTAGAAGATCTTGCCCCTACCATTTATTTCGGCCTGTTTTCCTGACCTTGATCTAAAAAGCCGACCCTGCTAAATTTAACCTTGACAGGCCACATCTAAATTCAGCGAAATGAAAAATTCATATTATTATATTACACTGGAGTGATTTAGAGTTTAACCAGACCTTTTAATTGCCTTGCCTTTCAGCCATTAGTTCTTTAACTGTTTGACCGATTCGGGCTGGGTTTTCAATTATTCTCACGCCAGCCGCTGCCAGGCATTTAACCTTATCCTGAGCCGAACCTTCATTACCCTCGATAATGGCGCCAGCATGTCCCAGTCTTTTGCCCTTTGGAGCGGTCAGACCGGCCACATAGGCTGCCACCGGCTTGGGATAACCTGACCGCTTTAGATATTCGGCTGCTGCTTCCTCTGCCTGTCCACCTATTTCCCCAATCATCAGGACTGCTTCTGTCTGAGAATCGGACTTGAACATCTCCAGCAGTTCGACAAATTTTAGACCAACTATTGGGTCTCCGCCTATCCCGATGGCAGTTGATTGTCCCAGTCCAAGCCGGCTTAACTGGTAAACGGCCTCATAGGTCAACGTGCCTGATCTTGATATCAGACCAACAGGCCCTGGCCGGTGGATACTGGCTGGCATAATTCCCGCTTTCCCCTGGCCGGGTGAGATTAAACCAGGGGTGTTCGGGCCTATTAATGATGAACCAAGCTCTGCCAAGAATCTTTTGGCCTTAAGCATATCCAGATTGGGAATTCCCTCTGTTATGCACACAATCAGTTTAAGGCCACCAGCTGCCGCCTCCATCACGGCATCTGCTGCCGCCAGTGGCGGCACAAAGATAATGGAGATGTCAGGAGCTTTCTGCCTGACAGCCTCCTCGACCGTATTAAATACGGGCAGACCCAGATGAAACTGCCCACCTTTCCCCGGAGTTACACCGGCAACGACTCTGGTGCCATATTCCATCATGCGCTCTGTGTGAAAAGAAGCTTGCCTGCCGGTTATGCCCTGGATTAAAATTCTTGAATCCCGGTCAAGAAGGATACTCATCTCTGCCTCTTTCGGTAGGATTTAAGCCTGGCTCAAACTCACGGCCAGCTGGGCTGCTTGCTCGAAATCATTAATAAAATAGAAAGGGAGATTGGCCTCACCTAAAATCCTTCTTCCTTCTGCCTCGTTAGTGCCCTGGAGCCTGACTACTATAGGTTTATTGAGGTCAATCTTTCTGGCTGAGGCTACCAGGCCTCTGGCCACCAGGTCACAGCGGACAATACCTCCAAAAATATTGACCAGGCAGGCCTTAACCTGTCGGTCGCTGGCCAGAATTTCAAAAGCCTGGCTGACAGCTTCCTCAGTTACTCCACCACCGATGTCCAGGAAATTAGCCGGCTGACCACCAAACAGCTTGATAATGTCCATGGTAGCCATGGCCAGACCGGCCCCATTGACCAGACAGCCGATCTGGCCTTCCATTTTTACATAGTTTAATTTAAAGCTTCTGGCTTTTTTCTCTTCTGGTGATAGTTCCGACCAATCCTCGAGGGCGCTAATCTCAGGCTGACGGGCCAGCCCACTGTCATCGAAGTCCATTTTGATATCGGCTGCCACCAACAGGTTATCTGGTTTTATGATCAGAGGATTAATTTCGAGTAGCTTCATATCTCTGAGTAAAAAGAATTCGCTGAGTTTTTTTAGATAATCGAGAAATGTCTTAAAGGACGCTTCTGGAAGATCGAGAAAATAAGCCAGATTCCTGGCCTGAAAGAACAAAAGTCCCTGTTCCGGATAAAAATATTCTTTCTTTATAGCCTGAGGGCACGACTTCGATAACTCCTCTATTTCTACTCCACCTTGCTGGCTAACTATGGCAGCTAATTTTTCATTTTTACGGTCAACCACCAGGCCTAGATAAATTTCTCTGCCTGGAGGTACAAATTCCTCCACCAGAATTTTTTTGACAACCAGACCACGCCCCCCGCTTTGAGCAGTAATAAGCTTTTTGCCCAGCAACCGGGCGGCTGCCAATCCGGCTTTTTCTGCAGAATCAGCCGCTACAATGCCGCCCGCCTTCCCCCTTCCCCCAGAAAGAATCTGGGCTTTAAGGATGACCTGACCTCCCAGCTTTTGAGCTGCCACTCTGGTTTCGTCAACCGTCTCGGCCAGATGGCCAGCCGGTATGACCACTCCCAGTTCTTGCAGAAGAGCCTTGGCCTGGAATTCATAAATAAGCATGATGTGCTGCTTTTAATTATCCAATTTTAAAAAGAAAGCAAAACCTATCTTCTCCTCGCTCTCCCTTTTTACAATCTATCGCCTTCTACTTTTTGGATATTAGATATTCTCGAGCCTGTTCCGCTTCAAATTGATTCAGATTTTACACTCAGCTACCGTCTTACTGACCGAGGCAATAGTTCTGGCAAATTGAGCTTTTTCTTCTTCAGTCAGTTTGATTTCATAAATCTTTTCCATTCCTTTATCACTAATCAGGCAGGGGACCCCAATAAACAGACCATTGACACCATATTCTCCTTCACACAAAGCTGCACAGGGCAGAATCCGACGTTTATCTTTTAGAAAGGATTCAGCAATGACGATGGCGCTCCAGGCCGGGCTGAAGAAAGCCGAACCCTTGCCAAATAGTTTTACTATTTCGGTTCCAGCTTCTCTCGTTCTGTTAATCAGACGGTCAATTTGTTCCTGGGTGGCCAGCTCGGTGAGTGGAACACCTCCCACTGTGGTCAACCGAGGAAGGGGGACCATATCAGGTCCATGGCCGCCTAGAACAGTACCTGAAATATCAGCCACCGACACGCCAAGTTCCATTGAAATAAAAGCTCTCCATCTGGCAGTATCCAGTGTCCCGGCCATACCCACTACTTGATTCTTGGGGAAACCGGTTATTTTGTGAAAAACATAAACCATGGCATCAAGCGGGTTGGTAACAATAATGCAAAATGCCTTGGGGGCATAGTGTTTAACGCCGTTAGCTACTGCGGTTATGATTTTGATATTGACGTTCAAAAGATCTTCTCGCGTCATACCGGCTTCTCTTGGTTTGCCGGCGGTGACAATAACTACGTCGGCCCCTTCGATGTCTTTGTAATCCGATGTGCCGATTATATTGGCATCATAATTGCCGTGGGGAGCCATTTCCATCAAGTCAAGGGCTTTTCCTTTAGCAACATTGGCATACTCGGGGACATCCAGAATGACAATATCACCCAGTTCCTTCTGAGCAGCCAGCATGGCCAGGATCTGGCCGATTTGCCCGCCGCCAATCAAGGCTATCTTTTTTCTCATGAGCCACTCCTTTTTATAATTAAATTTTTTTAGCCTGAGGATTTATTAGCTGTTAACGTAGCTTTGCCAGGTTTCTCTTAATTTTGGATTTTTTAGCCAATCCAGCAAATAATCGGTGAATTCTTTACCGGTAACTCCTGTTGGGCGTCCGGTAATGACCAGCTTCTTTTCATACTGCCCACAGATATCAAGTGCCATCTCCAGCTGGGTGGCTTTTTCTTCAAAGCCAATATGACCGATGAGCATAGCTGCTGCTCGGATCATACTGGCCGGATCAGCATATTGAGCCCGGCCTTCTCTAACCATTCTGGGAGCCGAGCCATGAATAGCTTCAAACATAGCATACTGTTTGCCGATATTAGCGCTGCCAGCCGTACCCACTCCACCCTGAAACTCAGCTGCTTCATCGGTCAGGATATCTCCATAAAGATTAGGCAAAACAAAGACCTGGAATTCCCTGCGCCTCTTTTCATCCACCAGCTTGGCAGTCATAATATCAATGTACCAATCATCAGCCTGGATTTCAGGATATTCTTTGGCCAGACGGTAAAAGTTTTCCAGAAAGCGTCCATCGGTAGTCTTAACCACGTTAGCCTTGGTCACACAGGTAATTCTATTCTTCTTATTCTTTCTGGCATGTTCAAAAGCCAGGCGGCAGATTCGCTCTGAGCCAGGTCCGGTAATCAGCTTGAAGTCAATTGAAATATCTTCATCAACATCAATTCCATAAGGACCGAGGGCATACAGGTCTTCTGTATTTTCCCTGAAAAAGATCCAGTCAATTCCCTGTTTGGGAACTCTGACCGGCCTGACATTAGCAAACAGATCAAGCTCTTTTCTCAGTGCCACATTGCAGCTCTCAATATTTGGCCAGGGATCTCCCTTTCTCGGCGTCGTCGTGGGGCCTTTTAAAGTAACATGGAATTTTTTAATTTCCTCCAGCACATCGTCTGGAATAGCCTTATTATGAGCAGCGCGGTTTTCAATGGTTAAACCTTCAATTGTTGCTATATAAAGCTTACCCTTTTTTAGCTCATCCTCCAGCATAAAGCGAAGCACCCGCTCAGCTTCTGTAGCAATATATGGTCCGATACCATCTCCTGGCAGGATGCCGATTTTAATTGGTGAAACCCGGCCGTAATCGATCCAGTCCGGTGCCGACTTGATTTTTTCCATCCTTAACATTTGATTTTCCAGCAGCTGACCAAAATGGTCTTTAGCTTTTTGAATAGCAGTTTGATTAATCATTTTGCCTCCTGATTAATTTGTCAACTCAAAAAAATTTTATTATTTCGACTTGATAAAAGCAAACACTTTTTATCGCCTCCATTGCCTTTTTAATTTTAAAAACGTTTGGTAGCTTGGATCAAAGCTCGGCCATTAATTTTTTTGACAAACTTTTTTATAATTCATAAGATACTAGCCGTGAGTTCTGGAAGGCAATCCCCATAAAATTTTATCAGGAGATAATCAAATGCTTGAAAGCTATTATCAAAAAGCCGAAGAAAGAAAAAAGATTGGTTTACCACCTCTTCCTTTAACTCCGGAAGAGACCCAGGAGCTATGTCGGTTGCTCGAAAATCCGCCTGCTGGCCAGGAGGAAGAACTGGTTTATCTTCTTGAGCAAAGAATTTCCCCGGGTGTTGATGCGGCCGCCAGAGTGAAGGCCAGTTGGCTCGAAGAAATAGCTCTACAGAAGAGGCGGTCGCCCGTTATCAACCCATTAAGAGCGGTCTTTATTCTGGGCACCATGCTGGGTGGCTATAATGTTGGGCCGTTAGTCTCTTTTCTCCAGAATGAAGCTCTGGCTCCTGAAGCAACCAGAGCTTTAGGCGGAATTATTCTGGTCTATGGTGCTTACAACCAGATTGCTAACCTGAGCTCATTCAATAAATATGCTAAAGAAGTGTTATTGTCCTGGGCAGAAGCCGACTGGTTTCGTCGACACCCTGAATTCCCAGAAAAAATCGTTCTTAAAGTTTTTAAGGTCGATGGAGAAATTAACACTGATGACCTGTCTCCAGCCAAGCATGCCTGGAGTCGGCCTGATATCCCTCTTCATGCCATGTCTATGGGTGAAACCCGTTTCCCGGGTGGAATTGGAACTATCCGAAAATTTCGGGAAGAAGGTTATCAAGTAGCTTTTGTAGGTGATGTGGTCGGGACTGGCTCCTCGCGAAAATCTGCCTGCAATTCTCTTCTGTGGCATATTGGAAAGGATATACCTTACGTTCCTAATAAAAGGCGAGGTGGGGTGGTCATCGGTGGGCTAATTGCGCCAATTTTTTTCAATACAGTTGAAGACTCGGGAGGATTGCCTATTCAGGCTGATGTCAGCCAGTTAAAGACTGGCCAGGTCATAGTTGTTGAGACCGCCTCAGGAGTTATTAAAGAAGAAAATGGCCAGATTCTAAGTAAATTCGATTGGAAACCGGTGACTATTAAGGATGAATTTCGGGCTGGCGGCCGGCTTAATTTAATAATAGGACGTCAGTTAACGAGCAGGGCCAGAAAGGAGCTGGACCTGAGTGAGGCTGAGTTCTTTACCAGGGTCAAAAACCCTGAGA
Organism: Acidobacteriota bacterium; assembly: GCA_029571905.1. Lineage (GTDB taxonomy): Bacteria > Acidobacteriota > Aminicenantia > Aminicenantales > Saccharicenantaceae > Saccharicenans. The sequence goes on along the minus strand of JAKPXU010000125.1, from coordinate 25,303 downwards.
TCAAACCGGGCCAGGGCTTTACTCTGGCTCAGAAAATTATCGGACGAGCCTGTGGCCAGAAAGGAGTCTTGCCTGGAACTGCTTGTGAACCAAAGATGACAACAGTTGGCTCCCAGGATACAACTGGCCCCATGACGGCTGATGAGTTGAAAGAGCTGGCTTGTCTCGAGTTTCAAACTGACCTTTTCATGCAATCTTTTTGCCACACCGCTGCTTATCCCAAGCTAACCGATGTTAAGATGCATAAAAATTTAGCGGCTTTTATGATCGAAAGAAAAGGGGTTGCTCTTAAGCCCGGAGACGGCATTATCCATTCCTGGTTGAATCGCCTGATTTTGCCTGACACCGTCGGTACCGGTGGCGATTCACATACGCGTTTTCTGGTCGGACTGAGCTTTCCAGCTGGCTCTGGCCTGGTGGCCTTTGCTGGCGCCCTGGGTTTCATGCCTCTGGATGTGCCCGAGTCAGTTCTGGTCAGATGTTCGGGAAAACTAACCCCAGGGATTACTCTGAGAGATGTGGTTAATGCCATTCCATTTTTTGCTATCAAAAATGGCCTATTAACTGTGGCCAAGAAAGGCAAGAAAAATATTTTTAACGGCCGTATTCTGGAGATAGAAGGCCTGGAAGATCTAACTGTCGAGCAGGCTTATGAGTTAACTGATGCCTCCGCCGAGAGATCGGCAGCAGCAGCAGTCATCTCCCTCAGCGAGGATAGAGTCATCGAATACTTAAAAAGCAATATAGCTTTGATGAAAGAGATGATTAAAGCTGGTTACGAGCATGCCGGCACACTGGAGAGAAGAATCAGAGCCTGTGAAGACTGGTTAAAAAATCCGGTTCTTCTAAAACGTGATCAAAACGCCGATTATGTTGCCACCCTTGAAATTGACCTGGCGGAAATCAGGGAGCCAATTCTGGCCTGTCCTAATGACCCGGATGATGTTAAATATCTGTCAGAAGTGGCTGGAGATAAGATTGATGAGGTCTTTATTGGTTCCTGCATGACCAATATCGGTCACTTTCGGGCAGCGGCCAGGTTGTTTGAGGGGGCTGCCTATCCTGCTACCAGGATCTGGATAACTCCGCCAACCAGAATGGACCAGATGCAGTTAAAGAAAGAGGGTCTGCTGGCTATTTTTGCCCAGGTAGGAGCACGGCTGGAAATTCCAGGCTGTTCCCTTTGCATGGGGAATCAGGCCAGAGTCAGGCCAGGGAGTACAGTCATTTCGACCTCCACCAGGAATTTTGACAACCGATTAGGAGATGGAGCCAGAGTCTATCTGGGCTCAGCTGAGTTAGCGGCCTTGACTGCCATTAAGGGAGAGCTACCTTCAGCGTCTGATTATCTGGCCATGATGGAAAAGAAAATTTTACCCTATGCTGCTGATATCTATCGCTATCTAGAATTTCACAAGATGAACGATTTCAGCTTGAATGAGCTCTGAAATGGATAGGAGAACCAATCTGTAGAAATTCAATTTAAGGTGGAGATTATGAAGGCGATTGATTTGAGCGGGAAAAAGGCATTAATTACAGGTAGTTCGAGGGGCATCGGTCGGGCAACGGCCCTTTTTTTTGCCGAGGCCGGAGCCGAGGTGGCCATTCATTATAAAAGCAACTTTCAGGCAGCGGCTGAAACCGGGCAGGAAATTAAGGCCAGGGGAGGTAAGTGTCTTCTGGTAGAGGCGGATCTGGCCAGCAAGAAAGATGTGGAGCGAATGGTATCCAGGTGCCTGGAAGCCTGGGAAACAATAGATATTCTGGTCAACAATGCCGGTATCTGGACATATGGAGAAATGGGCCGCATGAGCGAAGAAACCTGGCGAGAAACAATGGCTATCAATCTTGATGGGGTTTTTTATGCTACCAATGCCGTTGTCCCCATTATGAAGAAAAACAAGCAAGGCTGGATTGTTAATGTCGCTTCGACCGCTGCTATCAGGGGTGAGGCTTTCCATTCCCATTATGCAGCCAGCAAGGGTGCTCTGGTGGCGCTGACCAAGTCTCTGGCGGTGGAATTGGCTCCTGACAACATTCTGGTCAATTGTGTCGCTCCCGGCTGGGTAGAGACCGAAATGAACACCGAAGTTTTTGGTGACGCTGAATTCAAAGAGAGAATCAGACAGTCTATTCCCCTCAAAAGAATTCCTGATCCAGAAGACGTGGCCGGTCCAATCTTATTTCTCGTTTCGGATATGGCCAGGCATATAACCGGTGAAACTCTTAATGTAAATGGAGGAGCAGTTTTAATCGGTGGATAAAATAATTGCAAAAGTTCAACTTTTTTGCTATTTATAAGACAAAAACATAGGAGGGACAACATGGAGGAGGTGGAAGTAGGCCGAATTAGCCATTATTTTTCGAAAATTCAGGTCGGCGTGGGCAAAATAACCAGTGGCGGCCTGAAGGTTGGAGATGTGGTTCACATCAAGGGGCACAGCTCTGACTTTTTTCAAAAGATTGAATCAATGCAGATTGAACACCAGCCGGTGGAAGAAGCCGGAGCAGGGGAAGAAGTTGCTTTTAAAGTCGACTTTCCAGTTAGAGAAAATGATGTAATTTATAAAGTCGTTGAATAGTGATTCCTGGCAAAGATTGGCGCCAACTTGACGAAAGTTGACAACGGGAGGCTAAATATGATATCTAAAGAGGAAAGAAAATGGCTAAGAAATTCATCTCGGTAGTGATAGTTCCTAACTGGAAGACGAATTTCAAGACGATAACTATCTCTCAAAAAGCAGTTCGGCTTGTTCTGGGAGCAGGACTAACCCTGACCGTAATTTTTGTTTTCTTCTTGATTGATTATTTTTCGATGAATATGACCAAGGCTAAATATAATGAACTGCTCAAAGAGACAGCTGCTCAAAAAGAAACTTTAACTGCTTATGAGAATACCATCGCCCAGATGAAAGAAACTATATCTAATTTCGAAAACTATGCCCGTAAGATTAACGTTTTGGCTGGTATTCAGTCTCCAGAAAATATAGGAGGGGAACCTGGTTTGGGTGGTGGTGAAAAAGTTGACCTTGATCTGGCGACCAGGGCCAAAAAAGAAGTTTCCCCAGGCGCTATTCAGTCTATAAAGCAGAGGGCAGAATCAGTCGAAAAGAACCTTGGTTATATGTATCAATTTTTTGAAAATCAATCGACTACCCTGGCCACAACGCCAACCATCTGGCCAACTGTCGGCTGGGTCTCTTCGTCCTTTGGCTCAAGAATCGATCCTTACACCGGCAGAAATGCTTTCCATTCTGGCCTGGATATTGCCACTAATCTTAATAATCCAGTTATGGCCACCGCCAATGGAGTTGTTGCTCAGGTTGGGTTTGATAAGTACAAAGGAAATTTTGTCTGTATCAGTCATGGCAATGGACTGTCCACCGAATACTGGCACCTGCATAAATATACAGTTAAAGCCGGTCAAAAAGTTAACCGGGGGCAGGTGGTAGGATATGTTGGCCAAACAGGAAAAGCTTTAGGACCACACCTTCATTATGAAGTTCATCTCAACGGCAAGCCGATTAACCCCATTGATTATATAATTGAGGAATAGTTTTTTGACTCTGGCTAAAAGGAACAAGTTAAGATATCAATTACAAATATTGCTCAGGTTAACCTGGTCCCAATCTTGATCTTCCTGCTGAGGCTAAAGGCGTAAGCCGGCATTTCTTTTTTGCTCTCTGGTTTTATTTTTTCTATCAGATAGGCCGTATTCTGACCACAGGCAACATAAATGCCAGCTCTGTCAATCTGGACTATTTCTCCTGGAGAAGAGCCCGGAAACAGGCCGGAGATAGGTTGGCCGGTCAGTATATCTAATTTTTTCCCCTCTAAGAAGCAAAAGGCTCCTGGCCAGGGGAACAAGGCTCTAACTTTGAGGTCTATCACTCTGGCTGGTTCCTGCCAGTTAATCTTTCCATGTTCTTTGGTCAACCTCGGTGCATAGGTAGCCAGCGCCGGGTTCTGCTCGATTCGTTCAACTTCATTAATTTTAGCCAGAGTATTAATTAGAAGCTGGGCACCCAGGTAAGACAGCCTGATCTCCAGCTCCTGAGCAGTCTCTCCAGGTAGAATTTCAACTTCCCGCTGAGCCAGAATCGGGCCTTCATCCATCTTTTCGTTGAGCTCTATAATAGTCACCCCGGTTACCCTTTCTCCATTTAAAATAGCCCACTGGACAGGAGCAGCACCACGGTATTTGGGCAAGAGAGAAAAATGGACATTAAGAGTCTTAAAGGGAGGTAAGAAGATAATCGAAGCCGGAATTATCTGACCATAAGCTACGACCACATTGACCTCTGGATCAGCCTGTTTTAAAGCCTCCAGCACCTGTTCGTCTCGCCTGATTTTTTCTGGTTGAAGGCAGGGCAGACCATGGTCGCGGGCGAAAACTTTAACCGGAGGCGGGGTTAATTTTTTTCCCCTACCGGCTGGGCGGTCGGGTTGGGTAATAACCAGTTTTATTTCATGTCCGGCCTGAATTAAGCTATTTAAAGCAGGCAAAGCGACAGCCGGACTGCCAAAAAAAGCTACCCTCATCAGGTGGAGACTTTCTCCTGCTCCTTTTTTATTCGATTTTTAATCAGGCTTTTTTTGAGTGGAGATAGCCTGTCAATAAAGAGTTTGCCTTCAAGATGATCTATTTCGTGAGCAAAAGCTCTGGCCAGAAGATCCCGGGCTTCAATGGCGATCTCTCGACCATTAAGGTCATACCCTTTTACCACCACTCTTTCTGGACGTTCTAACTTTTCATATATCCCTGGCACGGACAGACAGCCTTCTTCAGCCGTAATTTTTCCTGATTCTTCCACAATTTCAGGATTAACCAGAATAAAGAGCTCATCTTTATTTTCACCAACAGATAGGTCGACAGTGATCAGCCTTATTCCCTGGTTCACCTGAGGAGCGGCCAATCCCACTCCTGGTGCCCGGTACATGGTCTCTACCATATCCCTGGCTAAGTCTACGATTTCCTGATTAATATTTTCAACTGGCCTGGCTTTTTGACCCAGTAAGGGATGGCCAACTTTTAATATTTTTAAAACAGCCATAATGCATTTATTTTAGACCAGAAGCCTGACCGTAGCAAATACCTGGCTGCTGTCTCTTCATCTTTTTTCTTTAGCTTGACCAGTTTTTCTCAGACAACGGCGGAGGGTGGCGGTGGCTCATCGGGAGCACCAGCATTTCTGAGAGGAACAGCCACCAGATAAAGCCCGATCAAAACCAGAACCGCCAGTCCCAGGAGATAGCTGGGATGAGCAAAAATAATTGGTATATCCTTGCCCACAATACCCTGGAGATAGAAGAATTTCCAGCCGGCCCGAACCAGCCCGGTCAGAGCTTCACCGGCAATCAAACCGGCCGCCAGGAGAACTCCAACATTTTCTGCCCTGGCTTTTTGAGCTGGATTAAGTTTCTTTCTGGCTGTCTGACGATCGAGAATCCCCTTGATCATGCCACCGATAAATATAGCGAAGGTTGTTTCGAGGGGTAGATACATACCTACTGACACCAGCATGGGGGAACTGACTCTGACCAGGATCAGGGCAAAGCCCATCATCATACCGACAATGACCAGAGGCCAGGCCATTTCCCCGCCGACGATACCCTGAGTTATAGCCGCCATCAAACCAGCCTGGGGAGCAGGCAGGTCTTTGCTACCGAAAGTAAAAGCTCCGTGCAGAATCATTAAAGGGAAATAAAGAACAAGGGAAGCTACAAGAACTCCGAGAATATCACCGACCTGCATCTTCCAGGGAGTTCCTCCCAGAATATGTCCGACCTTTAGATCTTGCAGCATTTCACCCGCCACAGCTGAGGAAACACAGACCACTGAAGCTACACCTAAAACGGCAATAATTCCACTGGTCCCTCTTGCACCGATAAGAACCATCAGCAAGCCGGCAATGATCAGGGTCGACAGAGTTAATCCTGATATAGGATTATTGGAAGAGCCGATCGTTCCGACCAGGTTTCCAGAGACGGCGGCGAAAAAGAAGCCAAAAACTGCCATCACCACGGCTGCTAGAATTGCCGGCAAATAACTGCCTATAAACATTTTATAAACAAAAACCATAAGGATAACTGTAAACAGCAACAAAAACAGCACCAGCCGAATGTTGAGGTCTTTTTCCAGACGGCTGGTAGCTTCGGTCTGGCCGGCAGCCTTTTTGACATCGCCTATGGATCTCTTAATGCCAGTCATCAAGTTTTTTCTCATCTTGAAAAGAGTGTAACCGGCGCCAACCAGCATGCCCCCAACGGCAATGGGTCTGATGATGAATTTCCAGACATTGCTGATCAGATCTGGCCAGGGGACATCAGCCATAGCCATAGCTGGACCATAAAATTTTTCGATCAATTGCGGTCCGAGAAAATACATCAAAAGCGGCGCAAACAGGCCCCAGGCCAGGACGCCACCGGCAAAGTTAAGGGAGGCCAGGCGCGGACCAATAATATAGCCAACGCCAACATAGGCCGGAGAAATCCCAGGGCCAGAGACGCTAACTACTCCACCCGTGCTGATAGTACCTGCTTCTTTGGAAGCGCCCAGGCGAACAAAACTTGAACCAATTTTACCCAACTTGATGATAAATTCCTTAGCAGCAGAAAATAACTGAACTACGCCAAGAGAATAGATCAGAGCGCCAACTCCCATGGCCTGGAACAAAAATTTTGCTCCAGCGCTGCCCTTTTGACCGGCTTTATGAATTTCAGCCGCGGCTACTGATTCGGGAAAAGGCAATTCCGGGTCAGTCACCATGATCCGTCTAAGGAAGGTAACAAATAGAATTCCCAGCAAGCCGCCAACAAACATCAGAGCTGTCGACTGGAGATAGGCACTAACTGTGTTGAATTTGGTCCAGACTCCGGTAATTAGAAAAGCCGGAATGGTAAAGATAGCTCCGGCTGCAACTGATTCGCCGATTGAGCCAACCGTTCTGGCCATGTTTTCTTCCAGAATTGAGCCTTTCATCATTTTAAGTACAGCCATACCAATAACTGCGGCTGGATAAGTAGCAGCAATGGTCATGCCTGCCCTGAGACCAAGATAAGCATTAGCTGCACCGAGAATGACAGTCATTACCAGTCCAAGCAAGACCGCCCGCAGAGTAAATTCTCGCTGATCAGTTTTTTCCGGGACAAATGGTTTCTCACTCATCGGCCTCTCCTTTCTAATCCAAACTTCTTTTATGGTTTTATTTATGTATATTAAAAAATTCCAGACTAAGTCAAGATAATTTTAACCACACTTCAGTCACTGAACAATTTGCCTCACTGGTCGTTTTATGCTAAATATCTAAGTATTCTTAATCTCTTGGATAAAAAGCGAGGATAACCATGAGTCTCTGGAGCTGGGTGAAAGATAAGTTATTTTGCGACTTGGCAGTTGACCTGGGGACAGCTAATACGCTGGTTTATCTAAAGGGAAGAGGTATAGTTGTTCAAGAACCTTCTATAGTGGTCATAAATGTTCGAACCGGTAAAATTGAAGCTGTCGGTGGACGGGCTAAGGAAATGCTGGGCAAGACTCCAAATAACGTGGTAGCTATTAAGCCGATGAGAGATGGGGTTATAGCTGATTTCGAAATTGCAGAAAGGATGCTTGACTATTTTATAAGGCGGGCTATGGAAAACCATGGCTTTTTGCTCAGGCCAAGGATTGTTATTGGTATTCCAACCGGAATTACCCAGGTGGAAAGAAGAGCAGTTAAAGACGTTGCTCTTAGAGCTAAAGCCTCTGAAGTTTATATCGTTGAACAGCCGATGGCGGCGGCGGTTGGAGCCAACCTGCCGATTTCTGAGCCAACAGGAAATATGATCGTTGACATTGGTGGCGGGACAACAGATATTGCGGTTATTTCATTAAACGGGGTGGTCTTTAATCATTCAATTAGAGTCGCCAGCAATGAAATGGACGAGGCTATCATTCAATATCTGAAGAAGAAATATAATCTGCTTATCGGAGAAAAAACCGCTGAACAGGTTAAATGTCAGCTGGGCTCAGCCTATCCTCTGGATGAATCATTGACTATGGAGATTAAGGGCAGGGACTTAAGGGAAGGTATTCCCAGGACTATTGTCGTTGATGACCAGGAAATTAGAGAGGCAATTGAAGAAGTTGTGGCCAGCATCATCAACGCGGTTAGAATCGCCCTGGAAAGAACACCACCTGAATTATCAGCTGATATTATTGACCGAGGGATTATTCTGACTGGTGGAGGCGCCTTGCTTAAAAATCTGGATAAAAGATTGAGAGAAGAAACTCAGTTACCTGTCTTCCTGACTGAAGATCCTTTGACCTCAGTAGTGTTGGGGGCAGGCCAACTGCTGGGTGACCTCGACCTCCTGCGGAAAATATCCCTGGAGTGATAATAATTAGTAAGAACGGATGTCACTTTCTAGACTGGCTAAAAATAAATATCTGATAGGAATTCTGCTAGTTCTTTTCAATTTGATCCTGATCTCGGCTCAAATCCCGCTGGGCAGCCGGCAGACCTGGCTGGAAAAAATTATCTTTGCCATTTTTGCTCCATTCCAAAGGGCTGCTGTTTCGGCTTATGACTATGCTGCTCAAGGCTGGCATAATCTCCTGTCTTTAAAGGATGCTCAAAAGGAAAATCAGGAGCTCAAAAAACAGATATTCTTTCTTAACCAGGAAAAAGAGCTTCTACAGGAAAAATTGAGAATCAGCCTGGGTAAACAAGATCTCCAGAATAACTTAAAAGGGCTGGAAGCTTCTATCTTGCCGGCCAGAGTTATTGGTCTGGATACGGCCAACTATTTTCGTTCGGTCATTATCGACCGTGGCTCAGCCGATGGAATAACCAGAAATTTGCCTGTCTGCGACTATTATGGTCACCTGGTGGGAAAAACGACTGAACCCATTTCCAGACATGAGGCCAAAGTTATTCTGATAACTTCTGAAGAAAGTGGAGTGGCAGTGATATCAGCCAGAGATAAGACGCCGGGCATCCTGACCGGGGATGGCCAGGGAAAGTGCCTGATAAAGTATGTTATTGCTTCTTCTCCGGGAGGGGAGGTTGGCGACGAAATTTTAACTTCTGGCTATGACCAGATTTTTCCGTCAGGGCTTAAGGTGGGCAGAATAATCTCGGCTTCAGCCGAGGCTGGCCTCTTTAAAAAAATTGTCGTTGATCCTTACTTTGACTTCCGACAGATAGATCTGGTTGCTGTTCTCAAAGATAGCCATGATTTTCTGAGGTAAAGACCGGTGAGGATAAGAAAGGGACTGATGCTGCTATTAATCCTTGTTCTGGCTTTTGCTATTTATAGCCTGATGAGCAAATTTAGCCCTAACTTACTGGTTTTGATTAATAGCTTTTGGGTGGCTGTCCTTTTGACTGCTATAACCTATGGAGAAATAGAAGGCGCGGCAATGGGAACCGTAGCTGGACTCCTCGAGGACGCATTTTCCCATAGCGTTTTTGGCCTGTCTGGTTTGAGTCTGACTATAACTGGTTTTTTGGCAGGCTGGCTGGCCCAGAAAATCAATCTTAATTCTCTGCCTAAGAGAAGCCTGATTCTATTTTTTTTCAGCCTTCTGCAGCTGGTGATCTGGATATTTTTATATAATGTAATTTTTAAGAGAGGCTTGTTGTCCAGCCGTCCAGGCCTTTATCTTCAACCGATAATGAATGCTATAATAACCAGTCTGCTGGCTGAGCTGTTGCCGCCAGTTAAAAAAGTTGTGGACTGAATCAGGGAAAGATGGCCAAAATTTATGAAGATTTAAGCCTGCTCATAAAAAGAGCCAGGCTGACTCTTATTGTTTTTGGTCTAGTTCTTTTTCTTATTCTGGTATTTTACTGGAAAATTCAGATCCTTGATCACCAGAAATACTGGAAAATGGCTGAAGCCAATCATCTCCGTGCTTTGCCACTGCCTGCACCACGTGGACTGATTTATGACCGTCAGAAAATTATTCTGGCCGACAACCAGCCAAGCTTTAAAGTGTCTTTGCTCCGGGAATCAATTAAGAATGACAGCCAGGCTATTGAGAGAGTTAGCCAGCTTTTAAATTTAAGAACTGAAGAACTAAAAGCCAGAATTGACCGTTATCGCTGGTTTCAGACTTACGAACCGGTAATCATCAAAGACAATCTAAAGCTGGAAGAAGTAGCCATGATAGAAGCCAGAAAGGAGGAATTCCCTGAACTTCAGTTACAAGTAGAACCACGGCGTTATTATCCCTTTGGGACTGCGGCCGCTCATGTTCTGGGTTATTTGCAAGAGGTCTCACCGGAAGAAATAAAGAATAACCCCCATAGAAAGTGGCGTGGTGGTGAAATGATAGGCAAGGCGGCTGTGGAAAAGCAGTATGATGATTATCTGACCGGTCAGGATGGCCAGCTGATAGAAACCGTTGATAGTCTGGGCCGGTCTCTGGGTGAAGTAAACAGAACAGAGCCGATCAAAGGCCAGGACCTGATGCTGTCGATTGACCTGGATTTACAGCAAAAGGCAGAAGAGCTCCTTCAAGGTAAAGAGGGAGCCATCATTGTGCTTGAAGCCGAAAGCGGCGAATGTCTGGCCTGGATCAGTTCTCCTTCCTATGATCCCAATCGTTTTATTACCAGGTTCTCGCCAGAAGAATGGTTGTCAATTATAAATGATGCCGCTCGGCCGCTGGAAAACCGGGTAATCCGTGGCCAGTATTCTCCCGGTTCGATTTTTAAAGTAGTTACGGCTTTAACCGCGCTGGAAACAGGATTAATCACCGAGCGGACTGCTTTTTTTTGCCCTGGATCGATTAACCTTTACGGAAAAGAGTTTGCCTGCTGGTTCAAGCCAGGTCATGGTCTGCTCAGTTTGCCCGAAGCTATAAAAAATTCTTGCAATGTTTATTTTTATCAGCTGGGCAGACGACTTAATGTTGATACTATTGCTCGCTATGCCCGTGCTCTGGGCCTGGGACAGATGACGGGCGTAGATATACCCGGAGAGAAAGAAGGATTAGTCCCATCCAGCGATTGGAAAAAGAAAACTCGGGGAGAAGTCTGGTATCCAGGAGAAACTATATCGGTGTCGATTGGCCAGGGACCTGTCCTGGTTACCCCTCTCCAGGTAGCAGCTCTAACGGCTTGCCTGGCTAACCGGGGAATAAAGGTCAAGCCCCGGGTGACCAGACTTGATGATAAGATAAGGCCGGTACAGGAGAAAAGTGGCTTAAAGCCAGAGAATCTCGAAAAGATAATAGAAGGAATGTGGCGTTCAGTTAACGATGGTGGGACAGGTCATGGGGCGTATCAGCCCGGCTTTGATATATGTGGGAAAACTGGCTCAACTCAGGTGATAAGCCGGGAAAAGGCTGAGAAAATGATCCAAAGAGGAGAAGAACCAACTAAAACTCATAGTTGGTTTTCTGGCTTTGCTCCTCGATATCAACCTCAAGTGGTGGTGACCGTCCTGGTTGAATTCGGTGGAATGGGAGGGCAGACAGCTGCCCCTATCGCTGGTGAAATTTTTAAGTTATACCGGGAAAAGTATGTTAGACAGGCGAATCTTTAAGGAAATTGACTGGACAACCATTTTATTAATGGTTCTTATTGCAGTCATTGGCATCATTTTTGTTCACAGTGCTATTTATTATCAGGCCAGTAAGTATGTCTGGAAGCAATCGGTTTGGCTGGTAGTCAGCTCGCTGGCCTTACTGATCTTACTTATCATTGATTATAAAGTTCTATTATCATTTGCTCTTCCCTTCTATATTCTGATGAATATAATCCTGGCAGGACTTCTTATCTTCGGCAAAACGGTGGCTAATACCCGTAGCTGGCTGGTTTTTGGACCTTTTCAATTTCAGCCTTCCGAGCTGACCAAACTGGCCGTTATCCTTTTACTGGCCAGATTGTTTTCAGATTACAAAGAAGACAAGATGTCATTTAAGGCCTTCTTTTTAAGTTCAGCCATAGTCGGGCTGCCTTTTCTATTAATTGCCCTTCAACCCGATCTGGGAACAGCCTTGACTTTAGTTCCAATTTTGCTGGGAACTTATATTCTGGCCGGGTTGCCCAAAAAATATCTGGTCGTCATCTTGATTATATCTTGCCTGTTTGGCTTTATCGGTTGGAACTATGGTTTGAAAGATTACCAGAAGAAGAGAATTGAAACTTTGCTGGTACCTGACCGGGACCCACGAGGAGCTGGCTATCAGCTTCAGCAGTCACGGATAGCCCTGGGCTCGGGTGGTTTAACAGGCAAGGGATATCATAAAGGAACTCAGAGTCAACTGCGTTTTTTGCCTGCTCGCCACAATGATTTTATCCTGGCCGTAATTGGCGAGGATCTGGGCTTCCTGGGCATTCTGGGTGTTTTTCTGATCTACTTCATTTTTCTCTACCGTTTGTTTTCAGCCGTTCAGGTCTCTCCTGACCGTGGCGGAGTTTACATCGCCTTCCTTTCAGCCATGCTGATCGGCTGCCAGTTTATGATCAATGTCATGATGATTATAGGGCTTTTCCCTATCACCGGTATACCGATTCCATTTTTAAGCTATGGAGGATCATCGCTTTTGACCAATTTCTTAATTGTGGGGCTGGTGATTAACGTCAAAATGCGAAGATTTGCTTATGTCCGTCTCTAATCGGGATTAAATCGAAAGGTAATACATCTACTATGAACCAACAACCAGGGTCACTGCCAGCAGAAAAACTTGAATTGCTCTGGCGCCAGGTGCAAAAACCAGGCCGTTATACGGGAGGCGAATCGAATCAAACAAGAAAAGATCCAGCTGATGTTAAGATTCGGGTAGCTCTGGCTTTTCCTGAACTCTATGAGTTGGGCATGTCCTATCTCGGTCAGAAAATTCTTTATTTTCTCCTTAATCAAAATCCTGACATTCTGGCCGAAAGAGTCTACGCTCCCTGGCCCGATTTTGAACTTGAACTGAGGAAAAACCGGGTGCCTCTTTATTCTCTGGAGAACAAGCTTCCTCTGGCCAGTTTTGATCTGGTCGGGTTCTCGCTTCTTTATGAACTCAACCACACAAATCTTATAAATATGCTGGAACTGGGTGGAATTCCCAGGCGATCAGCTGAGCGACAATTATCACACCCCCTTGTACTGGCCGGTGGGCCGGCTGCTCTTAATCCCGAGCCATTGGCTGACTTTATAGATCTGTTTGCCTTTGGCGATGGGGAAGAGGTTTTTTTTGAAATAATCAACAAATATCTTGAGATTAAATCCGAGGTTAAAAACCGGGAAGAACTGCTGCAAGCTTTTCTGCCTATTCGGGGAGTGTATATACCTCATTTTTATCAAGCAGAAAAACAGGCTAAAAGCTTCCTGTTGGTACCACGGCCAGCTCCTGGTCTGCCTGAAACTGTAGAAAAGAGACTGATTCATCCACTGGAAAAAGCAGGGTCGGTGGAAAGAACACCTGTTCCCAATATTCAATCTATCTTCGATCGCTGGCAGGTGGAGGTAGCCAGAGGCTGCCCGCAGCAGTGTCGATTTTGCCAGGCAACCAGCCTTTACTTCCCATATCGCTACCGTTCTAAACAGCAAGTTGAACAGCTGGCCTGTCAGGGCTTGAAGCAAACCGGGTATGAAGAATTATCTTTTATTGCTCTGTCGGTTGGCGATTATCCTTACCTTGAAAAGTCAATAAGAGATTTACTGCCCTTCTTAGAACCAAGAAAAATTTCAATTTCACTGCCTTCCCTCCGGCCTGAGACACTGTCATCCGAGATAGTTGAATCTCTGGTTAAAATCAAAAAGACGGGTTTTACTCTCGTGCCAGAAGCTGGCAGTGAACGTCTCCGCCGCGTTATAAACAAGAGAATAACTGACGAGCAACTAATGACGGCGGCTGGCTACGCCTTCAGCCATGGCTGGAGGTTGCTTAAGCTCTATTTTATGATCGGGCTTCCAACCGAAAGATGGGAAGATCTCGAAGCAATTGTTGATCTCATCTCCTGCCTGGTAGAAACGGGGCGGAAGATCAATAAGACTCCGCCGGCTATTAATCTGACGCTTTCTTCTTTTATACCGAAACCACATACTCCTTTTCAATGGCTACCGCTGGAAAGCACCGATAGCCTGCTCCAGAAACAGTATTATTTGAAAAATCAACTGCGGCGCTGGAAAAAAATTGAAATAAAGGAATCACCGATCGAAACCACTATTCTGGAAGCGATTTTTTCCCGAGGTGATCGCCGGTTGGGACAGGTGCTGGAAGAGGCTCATCGCCTGGGAGCCAGATTTGATGGCTGGCGTGATCAGTTTAAATTTGATCTCTGGACAGAGGCTTTTGACCACTGCCAGCTTGATTTTCATCATTATCTGCAAGCTATTGATCCTGAAGCTAGGTTGCCCTGGGATCTAGTTAAGACCGGGCTTAAAAAAGCTCACCTCTGGCAGGAATATCAGGCTTCGCAGGAGGCCAGATACACACCTCTTTGTGAAGAGAAAAGCTGTTCTAAATGTAATTCCTGCGAGTGGCCCCAACTTAAGGCTATTCCTCCAGCTATTGATGATAAAGATCGCCGACTGAAGTCTCAACCTGACTTGCCTGCAAAGCGTCAGGAAAATACAGAATTGGAAAAAATGGGCAATATTCTTCGCTATCGAGCCAGTTATGCCAAAGAAGGACTTCTCCGTTTCATTTCTCATAATGATCTGTTGAATCAAATAGAGAGAAGTTTCAGGAGGGCCGATTTTAAAATGGCTTTTTCGCAAGGGTTTCACCCTAAAATGCTTATCAGCCATGGGCCAGCTTTGCCTCTCGGCCTGGCCGCTAAGGCTGACATCCTGGAATTTAAAGCTTATCAGGAACTTTCTCCTCCAGAGTTTTTGGATAGGATCAATAGCTTAACGCCTGACGGATTGTTCTTCCACGGCTTAAAGAAGTGTCAGCCCGAGACTCCGTCGCTATTTCAGGACATAAAGGGACTGGTTTACTCTCTGGATCTCAATGACCCGATGGTCAGGGAAGCCAGCCAGCTGGCCGAAAAACTGACTTCAGATAATCTTTCTGCTTATGCTGCCCGCTACCAGGGTCAAATAAAAATAGAATTTAATCAGCACGACAATCGCTTGTTTTTTTACCTTGCCTTTAATCCACAAAAACCGCTCAGAATTCAGGATATGGTTGAGGAAATGCTGGAAATTAAAAAATCAGTTTACGCTTTAACTCGTGAATATCTGGTTTTCAGCCAGGGCACTGATTCGAGATGCCTTGGATAACTTTAGGATCAGGTCGCAATGATTCTAGAGCTTTTTTCGATGACCTGACGCGCTCCCGGCCCGCAGCCAAAATAAAGGTCAAGAGCTGACAAATTAGGCAGAAAATTTCCCCAGAATTGGGGATAGGGGACCTGATTGTATTTCAGAAATAGCAGTTTTAGGCCGGCTGATTTGAATTTTAATGGATCAAAATGGCGATCGGCCAGATATGGGAAAACCAGTTCAGAAGCTTTCACCTCCCGGGCCAGGTCAATCAGAAGTTGTGGACCCTGTCCGCTGAGTCCGATTTCCGATTGCAAAAGTTGAGGAGTATCGATCTTCAACCAGCTTCTCAGACTGTTAAGGAAAGAAAGTACCAGCTGCAGAAAATTGTCCTGGGCAGAGTCAAGAATAGCCTTAAACTCAAGAGAAACAGCTGGATAATAGATTGAATGACCGTAATAATGCCTGAGCAAGCCCAGAAACCTGGCTGAGAATATTTCTGGTTGGTGAAGGCGAAGTTGTCTTATAGTTTGCAGACCAAGATGCTTCTTTTTAACGGGAATAGTCACCCAGACTTCTCCAGCTGGCCCTTTTAGACGGTTACGGTTAACAAAAGTAAACCCACGTGCAAACTGACTATCATCCAGAAGAATCATGAGATCAGAATTAAGCTGCCGACTAAAAAAGCCCCCATAGGGAATAAAAGCAGGCTGGCCAAAACTGATCCTCATTGCTTTTACCTCATCTCCTTCTGATATTTTAATCCTGCTGGACAGCAATAAAAAGCGGTCAGTCAGGCGCTTATCTAAAATTATTTTATTTGATTCTCCTGCTTTAATAAGAAAATAAGAATTTTAATTGACAGAGTTAAGAGCATTTTTAATAATGGAAAAACAAACTGATAGAGTTATTTTAATGGAGGACAGAAAATGAAGTCTAAATCAAGCAAGCGGCGGCTGCTGTCATTAATGATTGTCACTTTCTGCTGCCTGCTCGTTAGCTGGCAGCTAACAGGAGCCGGCGCTCATCAGAAGATAGCCCAGATCGAGAATGAGGAAGGCTCAGGCTGTACCAGCATTATGGTTGGACGCCTGGCTTCTGATGATGGCTCGGTCATTACTTGCCATACCTGCGATGGCAATTATCGCCAGTGGGTAAATATTGTTCCACACCGTCAGAATAAACCTGACTCAACGAATAAATTGTATGATGGCAAAATGCATACTGAAACACCGGATGATATGAGGCGGGTCAGGTTCAAGGGTGAGATTCCAGAAGTAGCTGAGACCTATGCTTTCCTGAATACAGCTTATCCCGCCTTGAACGAAAAAGGGCTGGCCATCGGGGAAACAACGATTGAAGGTCGGCCAGAGCTATATAACCCGGAAGGCATGTTTATGGTCGAAGAACTGGAAAGAGTCATGCTGGAAAGGTGCCAGACAGCCCGGGAAGCAATAAAGTTGGCCGGTGAGCTCGTCAAACAATATGGATATGGAGATTATGGCGAGTGTCTGACCATTGCCGACGGAAAAGAGGTCTGGCAGTTTGAGATTTTTGGAGCGGGCCCGCTGGAAAAAGGTGCTGTTTGGGCGGCCGTCCGCATCCCGGACGATCACGTTGGTATTTCAGCTAATATTCCTCGCATTTCCGAAATTAATCTGAATGATCCAGATCATTACCTGGCTTCTGATAACGTTTTTGAGCTGGCCCAGGAGATGGGCTGGTATACACCAGAAAAGGATAAACCTTTCAAATTCTGGAAAGCTTATAGTGGTCGAAAGCCTTTTGCCATCAGAGAATATTTCGTCTTCAATGAGCTGGCTCCTTCTTTAAAGCTTGACTATAAGGCTGAGGAACTCCCTTTTTCTATTAAGCCTGACAAAAAGGTCTCGGTCAGGGATATTCTCAAGTTTTACCGTGAAACTTATGAAGGAACTGAATTTGATCAAAGCAGGAATTTGCTGGTTAAAAAAAGAAATTCCGATGAGCTGATCAAAAGTCCGGTGGCCAGCAACTGGCTTTCTCGTGATTGGATAAATTTGATTAATACCTTGAAGCCAGGAACAATTGAGCCGCAGCGGACAATTGCCATTATGGGCTGCGCCTATGCCACTGTTATTCAGATCAAGGGCTGGCTGCCACCGGCAGTCGGAGCTGTTTGCTGGTTCGCTTTTGATAATCCAGCTTTGAGTCCAAGAATTCCGATATTTGCTGGAACCACTGAATTGCCTCCAGACTTTGAGATTTGTGCTCAGCATCGCTACCGTGAAGATTCGGCTGCCTGGATGTTCAGAAGGACTAATCGGCTGGCCGGCCTCAGGTGGGGCGAGAACAGGCAAATAATAGAGCAGACCATCAAAGAATTTGAGGAGAAAGGTTTTTCTGACCTGCCTCAGATAGAGAAAAGAGCACTGGAAATTATGAACAGCAAAAATCCGCAAAAGGAGCCTTTTAACGTGAATCAGTATCTGACCAAATATACGGGTGACTTTGCCCGGGCTGCTCTGCAGAAATATCGTGAACTATATGAACTGTTCTGGACCCGCTATGCTCGCGGGATTTAGCTGTGGACCGGCTGCCAGGATTGGTCAGGTGAGCTCTCTTTTTAGCCGGCCGTCGAGCAGATAGAAAGGCGGCTGCCGCCAGCTTGACGCCAGCTGACTGCTGGTCTATACTAAGCCGAGTATGGACAAACTGGCAATGATTGAAGCTGATCAATTCCTGAATTCTTATTCGGGTAATCCCAACCAGGCTGGAGTCCAGCTTTTTCCCTTCTTTTTAAATCTTAATTCCATCATCAATAACGTCCCCTTTTAAGGGGACACGTCTATTTCTGCCTGCTTTTAAATTCTTTTCGGGTATTTTTATCTAAAATTGTCTATTTTAAAGCAAAAAAGGAGAATAAAATGATTGACATTGATAAATTTCTAGAACAGCTTAAATCACCCCGCCTGCAACTGGCTATTTCTATCCAGACCAGGTTAATAACTTATATCAGAGAATTTCTGCTCGAGGCTGGCTTCCAGGAGATTTTACCGGTGATTATTTCGCCGGTCACTGATCCCCTGACTGACTACCGGGTAAGGGGAGAAGTTGTATGCTATGGTTTCAAATATCAAATAACTAAAAGTATGATTTTCCATAAGCAACTGGCCCTGCACGCCGCCCCTAAGTTATTTTGTTTTTCTCCCAATGTCAGGATTGAAACAGCCGACCGGGAAAATAGCGGGCGCCATTTGATCGAATTTGTTCAGCTTGACCTGGAGGTAAGACAGGCTAACCGAGAAGAGATAATCGAACTGGGCGAAGGCCTTTTTTCTACAGTCATCAGTCGGATCAAAAAGGAGGCCCTGACCGACTTGAAGACAATCAAAAGAGAGCTGCCTTCTTTTGAACCACCATTTAAGAGGATTACCTACGAGCAGGCGGTTAAGAGCTTTGGGGAGAATTTCGAACTGAAACTATCAGAAGCACTAACAGAACCAGTCTGGTTGATCGATTTTCCACTCGAAGAAAGGGAGTTTTATGACCGTCAGGCTGAAACGAGACCCGGCACACTGGTTGACATGGACCTGATTTATCCTGGCGGCTTTGGCGAAGCTCTGTCTGGTGGAGAAAGGGAATATGAGATAGAAAAAATAAAAAGTAGAATCCAGTTAAAGGGAATAGACCTCGAAAGTTATGATCTTTATTTAAAGTTAGCTGAGCGAGGTCTTTATCCGTCGGCTGGTTTTGGCTTTGGACTGGAACGCCTGACCAGGTTTGTCTGCGGCTTCAAAGATATCGCTGAGGTCAGGCTCTTTGCTAAGAAGCCTGGTGTTTATGGCCTTTAAATATTAAGTCAGAAAATCAAGGCTTCTATTTTATTAACATCAGCTCGGTTTGGGGCTGACTGAGAAATTCTGCTCCAGTTTCAGTCACCACTACCATGTCTTCGATGGTCACCACACCTCTCCCGGGGACTGTTAACCTCGGCTCGATAGTAAAAACCATGCCTGGTTCGAGAGGATGTAAAGGTTTATCGGCATATTTTTCCCAGATCGGCCCCAGAAGAGCTGTTCCGTCGTGAGCAAATCGTCCGACCTGATGGCCAAGGGCATGGGGAAATTCTTCATAGCCTGCCTCTTTTACGATTTCCCTGGCCAGCTGGTCAATAACCAATCCCAGAACTCCTGGTTTCATAGCTTTTCTAGCTTCTTCTACTGTCCGGACGATAGTTTCAAAGCCTCTCTTTACTTCAGGCGGGATATCTCTTTCATTCTCTTCCATGATATAAAAAGTTCTCTGCAGGTCTGAGCAATAGCCATCCACTTTAATCCCGAAGTCCATATTGAGAAGATGGCCACGCTTTACCTCTCGATCAGTCGGAGAATAATGAGCCTGAGCAGTTTCTGGCCCGGTAAAAACAGCTGGACAGGTGCTCTCCCCCCAGGCAGTCTGGAGCTGCAGCCTTTTAACCTCTCCCAGCATGAACTCAGCGATTTGTTTTTCGGTTTTGCCCGGAGCGATAAATTCTTTGACCAGCTGGAATATTTTTTCAGTTTCGGAAATAGCTGCCTTAATAGCTTCAAGTTCCGATGGCGATTTTCTTTCTCTTAAGGCTGAAGTTATTTTTTCAGCGGAAATCAGCCGGTCTTCATAACCAATAGCTTGAAGAAGGTCATAAAGAACCAGATACATACCATAGGTCAGGCCATCGCTAATTTCGCTGGTTTTGGAATAATTGATGGCGATAGTTCGTGGCTGTAAATTCTTCATATAACGTTCGAAGGGCTCTTTTATACCTGTCACATAACTGTCAACAGCGTCGTAGGCACCAGTTTCTTCAATGGTCTTTTGATCGTAGAGGCCGACTATAGCCTTTTTCCTGCCATCAGAGCTGATGATAAAAGCTGAATGCCAGGTGACATGGCCAGGAGCCAGGAAAACCAGCGTCGGGTCACCACAAATTTCGCTCTCTCTGGTAAAAGTTATCCAGCAATCAATTCCTGTTTCTTTGAGTATGTTGACTGCCTGTTCTGTTTTTTCCCTGATTAAAGCCTCTTTTTTGAGCATTGTATTATCCTCCGTGTTTTATATTATTGTCCGTATTTTTCCAGTTTTTTCATCGAGAAAAGAGCCAGTATGGCTGCCACTGCCAGCAAGCACGCCAGCAGCAGAAAATATTGGTGGTGAGGGAAGCGGCTGTATAGCTTACCCAGCAGCCCGCTGCCGTAACTGCCAATAGCGGTGGCTACGAACCAACCGCCCATCATTAAACCCCTGATTTTCTCTGGAGCTACCTTGGAGACATAAGATTGTCCCATGGGTGAAATCAGGATTTCGGCTATGGTGACAACAAAATAGGTGCCAATCAGCCACAGGGGCGACATAATATTCTGATCTTTATTACCTCCCTGAAGACAGGCTAGAACCATAATCAGCATGGCCAGAATCATAAAATTTAAACCATAAAAAATCTTTTTAGGCGTTGATGGCTCCCGACCATTCTGGCGGAGGTTATTAAAAATTGACAGTAGAAACGGGGTTAAAACCAGAATAAAAAATGGTTCAAAGAACTGATAGGTTTCCGGCCTCAACCAGTTTTTGATGACAGTTGATCGAGCGGCAAACAGGGTCAGGGCAAAGCCATTCTGATAGAAGGCTACCCAGAACAAGATGACTATGGTGAAAAGAAGGCAAAGAGTCAAAATGCGATCGGAAAAATCTTGTTCTTGCTTTTCGCCTTGAATATAATTAAAGTCCCTTCCCGGGGCACTGGCATCCAGGGAAGAGATATCCTTTTTTTGAGCAACTTTCTGAGCCGCTGTCTCCTTGTTATTTTGCTGCCCTTTTTCTGTATTAAGTTTTCCGGCCAGCCTGATATTAGAATCATCAACTGGAGTCAGTAGCGTTTTTCCCGCCTGAAAAATGACCAGAGCCAGAATCAGGCCGACAGCCGCCACCCAGAAGGATAGGTGATAGCTGTGAAAAATGGCGCTGTTCACGGTAGCAATGATGGGGGCAATCATCGCTCCAAGATTGACCCCCATATAATAGATATTAAAGCCCGCATCCTTAAGTTCTGGTTGATTTTTGTAAATATTGCCGACCATGACGGCCATGTTGACTTTAAAAATGCCAGTACCAATAGCGATTAACAGAAGTCCAAGTAGAAAGGTCGTGACCTGATTAGCCGAAGATAAAGCCAGTCCTACATAGCCAATAGCCATCAGAACGGCACCAGTTCGAATAGTTTTTATCCGGCCAAAAAGCCTATCTCCTAAATAACCGCCAACCAGGGGGAAAAAATAACAAAGGGCCAGAAAAAGGCCATACCAATCTCCCTTCTTCGAGTCAGGCCAGCCGAGTATCTTATCCATATAAAGAACAAGAATAGCCATTAACGTATAGAATCCAACTCTCTCCCACATTTCAGTAAAGAAAATATAGACCAGAGCCCTCGGATGTTTTTTAAGCATGATGGCCAGCTCCTATGTCTGGAATTAAATAAACGCTCAGCCGATTTCGTATCTAAAAAGTTTCAACTCAGGCAGCGGTTCAGCTTTCCCCCGGTAAACATCCCAGTAATATTCGCGAATATTTCTCAGCTGATCATAGAGGGGGTGAGTCTTTATTGGCTGGTGCTCGCCGACAATATTTAAATTATTATCGACCAGGACCAGTTTTTCTGCGCGATTAAGAATACCGGCAGTCCCTACACTGGCTATTGCTACCAGTTCATTTTTTTTGACCCGCTCATAAAGTTCACCAAAAGTAAAAGGCCTTTCTTCGACTTTAACTTTCTGGCTCTTCAGGATCGCTACCATGCCTTTAATGGTGACAGAAGGCAGGATTAAATTGCTTTCCGGTATCTTGACTACTGTTCCGTCCTTCAAAGCTAACAGGCAACAGGAAGAGTCCCATTCAGTAATCTCTCTTTGTTCAATTGGCAGATGTGGTTTGTCATCAAGGAAGAGAACAGCAGCTGCTTCTGGTACCAGACTTTTAGCTTCATCCAGAGCTTTAATACTTATTAAATAATTGACTCCAAGTTTCAAGCAGCCTGTTCCATTAGCACCAAGGGCTCTGACCAGATTGGGAATAACGATTCCGGTAAATGGTTCACCGAGATAACGATCATACATACAAGTTACAGCTCTGATCGCCGGAAAATTGGGGAAGCTCACACCCATTGAGTGTTCTTCGTCCAGAGTGAATGGCCGCAGATAGCCCTGAACACCTTTTTCTGCCATTTCTTCCAGGTATGGTTGGAGGGCAGGATGAGAAAAATATTTATTGATGAAGATGTCCTCGAGTTCTTCTCTGGTAGGCACAAGATATTGCTGCTGGCGGCTCAGGTTAAATGCCATGCTCTGACGAAAACGCTCCAGATTCTGGTCCAGGTTAACAAAGATAAGTTCAAGTTTGCCTTTCTCATTACGGCGGCAGAAATATCTAATTCCCTCAAAGCAGAGGAAACTGGCATAATAAGCAGATCTGGTGGCAGCATAAGTCTTGGCCTGGGCTTCAAACATCTCAAAACTCCTGTCATGGAGAAAATAACGCATTTGCCCGGGTGCCCATTTAGAATTTTCAAAATTAGCCATTTTTAACTCCTTTCTGGCTGATTATTTAAGATATATGTTTATCTGAATTAAGTCCTAAAAAATATAATATAAGCTGCCTTAAAACCTATCAGGCGGAGAACTATCACCCGAATGATCAAAATTTCTCAGTCTGAAACTTGACTCCATCCGCTCAGACTCAAAGCCTGTCCTGATCAGGTAACCTGTTGACTGTTTATAAACCGTTCGTTCTTTCTTTTCATCAGAACATCTCTTATCAAGGAATCGAGAGTCAAGTTTGACTCCTGACTGGAGCCTATTGTTGATATCAGGTTCGATCATGACCTTAAGATATATTATTATAAGTTTTTGAGGAAAAATTCAAACAAATAATTAAACCATAAATCCAATATTAGAATGAAAAAGAAAGAACGGCTGGTTTAAAAGTCTTTCAGTTTTGAGTAAAATAACAGCCTGGTAATAACCAACACCACCGATAGAATTTATTAATGAATAAAATTGAGTGGAGGACAGTAGATGAAAGACAAATTAGCCATGATTCTGATTATTTTTAGTAGCTTTTTGCCTTTGAGCGGTCCGCTTAAGCCTGATCTGTTATATCGAGTAGAAGAACCTGCTATATCGCCCGTGTCTCGCTATTATATGTGTTTTCGCACCTCACAGCCATTAAATATTGATGGTCGACTGGAAGAAGATGCCTGGAAAAAAGTCTACTGGTCGGAAGATTTTATGGATATCCAGGGTAAGAGCAAGCCAAAACCAAGGTACAAAACCAGAGTCAAGCTCCTCTGGGATAACGATTATTTTTATATTGGAGCCGAACTAGAAGAGCCTCATGTCTGGGCTACCCTGACCAAAAGGGATTCAGTAATTTATCAGGACAATGACTTTGAAGTTTTCATTGATCCGGATGGGGATAGCCACCTCTATTATGAGCTGGAGATAAATGCTCTAAATACTGTCTGGGATTTACTGCTCGTTAAACCCTACCGGGATGGAGGCCCAGCTATCCACAGCTGGGATATTCAAGGGTTAAAGACAGCGGTAGCTGTCAATGGAACCCTCAATGATCCGAGAGATAAAGATAAGGGTTGGTCGGTGGAAATAGCCATGCCATGGGAAGTCCTGAAAGAGGCCAGTCCTCTTAAAAAAAGGCCGGAGCCTGGAGAGTCCTGGCGAATAAATTTTTCCAGAGTGGAATACCGGGTTAAAACAGTTGATAGTTCTTATCAGAAAGAAAAAGACCCGACTACTGGCCGTGATCTGCCCGAAGACAACTGGACCTGGGCGCCTCAGGGTCTGATCAACATTCATTATCCTGAAATGTGGGGCTATGTTCAGTTTACGGCGACTGAAGCTGGCCGGGCTAAAGAATACTGTGATGAGGACCAGGAAGCTGAAGTCAAATGGGCTTTAAGGAAAATATATTATCGTCAGAGAAAATTATATTCAGAACAAGGAAAATGGGCAGAAAGGTTGGAAGATCTTAATTTAACCAGGGACAAGCAATTAAAGGTTAAAAACTACAGCTACCCACCAGTGATAATGGCTACCGAAAATTTATTTGAGGCCATCTATACTGGCAAAGATGGACACAAGTGGCACATCCGTCAGGATGGTTTAATCTGGAAAACCGGCCCTGACCAAAAATAATAAGGGGATTAAAATGAAAAACAGACTCAAGGTTTTTCTCGTTTTTTTAATGATCTTGTTGATTTCGGGAACAGCTCTGGCCGAGTCTTCCTGGCCTTTGTCCAGACCGGAAGAGGTTGGGATGGACTTTCAGCGGCTGGCTGCCCTGGACCGACTTATGGCTGAAAGCTTAAATCGTCATGATTTTCCAGGAGCGGTCATCCTGGTTGTCAGACAGGGAAAAATTGTCTGGAGGAAGGCTTATGGCCAGAGCCAGCTTGTGCCGGTGGCTGAACCAATGAAAATTGATATGTTATTCGACCTGGCTTCTGTTACCAAGCCAGTGGCCACGGCTACGGCTATAATGATTCTAGTTGAGCAAGGAAAATTGAGACTCTGGGATAGGGTCAGCACCTATATTCCAGAGTTTGTCCCCTATATAAAAGAAGGAGGTTTCCCGGCTGAGGAGGCCAGGCTTTTTCACCTGTTGACCCACACCTCTGGCCTGCCTCCTTATACCGATCCTGAGGAAGTAGCCTCAAAATATGGCCAGCCATGTTCTACTGAGGATCTGGTCAGGCATATTGCTGCTCTCAGAAAGGAATTACCACCAGGCCAGAGGTTTGTTTATAGCTGCTTGAACTATATTACTCTGGCTCAGATTGTTAAACTGGTTTCAGGCGAGAATCTGGCTGATTTTTGTCAGAAAAACATTTTCTTACCTCTAAAGATGAAAGATACTATGTTCAATCCGCCGCCTCAACTAAAAAGCAGATGTGTTCCGACCGAGGTAATCAACGGAGAGCCGCTGCGCGGCATTGTGCATGACCCGCTGGCCCGTCTGCAAGGAGGTATCTCCGGCAACGCTGGCCTCTTTTCCAGCGCTGATGACCTGGCCATTTTTG
>JAKPXU010000122.1 GCA_029571905.1 Acidobacteriota bacterium | reverse complement strand
GCTCCCTTCTCTGGCCGAAGAAACTGAAGCCGACCGGGAACTGGCCAGGCAGTTTGAAGATACTAAAAATAAGGTCTATGACCTCTATGATGACCATGCCCTGAACCGAGCTCTGGAAGAAGTCTGGTTTTTCCTTAATATTGTTAATAAATATCTGGCCGATAACGAACCCTGGAAACTGGCCGGGCAGCTGGAAAAAAGGGACAGGCTGGCCAGAGTCATTTTTCAGGCTGTCTGTTCGATAAGGGGGGCCAGCTACCTTCTTTACCCGGTTATGCCCCAGACTTCCGAAAAAATCTGGGAATTGCTGGGTGAGGACAGAAAGCCGGCCAGGCTGCTAACCTCCGAACTCAAGTTTTATGATTTTCAACCTGTTCGCCAGATCAACCGGACTAAAGCTATCTTCCCGAGAATTGATCTGGAAGAGTTTATGGGCGAAGGTGACAACGTCAAAAAACAGCCACCGGCCAGTGCAGAAATGGAGACTAAGGAGAAAAAGATGGACTATATAACCTATGACGAATTTAAGAAGATGGATTTGAGAGTAGCCAGAGTCATAGCCGCCGAAAGAGTAGAGGGAACCAAAAAGCTCTTAAAGTTGCAGATTGACCTTGGAACTGAACAGAGACAGATCATCGCTGGAGTGGCAGAAACCTATTCACCAGAAGATTTGTTGAACAAAGAATTTATCGTTATTGCCAACCTGCAGCCGGCTGTCATCAGGGGAATTGAATCTCAGGGAATGCTGTTGGCGGCTGAGGTTGACGGCCGAGCCATCATCCCGTTCTTTGACCGGGAGCTTCCGCCCGGAACAAAAGTCAAATAGATCAGAATTAGCCTATAGTTTACCTTCAGATAGGAATGGTGACAGTTCGGCCAGAGGAATTTTTCCCTCTCTGAGGCAGATGGCTTTTGACCCGGTTAAATCGACGATTGTTGAAGGCAGGTCCCCTGTTGTTTTCCCACCGTCAATAAAAAACTCAACCCGATCGGCAAAAAGCCGGTAAACATCATCAAAGGAAGAAAGGGGCGGCTGGCCACTAAGGTTAGCACTGGTTGAAATCAAGAGGGAACCAGCTCTTTTAATGAGCTGTCTCAGCCAGGCCGGAGAAGGAACTCGAACAGCCAGAGTCTTTTGGGGCCCGGGCAGAACTCCTTCTCTGGCTCGCAGGACGAGAGTCAGCGGTCCGGGCCAGAAGACTCTGGCCAGGCTAAAAAACAGGGAGGGCGGTTCATCTATAAATTGCAGAACCATATCAAGATCTGAAGCACAAAAAGGTAACTGTTTTTCGGCTTGACGGCCCTTGAGCTCAAAAATTTTTTCGTGAACAGCTGGAAAGATAGCCAATCCCCCCAGCCCATAAAAAGTTTCAGTCGGGAAGATGAGGAGCTCTCCCTGGTTTAATATTGCAGCCAAAAGCTTTTCTTCCTCATCTTTGAGTCTTGACTCAACCAGTCTGAATATTCTGGCCACGCCAATCACCTCACTCCAGCCCCGCGAGGGCCAGCCATAATCTCTTTTTCTTAAAATAGTCCAACTTTAACCCGCTGACAAGCCTGAAAAAGGGACAGCTGTCGCCAAAAAAGAACAATCAGGCAGTGAATAACAGCTATTCTGGCTGGCACGAAATTTGCTATAATAGCCAGGTGAGGAGGTGAAAATGAACAAGAAACTGGTCATCGTGTTAATTGGCTTGATGCTCCTTCCAGCTGCAGCTTCGGCTGATATCTTTACTTTCCGCTATGGTTATTTCGTTCCCAGAACAAGTGGTGGAGAAGATAGCCTCTGGAAAATTGAATTTGACAATATGACCCTTAAAAAGTCAGATTATCAAACAGGCATGCTGGGCCTGGCTTATGAGCTGTTTCTTAACCGCCAGTTCAGTCTGGTCTTCTCCTTGGATTTTTACAGCCGGGATAAAGCCGGTTATTACAAGGATTGGTCATTGTATACAATAGAAGATATGGACTTCGCCCTGCCGGCGGAATATTATCCTTATGGCGACCTGATTCTCCACTCTTTCAGTGTGTCTCAAACCCCGCTGCAGGTATCCTTGAAAGTTACTCCTCTCGGCCGACAGGTACGTTTTGTTCCCTATTTTGGCGGAGGATTGGGGATTTATTTCTGGTCTGTCAAGCTCAGCGGCGATATGATTGACTTTTCTGATCCTTATATCCTCGAAGATGAACAACTGGGTGAGGTAACTATTTATCCTGTCTATTATACTTACGCAAGTGAATCAAAACGCGTTTCTTTTGGCTCCAATGTTTTTGCTGGCGTCATGATTCCCCTGGGCAGACAGGTTACTCTCGATCTTAACTTTCGCTATCAGTTTTTAAAGCCCGCTTTCCGCGACGCTTTTGAGGGATTTGAAAATTTTGATTTGAGCGGTTATGCCCTGGTCGCCGGGATAAATTACTGGTTTTAATAACTAAGCTCTCCATTTCCACTATCCATCTAGCTGCCGGGCTCCGGAACAAAAACCGGGCCCGGCAGATTTTTTAATCGGGTAAAAAATTAAATCGTTACGGAATTGATAATATTCTCATAATATTCAGCCTGGCTAAGCTCACCCCTTTTTCTAAAGCCTTTAGCCAGAATGGTAGCTTTTCTTTTAATTTCCTCTTTGATCAAGGTAGCTGTCGGCTCATCAGGACCGGTGGACAGCGCCTTGAGCATGGCCATCACCCGCCAGCGGTCGTTTCCCCAGTATTTTCTGGACAGCTGATCAGCATGTCCTCCCCTTTTAATAATAAGCGGTGACGACAGGTAATAATAGGGATAGCGCAGGGCAATTCTCAGACCAAGATCATAATCCTCGCAGACGGGAAGAGTTTCATCAAACCAACCAACTTCATCGAGCAGTTGCCGCCGGAACAGAGCAGACGACAGGCTTAGAAGACAGAGTGATAAGGCTCTTTCCAGAATATAACCAGAGGGCTTCTGATGCTTTCTGGCTTGATTGACCCGTTTGCCCTGTCTTATCCAGATTTCTTCCGTCAGGCAAAAAGGAGCAGAGGAGAAGGCCCGCAGATAGCTCATCTGAACTTCTATCTTCGAAGGCAACCACAGATCATCTGAATCAAGAAAGGCTATAAAATCTCCCCGGGCTTCGGCCAGACCCCGGTTGCGGGCTGCACTCACCCCCCGGTGAGGTTCACAATAATATCGAATATCGGGCACAACCTGGAGATAGCGACTGACCAGCAGTCCGGTATCATCTGTTGAACCATCATCTATGATCAGCAGCTCCCAATCGGCCAGATTTTTGTTGAAATAAGTCTGAGCCAGTACAGACTCGATAGCATCAGATAGAAATCGAGAACGGTTATAAGTGACGATGATGGCAGTTACCATTGGTCGCAGCCGATGAGAGGTTTATCGAACCTTTTCTTTTTTGACTGAATCAGATTTTTCTAAACTGAAAGCCAGCCAGCCCCAGGCGGAATCGGCACCAATATCAGCTTTTAAAACAAAGGGCACCAGTTCGTTTTCCAGGTTATCCCGGAGCTCCCGGCCCATTTCAAAAAAATCAAGCATCAACGGAATCTGGAAGGTTTTGAATCCGCCCGGCTCCAGAGCTTTATCGCCCGGCAGTGATCCCTGATAAATGGGGCGGTTTCCCAAACGCAGCTCCAGATGGAGGTCTTTGATCAATAAATCATAGGGATTGGGATTTTTCAGTTGAAAACTGAAGGTGAATTCAGCTCCACCCAGAGTTAGATCTTTGACAGCCAGAGGCAGAATAGTAATCTCAGGAAATTCGAAGACAGGAAATTCCATGGAAAAGCTAAATGGGACTTTTTCTATTTTATTTTTTTCGTTTCTGAAGTACATTTCGCCTGTAACCAAACAGCTGGCCTGTTTCTGCCCTTCGGGCAGCACAGGAGTCAGATATTGATAGCTAATTTTAACAGGGAAGTGGAGGCCAATGGCCTGCCTGGCCGGGATGGTAACCTCTTCATCAGGAGAAACCTGCTGTTCAAAAAAGTTCTGGCTGTTGATCAGGACCCGGTAGGAGTAAGAGGCCAGGACATAGGTTCGATCGGAATTATTTTTGATAGCCGGGTAAAAAGACAGAGTCAATCCCTCCGGACTGAGCTCGGATATTTTTTTATCTTGAAGGTTGATCACCAGGTTTCTGGCGGCGGCAGAAACAGACAATTTAACCGAAATAATCAGCAGGGGCAGAATAGCCATTAAGGCCAGCCACAACCACCTTGCTCTTTTTTTATTCATAGTCCTGAATTCATAAGGTTAAGATTAAGGAACTAAAAATACCCTAAAAGCTACTTCCTTTCAAGTCAACCAAAATTCTTCTGGAAATTTTCGGCTGATCAGATATACTCATAAAAAGAAATTAACCACTGAGGAGGTTCAATGGAAATAAATCGCCGGAAGGCTTGTCTCCTGTTGACCTTTGTTTTTATTTTTGTTCTAACCTGTTCTCTGCAGTCGCAAGAAAAAAAAGTTACCCCAACTCTCTGGACAATCGATGATGTTGTCAATCAGGAAAGAGCAGCTGATTTCAACATATCACCTGACGGTCAGATGGTTGTCTGGGTAAAAAATGTGCCTGATCAAGAAAAAGACAATCGCGTTTCACATCTCTTTCTAAGTCTAACCGGACAGTCTAAGGATAGCCAGATTATTCAGCTGACCAGGGGGCATAATTCTGAGAGCCGGCCACGCTTTTCCCCTTCCGGGCAGCAAATAGCCTTTCTTTCCGGGCGTAAGGAAGATAGCCAGGATGAAGCTGACCGGGCAGCCAGCGGTCAGCAGTTATGGCTGCTCGATGTCCGCGGCGGAGAGCCGGTAAAAGTTACAGACCTGGAGTTTGGCCTGATTAATTATGCCTGGCTTGATGACCATCATCTCCTGATTCTGGCCCGTGAAGGTAAAACCTTAAAAGAAATTAACGAAAAAGAAAAGAAAGATGATTCAATCATTTTTGAAGATCAGGAACATCTGATTCCACAGAGACTCTTTATCTATTGCCTTAAAGAAAAAAAATGGCACCGGCTAACAGAAAACCGCGACCAGATCACCAATTTTTATCTGTCACCTGACCGAAAACTGGTCATCACCCGTAACAATCAAAGCCTGAGTTATGTAAATGACAGAAAAATAAAACCGAAATTTTTTATGATTAAACTCGAGGATAAAGATAGCCGG
>JAKPXU010000119.1 GCA_029571905.1 Acidobacteriota bacterium | reverse complement strand
ATAGAAGAAGGCCAACTAAAACCAGAAAAACAATGATGGCCCCGATGATGATAAGCCAGGTGGTAAGTGGCATGATAAACCTCCCTCACTTCAAATCATATAAACAATCATAATTGACGATCAGACAAAAATAGGAAAAAGAGAAAAAAATTATCCCTCATTTTTCATTCTTTAAAAATTAATAACCTTCCCTCGGCAGGCCATTTTCCTGGTCTGCTAACTAAATAAAAATATTAATTCTTCTTATTTTTAAAGTCAAGAAAAAACTGCCCTGGTAGATTTGGCACCACCAGTCAACTCCTGCCATCGACCTGAATCGTAAGTTTGTGCGAACCCGGCTTAGACGGAATATCAATGGCCAGCCACCGGCGGATCAGAAGTAGCAGACAAGCAATGGCTACTGACAGCTCCTGCTTACCAGAGAACTGAACCAGCTGGCAGAAAAATTCCTGCCCAAAAGAAAAACTGCTTGACTAAAATTGGCTATTTTTTATAAAAAAATGTCAATAATTACTTGCTAGTTGACAAAATTTATAATAAAATTTCAAAAAATCGGCGGATGGAAAGGGGCGCGGGAATTAAGGCGGCAGAAAAAGCCTGAGGAGATAAAAGAAAATTGGCCAGAGGGAAAAAAGAGGTTCAAGATGAGATTCTCGAATATCTTGAAACTTCAGAATCTTTTAATCAGAACTTAAACAGCCAGGGTAGGTCAGCTATTTTTATTGCTCGGCAGGGCAAAATTGAATTTGCCAACGGGGCTACTCGCTGGATTCTCGGATATAGTCCGGATGAAATGGTCGATGTCCCGGTCGAGAAAGTTTTTACCCTCGAGACTGCCCAAAAAATATTCGGGCCTGATAGTTCTCAGCCAGGACAGCCCGGAGAGTGTAGTCTGCTGGAGCTGACAGTTCTTAACAAAAATGGCCAGGAAATTCCGGTTGAAGCCGAAGTGGCGGTCATTGATTACAAAGGCTCACCCTCCACTCTGGCTATTCTCCACCATGGGCTCGATCGCCAGAGGCTTGGTGAACAACTGAAAGATGGGCTGGAAAAATTAAAGAAAACCTTTGGCGCTATTATTGAGGCTTTAAACAAACTGGTTGAAGCCAGGGATCCTTATACCGGTAGCCATCAAAGAAGAGTGGCTGGTCTGGCTCGAGCTATAGGTCTTGATATGGGGCTAGCTGCTGAGATGATTGATGGCTTGAGCCTGGCGGCCATGGTTCATGATGTGGGCAAAGTGGCTGTGCCTTCTGAAATATTGAATAAACCGGGACCTCTTAGTAAGAGCGAATGGGGCCTGATAAAAAATCATCCA
>JAKPXU010000099.1 GCA_029571905.1 Acidobacteriota bacterium | reverse complement strand
TGAGATATTGAAGATTGTAGAGATAAGAGGCGGTCAGGGGCTTCACCGCCGGTTACTATCTCTTGGTTTTCATCCTGGTGACCTTGTTACTCTGGAAAATGAGGCTCTGATGAACGGGCCGGTCCTGGTTAAAAATTTGACGACTGATACCAGGATAGCCCTGGGCCGGGGTATAGCCCAGAAAATAACGGTGGAAGTCGCCACTGGCGATGAACGATAAAGTTCCGGTCATCGTTTTTATCGGGCAGCCCAACTGCGGGAAATCGACTCTTTTTAATTCCATTGCTGGTTATAAGGCTCAGACTTCTAATTTTCCAGGCACAACTGTTACTCATGTTCACAGCGAGGTGCTCTGGAAAGGGAAAATTTATTCTATTGTTGATCTACCTGGAACGTATTCTTTATCTCCCCATGAACCTCAGGAAAAAGTTGTTCTAACCCACATTTTCAAAGAAAAACCTGATCTGATTGTTAATGTGATTGATGCTTCTCTTTTAGGCCGCAGCCTGGAGCTCACCCTGGAACTTCTCGAGCTGGAATATCCAATGGTTGTTGTCCTCAATATGATAGACCTGGCCAGAAAAAAGGGAATAACCATTAACCCTGAGGAGTTGGAAAAAAAGCTGGGTGTGCCGGTGGTCAAAACAGTGGCTACTCGCGGCTTTGGGACAGACAATTTAATGGCAACGATAGAAAATGCCCTGAAATTGAAAATTCGCCCGACTGCCCCCCATTATTCCAGAGAGGTGGAAAAAAGAATAGCAGAGGTCATGGACATTCTGCCAGAAGATTTTCCTGTTGTAGCCAACAAGCGCTTTACAGCTATAAAGGCTATCGAAGGTGAGACTCTGGCGGTTGATAAATTTATCTCTGAACATAATCTGGCCTTCAAGCGGGAACTGGATCGCCTGCGTCAGGAAATTTCGGCTCTGAGGGATGCTCCTGCTTATGAAGTTATTTCGGCTGAACGTCATCATTTAGCCCTGAAGATATTTGAAGATTGCTGTCGGGTAACCCGTCCTAAAATCAGTGCGATTGATAAACTGGACAATTTAATTATGGATCCAGTGCTGGGCTATTTCTTTTTGCTGGTCATTTTTGCTGGTATGTTTTATCTGATTTTTAAGGTCGGCAGTCCTCTGGAGACCTGGTTGCTCCAGCCCTGGGAAACCATCAAATCGACCATCGAGAACCAGTTTGGTCACAGCCTGCTGGCCGAATTACTGATCGGACTGGTGCAGGGGATTGGCGGTGGAATAGCTATTGTTTTTCCTTATTTTATTCCGCTTCTTTTTCTGATGGGGTTTCTGGAAGATGCTGGCTATCTGGCCCGGGCCAGTTTTTTGCTGGACGCTTTTATGCACCGGCTTGGCCTTCACGGCAAGTCGGTCCCGATGTTTATTCTTGGCTTTGGCTGCAATGTGCCAGCGATCATGGCAACCCGCATTTTAGAGTCACGCCGGGACCGGATTGTGACTGCTCTGCTTATTCCGTTTGTCCCTTGTGCTGCCCGAACGACCATCATTCTGGCTCTGATTGCTTTTTTGCTGGGTCCCTGGTGGGCTCTTGGTTTTTATTTCTTTAATTTTTTTGTCATTGCTATTTTAGCTCTGATTCTGAAAAGGTGGTTTAAATATGATTCTCCTGGACTGATTCTGGAGATACCTTCTTTAAAAGTTCCTTCTCTAAAAAGCATCTGGCAAAAAATTTATTTTAATCTGAAGGAATTTGTCAGTTTTGCCTGGCCGATTTTGATTGCGGGCAGTGTTTTGCTAAGTTTCTTGAGCTATCTCCAGTTTGATCGTGTGATTAATGCTATTCTTTCCCCGCTGGTTAGCGGTCTGCTCGGGCTGCCCCAGAGCCTCGGAGTCACTCTGATTTTTGGTTTCCTGCGAAAAGAGCTGTCGCTCTTGATGATGTTTCAGGCTCTCGGTGTTGGCTATGGCCAGTTAATGGCTGCCATCACCAGAACGCAGCTTTTGACTTTCGTGACTTTTGTTACTTTTTTTATTCCCTGCCTGTCTACCCTGAGCATTCTCTGGAAAGAGCTGGGGAAAAAAGTAGCTCTGATGTCGGTAGTCTTAAACCTCAGTGCGGCCGTGGTGGTCAGCTGGCTCATTCGTCTGGTTTCTTCTTTATTTTGAAAGTTGGATTCAACCCCGGCCTGCTCTGATTTTAACCCCTTTTATACCCCGATCTGGTTCTCCGTGGCAGGACAGTAGAAATCCTGCTTTAAATGGAAGTTCCAGATAGCTGGAATTGATCGAAAAAAAATCCTGTTAAGGGTAGAATAAAAATTGATTTAGTGATGTTCACTCAGGACTTGTTTTATGGTTTTAGCCAGTTTTGAGCCGACCACTCTGCCCAGTTCTTTTTCTGAGGCCTTTTTAAGGTCTTCTACAGTCTCAAAAGCCAGTCGCAACTTCT
>JAKPXU010000097.1 GCA_029571905.1 Acidobacteriota bacterium | reverse complement strand
AAGCCATCATAAAAGTCAGATTAAAAATCACATCATTTTTCTTAAGAGGGTCTTGATAGTCATAAACCCAGATATTGGGCTGAAGTTTAAAGCTGCTATTCATCGGAGCCCAGTCCAAACCAGCAATAACCAGTGAAATTTGATCATCATTTATCAGGTCGTCGGGTTCATAACGGTCAAAACGGGCGAAGACATTTAGCTTGTCAGAAATCAGGTTATAGCGTCCGAAGACTGAAAAACCTGACCGGTCAGAACGCTGTCCTTCGACCAGATTCTTATCGTTCCGGTAAACAAAGTATTCGGCTCCCAGAATCAAGCCGGGGATAGATTCAATGAACAGATCCCCTTTGTAGGTTAAAGCCTTAGCCCCCTCTTCCTGCTTCTCATAATCAACGTAACCAACAACTGACAGACCCGGCAGAGGGATAAGGTGGAGCTGCCCCATGAGTTTCTTATATTTGTCGCCCTCTGGATGGGAATAGCCGGCTCCGTTAGTTAGCATCAAGCCATAGCGCACCGGCCTGGCAATTTTCCCGGTGAGGCTGACACCAAGATCAGCACTGGTGGCATCAATCTCCTTGCCGGTAATATCCTTATAACCATCCAGCAGGGTCTTGGCCACACTGCGGTAACCCCAGCGGTCTTCGGCCAGCTTGAAAGTGATGGTATCTGCCATGCCGACCTTAAGGTCAGCATCAGGGATGAGCTCACTAATCTGAAGATACATGTGCTTAAGGAAAGGGCGGAATTTGTCATCAGGTTTCGACCCGGCATCAGTGGCTTTGACTGTATCGCCGTCGAGTGTCAAACGGAAACTGATATTGTTGTTGATCTTGTTATCATAACGGAAATATACGCGTCGGAATTGCATGAAATTGTTTTTGAAATTGGGGTTGTCTCCAGGGGGAGTGGTAATGGGGCCTTTATCTGAGAGATAAAAAGTGTAGTCGAAAAAGACTGTACCTGAAAATTTTTGCTGAGCTTGAGCCTGGCTTATTCCTGGCCCGAGCAGGCCGATGGCCAGAATAAGCAGCCAGCCGGCCAGAACAGGCTTTCTGCCTCCTTGAATCTTTCTCTTTGGATTCATTTTTCCTCCTGATCAATGAATTTTTAGCCCGGACTTTGACCGGCGCCTGGCCAGGTCTCGGGCTTTTTCAGATGAGAAGTATAGGAGGCGAAAGTAAAGAATGAGTGAAAGAATTGTTAATTCTGGGTTAATTTTTTGGAGAGGATGAGCTCCAGGAGAAAGAAGTCGGGGCTCAATGGATAACTTTTTCCTGGCCTCAGCTTGACTGGAATTTGATCCAGGAAAGAGTGGCTGGCTGCCTCTCGAGTCTCCATTTATTTAAAAGAAGACAGCTATTTGCTATAATATATTGCTCAAATAAGGATTTTCTGTTAATGTGTGGTGTGATCGGTATCTGGGCTAATGACGAAGTTTTCCATGACCTTTATCAGGGATTGCTGTCTATTCAGCACCGCGGCCAGGATGCAGCCGGCATTATTACTTACGACGGCAAATTTCATGAGAAAAAGGGCGGCGGCCTGGTTATGGACATTTTTGGCCCGGAAGAGGCTGCCCAGCTAAAAGGCCATATTGGCATCGGGCATACCCGTTATCCGACGGTCGGCGGCGGCGGCCAGGAAGACGCCCAGCCCTTTATGCTTAATTCTCCTTTCGGCATCGTTCTGGCTCACAACGGGAATGTCATCAATTATAAACAGCTTAAAAAGGAACTATTTGAAAAGCATCAACGGCTGCTTAACTCTGAGTGTGATGCCGAAGTTATCCTTAATATTTTTGCCCAGGAACTGGAAGAACAGCGCATAGAAACCATTGTACCCGAAAACATCTTTAAAGCGGTGGCCGGGGTTTACAGGCGAGTTAAAGGCAGTTATGCCACTGTAGCTTATATCGCTGAACAGGGTATGGTTGCTTTCCGCGATCCCTATGGCATTAAGCCTCTGAGTTTCGGCCGGCGGAAAGACGGCCTGTTACCGTCTTATGCTTTTGCCTCAGAGACGGTCAGTCTTAATCTTATGGGCTTTGATGAGATAGAGCATATAGAAGCAGGTGAAGTTATTTTTATCGATCGTAACCGCCAGCTGCATCGGCGGCGAATAGTTCAGAAAAAACACACTCCCTGTCTTTTTGAATGGGTTTATTTTGCCCGGCCTGATTCGGTAATTGATGGGGTGAATGTCTATAAGAGCCGGGTCAATCTGGGGCGCTTGCTGGCCGGGGAGATTAAGAAGAAAAATTTAGACATCGATGTGGTGGTGCCTGTTCCTGATTCAGCCCGGGATGCGGCCATTGAGATTGCCCGGCGGCTGAAGCTTAAATATAGCGAGGCCCTGGTCAAAAACCGTTATATCGGCCGGACTTTTATTATGCCAGCTGAAGCCAAAAGGCAGAGTTCTGTCCGGCAGAAACTGAATCCCATCTGCTCGGAAATTCAGGATAAGAAAGTTCTGCTGGTTGACGACAGTATTGTCAGAGGAAACACCTCTCGAGCCATTGTTGAAATGATCAGAGAATGTGGAGCAGAAAAAGTTTATTTTGCTTCTTACTCACCGCCACTCCGCTATCCTTGCGTTTATGGGATAGACATGCAGACCAAGACGGAGTTTGTGGCCAGAGATGCGGATGAAAAATTGGTGGCCCGCCGCATCGGTGCCGATGAGGTTATTTACCAGACGCTGGACAATCTTAAAAGAGCTATCAGAATGGAAAATCCGAAACTAAGATATTTCTGTACTGCCTGCTTTGACGGTCAATATCCAACCGGGGATGTAACGCCGGAACTTCTTAAATCGATAGAAGATGAGAGGAAACTCATCCAGGAAAACCAACTCGAGCTTGACATAAAAAAAACTAGATAAATTTCAGTCAGCTGCTGGCTGGAAAGACTTTTAAATTTCCTCTCGCCAGTAATTTAAAACATCAAGAAGTGATTGCTTCAAATTGATCTGAGGTTTCCAGCCAGTTAATTTGACCAGGCGATTGATATCGGCCAGAAGAATTGGCGGATCGGCCGGCCGGAGGCGCTTCTCTTCAGTTTCGACGACAATCTTGGCTCTGGTCATACCCAGTAAAGTTTTCAATATCTCCTTTCCGAACCAGGCCTGACCCGAACCAAGATTATAGGCTTCTCCTTCCTCTCCTTTTTCAGCGATCAGCCAGAGGGCCCGGACCAGGTCTCTGACATCGGTGTAATCTCTTTTATTTTCCAGATTGCCGGCATAAATAATTGGATCCTTTTTCTTTTTTTCAATCTCTGCAATTTGTTTGGCCAGGCCAGATATAAAACAATACTCGGGTTGTCTGGGGCCAACGAGGCTGAAGAGACGGGCTCTGATTATTTTCAAATTATAACTCTTGAAATACTGGAAACCCAGCATGTCCTGGGCGGCCTTGCTGACTCCGAAGGGATTAAGGGGTCTGAACAGAGAGCTTTCTTTCATCGGCAGTTCATCCGCAAAGGCCAGGCCATAAGCTTCGCCAGAGCTGGCTATGACTATCCTGGGATTAAGGTGGAGCTCTCTTATAGCTTCGAGTAAATTTATCGTGCCTACAAGG